>DATJYM010000189.1:0-4972 GCA_035499615.1 Candidatus Acidiferrales bacterium | reverse complement strand
GGGATATCTTCGTGGAAATTTTCTGAGTGTTTTCGCCAGCCAGTGCCGTGGCGTGAAATCTTTGTGGCAAAAAATCCAAAATTAATTTAGCTCCGCTAAAAACACTGAAGAGGTTGATGGACGACTGATTGGAGAGGCATGTGGCAAGCATTACACACGCATAATGCCAAGAAATTCGGTCGGGGATCCCAGTTACATTGCCGTAGGGCCGACTCGATAGTCTGTCACCTTCGGGGGTTATGGCAAATATTGAACTTGGAAGAAGCTGCTGGTGTTTGTCGGGAAAAAATATTGTGAATAAGTCGTTGCCGTTGGAGTGAATTGGCCGAAGTTCGTCCAGGCGGAAGACAAGTCAGCCCGGCTTTGGGTTTGATAATTATAGTATGGTACGAGGTTCCTTGAATCCAAACGGAATCCTGTCATTGCGCCTGGAGAGATCGACATTACTGGCGGAGGATCAATTTGGACTGTCACCGGACTGAAGTATCCTCCTCCGGGATTTAGAATATTGAAGCTGGTGACATGGCCGCCACTGATGTTCGCCGTTACCACCGCATTGGTTCCTTGGATCGCTGTGATCACCACGGCTGGCGGAGTGACATAGCCTGATCCGGGTATTGACACGTTTGCGCCAGTCACAAATCCGTTGACCACCTGTGCCGTAGCCTTGGCTTGGATTGGCAGGGGCAAGACCGCCAGGCGATAATTGGAACCATCAGTCGCCCCGGCCACCGTCTGGGTATAAACCGTGTTGCCGGCGGAAAAGGTGCCGCCTTGATTGAGCCAATTGGTTGAATTGGGATCGTAGAATTGAAACTGATAATTCGTGCCGACCACCAGGTTGCTGAAAGTGAGCATCGAAACGGGCGCAATCGCAAGTACCGGATTCGAAATGAAAGGAGGGTCAATGACGATCAGCGGGGCATTGGTGTAGCCGGCACCCGGGTTGGTGATGTTGATTGCCACAACAAAGCCATTGCTCACCACCGAAGCGGCCTGCGCGCCGCCATCGCCGCCGTTGAGAATCCGAACCTGCGGAGTATTGGTATAACCACAACCGAAATCGGTGATGGTAGCGCCTACCACAAATCCATTGACCACCAGAGTCGTAGCTTGGGCTGCGTAAGGCGTACAAATACCAGACTCATATGCATACAAAGAGGCAACCTCATTGGAAGAAAGGGCGCGATTGTAGATTCGGACGTCATCAATCACACCATTGAAGAATCGCAAACCAATATTCGATCCTATTCTGAAGGCTGCCGGAGTCAGGGGTGTGCTCGTGGAAGTATTGGGTGTCTGGACACCGTTCAAGTAAAATTTGAGCACACCGGAACTTCTCAACATGACAGCTTGGTACCACTGATTGGTATCTGTAAAATGGTAGCCGCCGGGTACTTGGCCAAGGCCACCAAACAGCGAAAACATCTGGTTTCCGGGAGTCATCGCAACAGGTTCAGCAATGCCAAGGGAATATCCATTACCAGTGCTCCCGTTATCAAAGCCCATGCCAATGGCAATACCGATCTGGTTCGTGGAACCCGGCTTCAACCACGCACTGATGGTCCAATTATCAACCTGAGCGGTAGGGACCGTGGGAAAACTAATATAGTTGTTGGTGCCGTTAAAGTTGTAGGCCGAGTTGGTAATGCCGTTGCGATCCATCGTCAGAATGGCTCCGTTTACAGTGCCATTGTCTCCGTTGCCGCTGGCGTCATTGGCATCGCCATTGAATGGATAGTAGGCAACGAGGCCGTTGGTCACGAAGCTTTGGGCTGTGGCATTGGCAACGAAGAAGGGCAGCAGTAAGGTTGAAGTGATTAACAATGCATGCGTCTTCATAAAACTTGGGGCTTCTAAGATTCCGCAACGCGTAAAGTAAAACATAAGTTAAATTTATTACAAGTAAAAATCGGTCCAACGGGATAAAGATGGTTTTCCCTGCTTCACTCGCCAATTCGATGCTAAATCCAAAACCGGCGCCAAACCCGTTTGTCCCCCAGCCTCGACAGATTATTGATGGCCAGTCACCACCGGCGGGCCTTCCAATCTTGATGTTTGTGGTTCGACTGAGCCGGAATTGAAACCGGAAATGTTGCTTGCACAGTGAATGGAACAAAATTAATTTTCGCTCTTATCTGGGCAAGCTTTCCGTAAAGGATTTTTTGCCCGAAGAAACCAAAGTGCCGCAGCGTAATATGCCTATTAAAAATATGTCCGGAAGAGCGGCGGTGACACACTTGTCGCCGGCTATTTCCGGGCTTCGATACCAAAGTCGCGGGAGAATCATTGCAGCCACCACGCCGCTTCGTTCCGCATGACATGTTCATTCATGAACGCAGAATCAATCTTTAAACAAAAGCTGGTTGCCATCGCCGTCATTGACCGTCCGGAGGATGCGGTGCCGCTCGCCGAGGCACTGCTCGCCGGCGGACTTGAGGTCATCGAGGTCACATTTCGCACTGCGGCTGCGGCGGAATCCATCGCCCGCATCTGCAAAGGCTGCCCACGGATGATCGTAGGTGCGGGCACGTTGCTGACGGCGGATCAGGTCAAGGATGCGCTGGATGCGGGTGCGCAATTCGGCGTTTCGCCGGGCTTGAGCGAAACCGTCGTCAAAACCGCTTTGGAGAACAAACTGCCGATGTTTCCGGGTTGTGTCACGCCAACGGAAGTCATGTGCGCCATGGAATTGGGCTGCCGGCACTTGAAATTTTTCCCGGCTGAAACCTTCGGCGGGGTGAACGCTTTGCGGGCCATGAGCGGGCCTTTCGGCCACGCCGGAGTGAAATTCATTCCGACCGGCGGCATTACGGCTGCGACGTTGCCGGATTATCTCGCCGTCCCGGAAGTCGCGGCGGTGGGCGGTTCGTGGATGACGGAGCGCAAACTGATCAAGGAAAATGCGTGGGACAAAATCACGGCGCTAACCCTGGCGGCGATGAAAATCATTGCTGAATCCAAGGCCTGATTGGCAAAGTGACCCGCCGTTACACCGCGCGGGTTCTTTCGGCGAGACCGACAGGAATCAAATTGACCGGGCATCGTTAGGGGCCCGTTGCAAAATTCATTTGATGTCAGGAAACGAGGTAACGAGTCTCAAATTTCATCGCATTTAAGAATCAAGTCAGAGACTCCTCACGTCGTCTCCTTCATTTTAACAGGCTGTTAGACGACAATTTACTTGCCTCGTTCTGGCCGTCATAATGCCTGAAATGAAACTCGGGCTTGGACTTTACCGGCATCAACTTGACGCGGATCATTATCGTTTTGCCCGGCAATGTGGTTGCACGCACCTGGTCATCCATCTGGTGGATTATTTTCGTTCCTCGCGAAGCAATCAACCCGGCGACCAGCCGGTCGGTGACGACACGGGCTGGGGATTGGCGGGCGACCCGGACCGGCTCTGGTCGTTCGAGGAGCTGGCTGCGATAAAAAGGGAAATCAACGCCGCGGGACTTGAGCTTGAAGCCATCGAAAATTTTGATCCGGCGCACTGGCATGATGTTTTGCTGGATGGCTCCAAAAAACTTCAGCAGATCGAAAATCTGAAGACGATGATCCGCAATGCCGGCCGGGCGGGCATTCCGGTGTTCGGTTATAATTTTTCCATCGCCGGGGTGGCCGGACGGATCAAGGGCAAATTCGCACGCGGGGAAGCTGAGGCGGTGGGCATGGATGGGCCGTTTGAAACTCCGGTGCCCAACGGCATGGCCTGGAACATGGTCTATGACAAAAATGCCGCGCCGGGCATGGTCCCGTCCGCGACTTCCGCGCAACTGTGGGCACGGCTGAAATATTTTCTCGATGAACTGGTTCCGGTCGCGGAGGAGGCGGGGGTCAGGCTGGCCGCGCATCCGGATGATCCGCCCCTGCCGACGGTTCGTGCCCAGCCGCGCCTGGTTTATCAGCCGGACCTTTACCAGAGGTTGATCGATTTGAAACCCAGTCCATCCAACGCGCTCGAATTTTGCGTTGGCACGCTGGCCGAAATGACGGAAGGCGACATTTACGAAACCGTCGAACGTTACAGCCGCCAGAACAAACTGGCCTATGTCCATTTGCGCAATGTCCGCGGCAAGGTGCCGTTCTACAAGGAATCCTTCATTGACGACGGCGATGTGGATGTGTTGCGGGTGCTGCGCATTTTGAAAGGGAACAATTTCAACGGCGTGATTATTCCCGACCACGCGCCACAGATGAACTGCGCGGCGCCGTGGCACGCCGGGATGGCCTACGCGCTTGGGTTCCTGCGGGCGGGGCTGAAGATGGTTGACGGCGAGGCGGCTGGAAAAGTTCGCTGACGGAACCTACCACGGCTTGTGATTGTCAGTCACGCCGGGCCAGTTATCGGTGCGAAACGGAACCGCCGGCAGGCCTGCTCCATTAAAAAGAGTGGCTGCCGGATTGGCCTGCCAGGCATAGCGCGCCGCCACCGGTTCGGACACGTTTGGCGAGGAAACCACGATGGAGTTGCCCTCGATCCGCGCATCCGCCCAAAACCATTTGCGATCACTGCCGGCAATGGAGAATTCCGCCAGCTTGTCTCCGTTTACCACCAACCCGCCGTTGGCATGGCCGAAGTTGAGTTTGAGCGCGCCCGGAAGTTTTGTCATCCCGGCAAAAGTTGGCCCGGTGCAGATGACATTTTTCCCGTAATTGCCGGCCAGGGCACAATACGCGAGCCGGTCGCCGACAACTTTTTTATCGATGGGATGAATGTTGTCGGCGTCGCCGGTGTCCACCGTGACGGCGAGGCCGCAATTTTTCACGGTGCTGGCGGTCAATGCCTGCGCCTCGCGCAGTTCGGCCCAGGCGTCCTCACCCGGCTGATCGCGGCGGTGCATGAACGCGGGCAGGCTCACGATATAAAATGGAAAATCGCCCTGCTGAAATGTGCGTCGCCAGTCGGTAATCATCGCCGGCAGCAATGTCTTGTATTGGTGCGCCCGCTCGAAATTCGCCTCGCCCT
>DATJYM010000188.1:0-8628 GCA_035499615.1 Candidatus Acidiferrales bacterium | reverse complement strand
GGTGGCGTAATCTTGAAATTGTTCTGTGACAATCGTCGTGGCTTTAGCACTTTGGCCAAGAATAAAACCCAGAGCAATTACCAGAATTAAACGAATTTGTTTCATAGGAATCTCCAGAAGGTTCGAGATGGACACGTTAATTTAATTTGTAAGTTAATAGACCTGCCTCACTGCAATCCACCGTTACTCAATGTCGTGTGCATAATTGCGGTTTCGCTTAACATTGATTGATTGTATTATCCTACCTGAACAATCGTCGGTGTCACCCTTGTATTGTTGCAAACCTGTTTGAAAATTGAGCACCCAATCCGGCCTTAGGTCTATATTTTCATACCGTCGAACCGGGCCAGGCTCACTTCCGAAACCCGGTTCCGGGTTTGAATCGCCTCCCGCCGGCAGGTCCGTGGTAAAAAAATCGGTTGTAAAGTGCCTGCGTCCCGGTCAACTTCCCCCCGTCATGCGCAATAAACAAAAGCGGGTGCTCATTGCCCTCGGATGGTATGACTACCGGTTGCACCGCGGGATTGAGAAATTCGCCCAGGAACATGACTGGCATCTTTCCGCCAATCTCACCCGCGAAAAGGTGATTCCCTGGGGCTGGGAAGGCCACGGGATTCTGGCCTGGCTCGGTGCGGGCGATGACCTCGCGGAATTTGTGGTCACGGCCAAAAAGCCCACCGTGGATTTCAGCTTTCGCCGGCCGCAATTGCGCTTCCCCCGGGTCTTGGAGGATCACGCCCACGCCGCCCAATTGGTGGCCGAGCATTTTTTATCCAGGGGATTTCACCATTTTCTATACTACAGCGACAGCGACAACTGGTCTTATGAGGAACGCGGCCGCGGTTTCCTCGAAGCCTTGAAACGGTCCGATCGCGAATGTACCTGGCTGCGATGGCACGAATCCCCCGCGTTTCGTAATGACCGAGAGCAGTGGAAGTACAAACGCAAATGGCTGCTCACGCAGTTGAAGTCCAAACCCAAGCCATTGGCGGTCTTCGCGGCCAATGACGAACAGGCCATGGACGTGCTGGAATCGTGTGAGAGCGCGGGCCTGACCGTTCCGGAGCAGGTGGCCATCGTCGGCGCGGAAAATTATCTGTTGGCCGCAAACACCATGCACACGCCCATATCAAGCCTGGACACCAATCTGGAAACCCTGGGTTATACCGGCGCCTCCCTGCTCCAGGATTTGATGAATGGCAAGAGCCCGCCCAAAAAGCCCATCCGCGTCCCCGCGACCGGCATCATCACCCGCAAAAGCAGCGATCTCCTGGCCATCAACCATAAAGGAGTGGCCAACAGCCTCCGGTTTATTTGGGAACATGCCGCCGAACCCATCACGGTCAAGGACCTCGTCGGCGTGGCTGCGATGTCGCGGCGGGGATTGCACAAGGCCTTCCTGGAAAATGTGGGACGCACCCCGGGGCAGGAACTGCAACGGGTGCGAATCGAACGCGCCAAGCGGTTGCTGGCCGAATCCACCCATAAACTGGAAGTCCTCGCCGGCCAGTGCGGTTATCAAAGCGCGAACACCTTCTGTGTGGCGTTCAAGCAGGCTACCGGAATGTCTCCCAAGCAATTTCGCGACAGCGTGGTGCGCTGATCGGAAGACCGGGACGAAGCGATCGCGTTTTATTTGTCCCGGCGGCCAGGCGGGTTGGCGCGCGCGCCGGAACGCGGAGTCGTCCGGGAGCGATTATCCCGGTTTGAACCCTCCGTCGGCAACTGCAAATACTGCTGCGCGTTCGCATAGCAGATATTCTGGATCATCGGTCCGAGCAGGGAGTCATCGTCGGGAATCTCACCGTTCTCCACGTCGCGTCCAACCAGATTGCATAACACGCGCCGGAAATATTCGTGCCGCGGATACGACATGAACGAGCGGGAATCCGTCACCATGCCGACAAAGCGCGAAAGCAGCCCGAGATTGGAAAGGGCGTTGAGTTGCCATTCGATGCCCTCTTTCTGGTCGAGGAACCACCAGCCCGAACCCAGTTGGATTTTGCCGGCCATGGTGCCGTCCTGGAAATTGCCCAGCATGGTCGCGAAGACATAATTATCCGCCGGGTTGTTGTTATAAATGATCGTCTTGGGCAGCGCTTTCTCCTGGTCCAAGCGGTCAAGGTAAGCCGCCAGGGCGCCGGCCTGGGGATAATCGCCAATGGAATCAAACCCCGTGTCCGGCCCCAACTGGCGGAGCAGCCGCGTATTACTGTTGCGCAGTGCTCCCAAATGGAGCTGCTTCGTCCAGCCTTTCTGCGCATCAAGCTGTCCGAAAATGAGCATCATAAAGGCGGAAAACTGCGCCTGTTCCTCCGGCGTGGCCGGCTTGCCCTTTTGGGCCCGGCCGAAAATCGCCGCGGCGGCCCTTTCTGAACAAAATGCCGAATAGCATTGAGCCAGACCGTGATCGGACAGGCGGCACCCCTGCGCATGGAAATAATCATGGCGGGAACGCAGGGCATCCAAAAACTCCGAAAAATTCCCGATCCCAATGCCGCTGGCCTCGGATAATCGGGACACCCATGGATTAAATTGTTCCGGTTGCTGAACCCCCAGCGCCTTGTCCGGACGGAATGCGGGGAAAACGCGCGTTTCCAGATCACCGGCGAGTATGGCCTTGTGGTGGCTCAAATCATCCACCGGATCATCGGTCGTACAAACCGTTTTGACGTTGAATTTCTTCAGGATTCCCTGCGTCGTGAGCTCCGGCGTGGCGAGCTGCCGGTTGGCTTCCTTCCAGATACTGATGGCACTGGCCTCATCGAGCAACCGGTCAATGCCGAAATAACGCAGCAATTCCAGGTGGGTCCAATGGTAAAGCGGATTGCGCAGCGTATGCGGCACCGTCGCCGCCCAGGCCTGAAATTTTGCAAAGGGATCGGCGTCACCCGTGCAGAAGCGCTCAGCGACACCATTCGAACGCATCGCCCGCCATTTGTAATGGTCCCCTTCCAGCCAGACCTCGAACAGGTTTTTGAACTGCCGATTCTCCGCGATGTCCTTCGGCGAAAGATGACAGTGATAATCCAAAATCGGCTCGGTTTCAGCAAATTGATGGTAGAGGCGCCGAGCCGTCCGGGTTTGCAGGAGAAAATCCTCGTGTACGAATTTCATACCGACGCCGCCGCCTCCTGCGTCGAAACCGCCGCCGGTCGGGTCGTAACCCGGCCTGTGCCAACCAACAGGGGTTTCATATGGCGCTCGTAGAGGTTGGCCGTGACATTTCTCGCCACGGAATCCTCATACTTGTCCAGGGCGTCCAGATACCGGTTGCCCATTTTGGCGGCGATCTTGTAGCCGACGTGGATTAATTGGCGCAGATGTCGATTGAATGCCGGGTTACTTTGATCGTGACGCAGCGCCGAAGTGAATTGTTTTGCGCTCCAGCCATTGACGGTGGCGGCGGAAGGCAGTTTTTTGAAATCGATATCAATCACCGTGGCGTAAGGCCCGCAAAGCTCCTGAGCATGCGCCAGGGCGCCGGCATAGATTTCCCTCGCCAGGGCCAATCCGTCACCCCCCGCTTCGGCCAGCCCAATCACTTCCTCCAGCCACGTCGTCCCCGCTGTTTTAATGTGCAGTCCTGACTCGAACCGCGCCAACGCCTCGCGCATCGGCGTGTAAATGGAAAATTTATCGCTGCCGGAATGCACGCTTAATTTCAAGGTGCCGGGCAGACCGTATTGTTTTACGGCAAAGTCAATGACGGCAAGATCTTCATTGAACTCCTTCTCGAACTGGGCCACGTCCCCCACATAATCAACGCCTTTGTTGAAACGCCCGGTGAACTTTGGCGCGATGGTCTGGATCGGGATTTTTTCGTCGGCGATGGCCGCCAGGATGATCAACAACTCCGGCGGGGTCTGGGGACTGTCGGTCTCGTCCATTGAAACCTCGGTAATGAACTTCCCTGCGCCCTTCACGGCGGCAATGTGGCGGTAGATTTTTCCGGCCTCCTGCACCGCCAGCAGATACTTGCCCACCACAGCCTCCACCTCCGCCAGCGTGGTTTGAAACGGCCATTCGATCCCGGGAATGGAAATCCGTCCGACCAGTTCAGGGTGGCCTTCAATGAAGGCCTTCACTGTCTTGGCTTCGGCCGGTTTGCCAATCCAATCCGCCACATCGATCGTATAAAAATCCGAGTGCGGGATAAACCGGTCCACCGTTCCCAGCTGGATATGATCGGCATCCACGTGATAGGCCCTGGTCCAGCGCAATTCCTTCACCGCCACCTCCACCGCCGCCCGGGCGCCGGCCGGCTCGGAACCGACAATGACGTGCTCCCGGTTTGATTTGTTCCAGACGGGGGTGACCTCCACGCCTTGTTGGGCGGCCAATATAAAGGCGCGCAGTTGCGCCCTGGCCTGATGTGCGAAACGGTCCCCGACTCCAAACGAAAATTTTTCCAGTTTCAATAATTCTGACATAAAGCATCCATTCCGTGATGCACCACAATAATACCCTCTCTCCCGCCTTAAATAATTACTAACTTTTGCACGATAACATGAGATTTCTGCACTGATTTGAGCCGGATCCCCCTCAGAGCGGCCTACCGGCACATCAATGGAGGACGTGGCAATTTAATCAAGAAAAACTTTAACGGAGTTGCGGGCAAGCAGTGCCGGTGAGTTGCCGACGAGAAACCCTTCGCTCAAAACCGGCCCTTTTCGCCGCAATCGGACATCTCGAAATTGATTTACTTCGTTCCGCGCTGAAATATATTAGCTGTTCAGTGCCGACGTGGCGGAATTGGCAGACGCGCTAGACTCAAAATCTGGTATCCGTAAGGATGTGTGGGTTCGACCCCCTCCGTCGGCACCATCAAAATAAAGGGTTTGGGGTTGCCGGGATGGGTGGACATTTTCCCCTTTCGTTTCGGTTCACTTCTTATAAGTTTCCCAGCACCATGAATGCAACCACCCTGCGGTTCGCGCTCGCGTTGGCGGGCGGACTGATCTCCACGTCGCGGCTACCGGCCCAGACTGCCGGAGTCAATTTTCCCGCCGCCAGCCCCGCCTGTACCCTGAAACAACGCGTCGGATTGACGGATATTGAAATTGCCTACTCCCGGCCCGGCGTGAAGGACCGGACGATTTTCGGCGGTATTGTGCCTTACGGTCAGGTATGGCGCACCGGGGCCAACCAGGCCACCAAAATCACCTTCAGCACGCCGGTGAAACTGGAAGGCCACGATATTCCCGCCGGCACCTATGCCCTGTTTACCATTCCGGGTGAGGATGAATGGACCATTATCATCAACAAGGGCGCCAATCAATGGGGAGCGTTTCAATATAACGAAAAGGATGACGTCGTACGATTCCCGGTTACGCCGGTGACGTTGACGGACACGCGGATCGAGACCTTCGCCATTGAATTCAATCGCATCCGCGACGAGTCGGCCCTGCTGGACCTGGTCTGGGACCGGACGGTCGTACCAATCCATCTGGAGGTGGATGTAGTCAGCAAGCTCGTCCCGCAAATTGAGGCGGCCATGGCGGCACCCGGCAAAAAGCAGGACGGTTTTTATTTCCAGGCGGCCACGTTTTATTACAACCACGATCTGGATCAGAAAAAGGCGCTCGAATGGGTCAACGCCGGCCTCGCGGATAATCCCCGCATCGCTTACGAGATGCTGCATTTGAAGGCGCAGCTATTGGGAAGGCAAGGGGACAAGGCGGGCGCCATTGCCGCCGCCAAACAATCCTCCGAACTGGCCGTCAAAGCCGAAGGCCCCGGCAGTTCGTTTGTGAAAATGAACCAGGATTTGATTGCGAGCCAGCAACCGTGATAATTCGTCCCTGAATTCAACAGAAACCACAACTTACTGTCATATTAACATGAAAAAACTCATATCCACCCTCGCCATCACGACCGTTGCCCTGGCCGGCGCGTTTCCGGCCATGGCCCAGGAACGGCACATGAGCCCCCACGAAACCTTCAGCGCGCGCATTGACGGCGACCGCATCACCATCACTTACGGCCGGCCCTACACGGTCAAGCCCGGCACGAGCGAAGTCCGCAAAATCTGGGGCGGGCTGGTACCGTACGACGAGCCTTGGCGCATGGGCGCGGACGAGGCCACGACCCTCATCACGCAACAGCCGCTTGAGCTGGGCGGGAAGATCATCCCGGCCGGAGCCTACACCCTTTACATGGTACCGAAGGAAAACGGCGCGTCCCAACTGGCCATCAGCACGCGCCTCGGCGGCTGGGGAATTCCGGTGGACCAAACGCATGATTTGGCGCGGGTGGATTTGCAGAAGGAGGCGTTGGGCAAATCCGTGGACCAGTTCACCATGGCCATTGAAAAAAACCCATCAGGTGGCGGTGTGCTGAAATTGATGTGGGAAAAAACCCAGTTTTCCGTGCCTTTCACGACTCAGAAGTAATGGTGGCAAGTGACAAGATTTCAGTCATCGCAAGTCCGGCCGAATTCGTGTCACGTGCCCCGTGTCCCGTGTCCCGCGCCACTCACAGGTGGTTTCACCCGGTTTGCGTTCATCGTTGCGTGCCTGCTGGTATGCTTTCCGGGCGCCGCGCAGGTCGCTGCGCCGACGACGGTTCCCGTCATTTTGCAGGGTCTCTACAGTTTTCGGGAGATGGGCAGTGTGCTTTACGTCGCGGCGCATCCCGACGATGAGAACACCGAGTTGATCGCTTATCTCTCACGAGGACGCCATTACCGCACCGCCTACCTTTCGCTCACGCGTGGCGATGGCGGCCAGAACGTGCTGGGCCCGGTGTTCGGTGACGAATTGGGCGTGGTCCGCACCGAGGAATTGCTCGCTGCCAGGCGTATTGACGGTGGCCGGCAGTACTTTTCACGGGCAGTGGATTTTGGCTTTTCCAAGGATTACCGGGAGACGCTGCGTATTTGGGACAAGCAGGAGGTCTTGTCCGATATGGTGCGCGTTATTCGCGAGTTTCGCCCCGACGTGGTCATCACCCGGTTTTCACCGGTGCCTGGCGGCACCCACGGACATCATACGGCCTCGACCGTGCTGGCCATGGAAGCGTTCAAGGTAAGCGGCAATCCCGATGTGTTTCCCGACCAGCTCCGCGAAGGGCTGGCCCCATGGCAACCCAAACGCCTTCTCTGGAACATGGGTGGATTTCAGCGTGCTGGAAATGTATCCAACGTGATCCGGATCGATGTCGGCGGCAAAGATTCCGTGTCCGGCGAGTCGTTCACGGAGATCGCCGCCCGCAGCCGTTCGATGCACAAGACGCAGGGTTTCGGTAATTTCACCGGTTTCGGCGGCGGCAACGGGCCGAGGTCGGAATCGTTTGCACTGCTCGAGGGCGAACCGGCAACCAATGACATCATGGACGGGGTGGACACGACCTGGTCACGGGTACCCGGCGGAGCGGAAATTGGAACGATGGCTGATGCGGTAATCGCCAAATTTAATCCGCAAGACCGTGCCGCCAGCGTTCCGGCGTTGTTGGACATCAAAAGGCTTTTGGCCGGTCTGGCGGGTGACGATCCGGTGGTCGCTGAAAAGCGGCGGCAATTGGACCATATCATCCAGGAATGTCTCGGGCTGACCGTGCAGACGGCCATTCCGCAAGCTGAAGTCGTGCCCGGCGAGACGCTCAAGATGAGTATGACGGCGGCGGTCAGCTCGGACATCGTCCCCGTCCGTTGGACGGCGGCACGGTACCCGGCCATCAACACCCAATTTGCCGTGGGGGCGGATCTTTCCACCAACGTGGCGATCAGCCGCGACTCGACCGAAATACTGCCGGCCCATACGCCATTGAGCCAGCCGTATTGGCTGCGTCAGGATCATACCGCGGGCATGTTTCGCGTTGCAGACCCGGCACTTATCGGCCGGCCGGAAAATCCGCCGGTCTTTCCAGTGGAACAAATTTTTGAGGTAGGCGGGCAGACTTTGATTGTTCCCGAACAGCCGGTGCAAACCACGGCCAACCGGGTGGAAGGCGAGACGCGAGATCTGGACGTGATTTCGCCGGTGTCACTCAAACTGGGATCGGAAGTCAGTTTATTCGCGCCCCGGGCGAAGCGACCAATAACGGTGGAGGTGACCGCAGCACGTCCTGACACTACCGGCAGTTTGCACCTGGACGCGCCGGCAGGCTGGAAAGTTTCACCCGCGCGGCAATGGTTCCATTTGAAAGCCGCCGGAGACAAAGCACAGTTTACGTTTAAAGTTACCGCGCCGGCGGAACCAACAACCGCCAATATTATCGCCGAGGCGAAAATCGGCGGAAAGACCTTCGACAACGAACGCGTAGTAATCAACTATCCGCACATCCCGTTGCTGCTGCTGCAACCGCCCGCCCGGCTCAAGGCCATCTGCCTGAGACTCGCCATCCGCGGCCATCGTGTCGGTTACCTTCCTGGTGCCGGTGATGATGTGGCGCAGAGTCTGGCAGATATGGGTTACGAGGTGACCATGCTCGCCGGCGATGACCTCACCACGAATCGTCTGAAGGAATTTGATGCCGTGGTCGTCGGTGTGCGTGCGTTCAATGTCCGCACGGACCTGGTTTCGCAATTGCCGGCGTTGTTCGATTACGTCAAGGCCGGCGGCAACGTCATCGAACAATACAACCGTCCGGGCCGCGATCTGAAAACCGACCAGCTTGCGCCTTACA
>DATJYM010000187.1:0-5988 GCA_035499615.1 Candidatus Acidiferrales bacterium | reverse complement strand
CCGGTTTGGCACCTCGATGTCGGCTCGTCGCATCCTGGGGCTGGAGAAGGTCCCAAGGGTCCGGCTGTTCGCCGGTTAAAGCGGCACGCGAGCTGGGTTCAGAACGTCGTGAGACAGTTCGGTCCTTATCCACTGTGGGCGCAGGAGACTTGAGGGGTTCCAACCTTAGTACGAGAGGACCGGGTTGGACGCACTTCTGGTGTGGCAGTTGTTCCGTCAGGGGCATCGCTGCGTAGCCATGTGCGGAAGAGATAAGCGCTGAAAGCATCTAAGTGCCAAGCTCCTCCCAAGATAATGTCTCCCGGAGCGCAAGCTCCCTGAAGACCACGGGCAGACCACCCGTTTGATAGGCCAGAGGTGTAAGCGTCGTGAGACGTTTAGCTGACTGGTACTAATCGGTCGTGCGGCTTGATCGCTTATTTTTTGGGGCGTTAACCCGTTAAATTGTGCATTGTTTCATCGGGCAACCGATTTCAATGATTCACAAGGCAACGGTTCACGCAGCGAAGATAGCGATTTCAACTCGCGAGTTGTAATTGTACCGTGTTCCCTGTGTGTAGTTTTCAGAGAATCGCCGGAGCCGTTTCGGCAATGTTCTTTTGAAATTTAAGGGTCGGTTGTGAGTGATGGCCCATACCATCCACTCTCAACCTTCAACCCTCAACTAATTTGGTGGCCATAAAGCTGTGGTCCGACCCGATCCCATTCCGAACTCGGCCGTCAAACGCAGTCTTGCCGATGGTAGTAGTCCTATAGGTTCTGCGAGAGTAGGTCGCCGCCAGTCTTTCAAAAAAGCCCGGGGAAATTTCTCCGGGCTTTTTGCTTTCAGTCCAACATTCGCGGGCAGCCGGGACGAAACCGGAAGGCGCCTTCAAGGACCGGTCCGCTGAACCCGATAGAATCGTTGCGGGGCAGCCGGAGTCAAAGGTGGCGTGCCGGACAAGTTCCCGTCGTCCTGCCAACTCGTAATGCTGGCGCTGCTGGTAACGGTGGCCAGTGATTGCCAATTGGTCGGCTGCAGGTTGGGGTTGAATTGGACTTCGTAGGCGGCGTTCGGCGCGGTTTCCCATCGCAACGTCACCGCATGTTGTGCCATGTCCGTGTCCAGACCGATGATCGGGAAGGTTGGTAACGGCGTAACCGTCAATTGACTGAAGAAGGCATTCCGGTCTTCCGGCGGTGCGTAGTAGTCGTTTAGAAAGGCAAACCCGATGGCATGCGTGCCGGCCGTTAGAAACAAGGTGACCGTGTAGGCGGCCAGATTGGTGGTGGTGAGGAAAAAGTTCGTCCGCACGCCGCCATCAACCGTCACGCCGATCTGAGGCATCACGCCTGCTGCCGCGTCGCCGCCAGCCACCATGGTGAAGGTGTAATTGCCGGTGGCGGTAAAATTGACGACCGTTTCAATCCGACCATTGCTGTTGAGGTGGGCGAGGCCGCCGGCCGTGGAGTAGGCATTCACATTTACATTGGTCATCGTGACCGCCGCAATGGTGGCCCCGGGCGATTGTTGGAATACGGCGCCCAAATCAGTGAGCAATTTGCAAACGTAACGCCCGGCCCTGGCGGCGTTCTGTGTTTCGGTGTCCCATTCTATTTCGTCCAGGATGACCAGACCGTTACCACGGCGGTCCTGGGCAACCGCGCCGGGATGGGCGAGCAACGTGGAGGGATCAGAGTCGGAATCGCGGCCCCAAAGGATTTGATCCAGAAACAAATTACGATCCTCCGGCGGGGCATAAGCGTCGTTGTCAAATGATACCGCCAGTTGATGTGTGCCCGGTGTCAAATCGGCGCCGAGCGTATAGTAAGCAAGTTGATTGGTGGGCACCGTCACGGAATCCTGCGTGATACCGTCAATTTGCAAAGACATTTCCGGCCAGCCGCCCAGTGCGGGTGTGCCGCTGGCCAGGATATTGA
This sequence comes from Candidatus Acidiferrales bacterium, assembly GCA_035499615.1. Taxonomy (GTDB): domain Bacteria; phylum Verrucomicrobiota; class Verrucomicrobiia; order Limisphaerales; family UBA11358; genus UBA11358. The sequence continues at coordinate 4,068 of DATJYM010000187.1, read as the reverse complement.
AAAGATATGTTCCTGCCTGCGTGACATTGATGTTTTGTGCCACATAACCGTTTGCCCAAAGCAACCACCCCCCCGAACTGGCTCCGCCGCTGGTGTGAATCGGCATGCTCTCGGCTTGAATGGTATCATACGTCGTCAGGTTGAATTTTTTATGGTAATAACGGCCGGCAATGTTGGTGGAAAGCACTTCGTTCTGGTTCCAATTTCCCGGCTGGCTGACCCAATACAAATCGTCGTTGGCAATGTGCGCGGCGGCATTGGTCGAGTCATGGCGCAAGATCAGACCAAGGGCCAATGAGCTGTAATCCAGTTCCGGAAACAGCACCGGTTCGGCAGCGGCAAGGAAGGCGTCCGTTGGCCGGTGCAGAACCAGTTTTCCCCCGTGCGCAACATAGTTGGTAAGAGTGGACAATTGCGTGGTGGCTTCCTGCCAGGCCGCATTGCCACCGGCAACGATGAGCAGGGGATAAACGGCCGGATCGCAGTTCGTCAGATGGCCGGAGAAGTTTTCCGCCAGCAAGCCGAATTGGGCCAGTTTGACGGCAGCGGGTGAATTGGTTTCCGCCAACAACGCGACGGGATGGAGCGCAAGGTGACCGGCGTTGGAACCGCAGTAATTGAGCAAGTGCTGTAGCAACACGCCCGCGACCGGCTCGACATCGAATCGCGCAATGAGCGGCCATTGCGAGCAAAGCACGCCGCCCGAACCGATCGGCACTTCCACTGCAGCGGCGTAGGCGAGGCCGTTTACGGAACCAATGGACGCCAGCGCACGAAAATTACCGCCGGACGGTGAATTGATCGCTTCCACTACCACGCGGTTGTCGTCGGCCCACCAACGCAAGTCGTCGGCAGTCAGGTCGGCGGTGACCGGATGATTGGGATTGGGAAAAGCAAAGCTGGCGTCGTAATTTTGTATCTGTAAACCGCCGGGCATCCAGGCTGGATAATTGGTTTGTTCGAGAACCAGCACCCACCCGCCCTGCGCAGCGAAGTTCTGCCATTGGTTGGCAACGGTGCCTGAACCGGCTTCCGGCACGGCTCCGGCGGTCAACGCATTTTGGCCAATGACCAGCAGATTGAATTGATGGTATGACGCGGTGTACAGATTGGTCACCGTAGTAAAGGAAATTCCGAAGCGCCCCAATAAACTGGCAGTGGCACCCGCCGGGTCGTACAAACCGACCCTTACTCCGGCGGGCAGCGTAAGCGTCGTGGACGGGATGGCCGAGTAGAGAATGGTGTTGGTGTAAGCCAGGCCGGTTGCGTTATCCAATTCGAATTGTAACGGGAACGGGCCGGCAGTGGCCGGCGCTTGAAAGGAAATGGTACCTTGCCATTGTCCCGCAGGCGGCAGGGAAAACCCCAGGCTTTGCCATGAACTCGCGCCTCCCTTCCAGAGAAACACGAAGTTATTCGACATCATGGTATCATTGTAAATATGCAATGAGCGCTGCACGGTTTGGCCCGTGAAAAAATGCGTGTTGTATTGGTCCACAAAAACGCCGTTGGGCTCGTACGCGGCCTTTTGCACCTGATAGAGGTAATTGGATCCCGGATTTAAATCGAACACGCCCCACACGACGCTCGGATCTTCAAACTCCGTCCAGGGCGACATCCCGTTGACGCCATAAGCGCGGTACGCTTGAATCTGCATCTGCCACGTCATGCCTTTCGACCGGTCTCGATAATAGGCCGGATCGAAATAGGCGTCGTCGCCAAAGAGAATCGTGAAATCTTCCGCTTCCGTCCCGGGCACCCAGAGAAATTCACCGATGTAAAGCGGCTTGGACCGGTCCCAGGTCCATTGGCCGCCCGGCATCCAATCACGGGCAATGGGTTGATTCATCCAGTAAGCGTCATTGGGCCAGACATGGTAGTCGGGAAATTCGTGCGGATAATGCAGACCGAGCACGTCGGCTTCGCCATTTGGATCCAAATCGGCTTCGTAAGTAATCGGGCGCGTCGGATCGAGGTTTTTTACCGTCGCGCCGAGGGCGGCCAGATCCGCCTCGGTGCCGGAATACAGTTTTTCCCCGCCGCAATGCAGGATTTCATTCTCCAGGCTCCAGAGGACGATGCACGGGTGATTGTGATCGCGTTGGACGGCGGCGGAAACGTGTTGCGTGTAATTGGTCCAGAAAGTCGCGTCACTCAATTTGTACGCCGCCGGATCACACCACACCGCGCATTCCTCGACCACCAGCAACCCGATTTCGTCCGCGACATTGTACCAGGATTCGTCCCAGGGCTGGGTGTGAAAACGGATGCCCACGTTGTTCCCGGCTTTGACCTCTTCGAGAATCTGTCGGATCTGGTTCGTGTCCTGCAGATCTGTCGGCGGCCAGGTAGCCGTATCCAGCAGATTGATCGGCGTGCCGTTGAGGCAGAAGCGCCCGCCTTGAATCCAGAATTCGCGGAAACCAAAGCGCGTTGGCAATTCATCCTGGCCGGTGCCGCTGGATACCACCGTATCGAGGTCATACAAGTAGGGATCCGAAGGCGACCATAAATGGCGGTTGCTCCAAGGCGCGGTGATGTCGAACTGCGTGCTGACACCTGCAGGAACCGTGATTTGCTGGGGCGGCAATGACAAGGCAGTGACCGCGCCATCCAGAACGGAGTTGGCAACGTTGACGGTTTGCTGAGTCGCGCTGTCATTGCGCACCGTTAATCGGACCGTCAGTTGGTTGGACCGCACCGAAGTCATAACGAACACATCGGCAATGGATACCGCCGGCACGCTGACTATTTTGACCGGCTGCCAGATTCCATATAATTCATACCGTCCGCCGATGGGCGCGAGGATGTCGTTGGTGACGTAGTTGCGCGGATCTTCACTGGCCGGCAGAGCGCTAAAATCCACCGGCTGTGAAAATGTCGCTGTCCAATCGGTCACCCCGACAATTAACTCGTTGGTCTGGCCGGCACGCGCAGCGGCGGTGACGTCAAATTCAAACGGCTCGTAGCCGTTGAGATAACTGCCGAGAAATATGCCATTGAGCCAGACCTGGGCGTTATATTTCACGCCGCCAAATTTGAGTTGAAGCTGCGTGCCCGCCAGGGCGGACGGCAACGAAAATGTGGTGCGAAACCACGCGTGCTGGTATTGCCAGCCGGAAAGAAAGCCGGGCACAAGACAGGTCTGCCAGTTATTGGTGGGCGGATAGCTGAGTTGACTGACGTTCTGATACTGCCACGTGCCGTCGAGATCCAATTCCGTTCGCCCGGCATGAGACTGGGATGCAAAACCAACTCCCACGAGCACGCCAAGAATGACAGCCCGGACACGACCGCATATTTGCGGCCCCAAGTACATCATTAAGAATAAGTTATAATTGTCACGATTCGGGGTCAAGCTTTCTTTTGATGACCATGCTCTCATGGGCGCAGCTTGGCTCTGCCATCGGAGCGCCGGGCTCCGCCGGCTGGCAGAGGCCTTGTGCCAGGAAACACGCCGGATCGGAGACGGGGGTCCGCTGTCATCGCATTGGCATCGCGCCACCGTCAAGTTGCGCACCTCTTGCTTCAACCGGTTTCCGATCGCCCTTTCCGGCAGCCGGGAGTGAGGGGATTCAGGTGATTACGAATACAAGTTGGCTCAAATTTTGAATTCCAGGCGCTTGCTATAGTCCAAAATACCAGGAAAGGGTAATAACAAATGCAACGACCAGCGTCCGTGACCATTTTCGGAGTTCTGAATTTTGTCTTCGCGGCTTTCGCCGTAATCGGGTTGATGGCTTCCGTCGTCCTGTTCTCTCTGCCGGGGGATTCAAGCGACCCGGTCATCCGGCTCCTGCGGCAAAGCGCAACCTATGCTGTTTGGCTGAAGCTTTGTATTCCGCTGGGGCTGCTAAGCTGTGCCGCTTTGCTGGCGGCCGGCCTGGGCCTGTTATCTCTCAAATCCTGGGGACGCACCCTCTCGGTCGCTTACGCGATTTATACCATCGTGTTTGTCCTGGTCGGGATGGGGCTCAATCTCATTTTGATGATCCAACCCCTGTCCGAACCGGCTCCACGCCAGGCTGAACTTGCCGTCGCCGTCGCCATCGGCGGACCGCTGAGTGG
>DATJYM010000186.1:0-3488 GCA_035499615.1 Candidatus Acidiferrales bacterium | reverse complement strand
GGCTGGCAACAGGAACGCGGTGGGATAGCCAAAGCCGGCGAGTCTCAAAACCAATTCCAGCAAACCGACGAAGAGGATCGGTGCGCCCACCAGGGCCAGAAGCCGGAACGCCCAAAGCCGCCAGCCCGTGACCTGTGGCTTCGCCCGGGTAGCCTCGTTATCCTGGGTTGGACCCCGCGGGATATTGGCGGATGCTGCGCTCCTTTTGCGGCGGTTTGACATGTCAGAGCCGATGGACTTGGAGATCGCGGAAACCCAACGCGTCTTCGCTGTTGCCTGGTTTCGCGGTGACAAAAGGCAGAATGGGCAATGGGAATTTCTCTGTCAAAGACAATTGGCGTTACGGCGCCAACCGCTGCGATGGTTGTCAAAAATTTGCGCCGTTTGACAAGCGTGGACCGAAGCAGCCGGAGGAATCAGGTCCGACGGTCAGACGTTGGCAAGCGGCCACTCACGGACCGAGTGAGACGCGGTCCACCTCCAGGTTTTTGATGTTCTTTTGATCCAGTCCCTTGCCGTAGACCTTCTCCGAAGGTTTGGCCCAAACAACCTCGGTGTGGCTCAGCGTCAGTCCGTTGAGGTCGCGCGCATATATGCCCGCCAGCTTGCGCTCAAAAATGCCGTTGGTAAACACGCCCACCGGCCGTTCATCGTAAAAACCGCCCGGCACATTGCCGGTTTTGGCGATTTCCACCCGGACATTGTCGAGCATCACGTTTTGCAGCGGAGAACTGCTCCAGCCCATCAGGAAAATCCCGTTCTCGCCGCGGCAAAGAATGTTGCTGAAACGGATATTGCGGACGTGCCCCAATCTGGTCCTGGCCGTGCGCGGGAAATGGCTGACGTGAATCGGCTCAGCGGCGCCCCACCATTTATGCGGCTGAAAGCCGGTCTCAACCGTGATGTTGGCGAAAAGCACATTGTCGATATCGCCTTCGTCGAGGCTCTGGATCGAAAGCCCGCGATTGCTGTGAAACACGACGCAATCGGCAAACACGATGTCGCGCGCGCCGGGCGGAGAATAAATCTCATCCACCTTCAGCGCAGTGCTGCGCGAGGAAACGGTGCAGCCGGTCACCGTGATATGCGCCGAGCCGCCGTAGGCCGCGAAATTCGGCGTGTTCTTGATGACAATGCAATCATCGGCGGACTCGATGAAGCAGTTGGCAATCCGCACATTGCGGCAATGGTCAACGTCAATGCCATCATTATTGGGCACGTCCCAGGCGTTGTGGATGCTGATAGAGTCAATGACCACATCTTCGCAACCGATGGGATGCAGCGTCCAGCTCGGGGCATTGCGCAAAGTGAAATCGTGCAGGCGAACCTGGTGGCAACCGATGAAAATCATCATCATCGGTCGTCCACCGTGCGTTTGCGGTTGGTTCGGTAATTTATCAAAGGGCCACCAATCACCGGTGAACGATTCCGGCCACCAGCCGGCCTTGTTGACGTCGCCGCCGGCTTCTTCGTCAGCCAGTTGCTGCCAAACGGCGCGATCGTTACCGTCCAGGATCCCATTGCCTGAGACTGTGATGTTGGTGGCATCTTTCGCGAATAACAACGCGCCGGGGTGTCCGTAGTCGCGCCAGTTCGCGCTGCCCTTGAGCACGGCGCCGTTCGCCAGATGAAAATCCATCCCGCTATGCAGCGTGAGCGCGCCGGTCAGGAACGTTTTCCCCGACGGCAATACGACTTGTCCGCCTCCCTGCGACGCGCAGGCGTCAATGGCTTTTTGGATTGCCACGGTGTCATTATTCGTGCCGTCACCACGCGCGCCGAAGTCGAGGACATTGAACACTCCAGTGTCAGCCGCGTAACCACAAATCAGCGGTAAAACGACCATCGCAGCGAGGACCAGCACCGCGGCCCATCGTGCTTGATTTCTCCGGACTCCAAGCGGCTTTGGCTTTTGTGTTTTGTCCATGCGGATCGCGTTTATTCCTGCCCCCGTTCATCGTTCCTATCGTTTGTCGAGCCGCATCATTAACACATCGTGTTCCGGCAAGTCGGCGTTCAAAATATCTTCGGTGGTTCCCAGCTCCTTTTTTGTCCACAGATCGTGTACGCTGTACAACGTCGTGTCAAACCGCGTCGCCCGTTTGGAAAGATCATCGCTGACCTTTTCCGCTTTCCAATCGAACCGCACCTTCTGCGGTCGGGGGCTGCGATTGAGCACACACATGGCCCATTTTCCGTCAACGAGCGGCTTGAACCAGACTTCCAGAAGGCCATCCGCCGAATACCGGAATCCTTCAATCCCCAGTTTGTCCTGGTCAACCGCGATGACGTCCTTGTTCAGCAAAATCTCCGCAGTTTCCTTCGACATGTGCCGCAGATCGTTTCCCGAAATCAATGGCGCCGCCAGCATGCACCACATCGAAAAGTGCGCGCGGTCTTCCGTCGCCGTCATCCCGTTGCCGACTTCCAACATGTCCGGGTCATTCCAACGGCCCGGTCCGGCATATTTCCGCAAACCTTCCTGCAGATCCAGAATTGGCAGAACACCCCACTGATACCAGGTGCCGTGGTCCAGCTTGCTGTCGAAGGACGGGTAAATGTCGCCGGTGGTGCGCCACAAATGGCCCACGGTTCCCGCCCATTCCCAGGGTTTGCTGTTGCCCCACTCGCAGATGCTGAAAACCACCGGCCGGCCGGCCGCGTGCAAGGCATCCCGCATGGTCGTATAGGCGCCTTTGGCATTCAAATCTTCGCAGCCGCACCAGTCGCATTTCAGGTAGTCAATGCCCCATTGGGCGTAGGTCAGGGCGTCCTGATATTCGTGCCCTCGGCTGCCGGGTTTTCCCCCGCAGGTCAGGGCACCGGCGTCCGAATAAATGCCCAGCTTCAGCCCCTTGGAGTGGACATAGTCGGCCAATGCTTTCATCCCTGAAGGGAATTTTTGGGGGTCGGGCTGAATAAACCCTTGGCCGTCGCGCTCTCCTTCCCACGTATCGTCAATATTGATGAATTCGTATCCGGCGTCTTTCATCCCCGAGGCCACCATCGCGTCGGCGGTCTCACGGATCAATTCTTCGTTTACGGCATTGCCGAATTTGTTCCAACTGTTCCAGCCCATCGGCGGCGTCAATGCCAGGTTGTCAAACTTCTGGCCGCAGGCGCTGAAGCAGGTCAGACCAGCGATGATAAACAGGATGAGACCTCTGCAAAAGTGTAGAAGCGACGCCCCGTCGCTTGAGCAAAGGGGTGAAATCTTAGAGAACATCGGGGGTTTTGGGCGACGAGGGCGTCGCCGCCACGGGTTTTGCAGAGGTCTCAGGATCTGTTTCATGATGGATGATTGGGTTGAGGTCAAGGTTGTGGCGATTGTAATGCCTTTTTGAAATAGGCGCCTGCCCGGGTCGGGGTGAAATTCCAATCCTTGATCAGGCATGGCCCCCAATGCGGGTCGAAACACCAAACGGTGTAGGAAATGCCGTGCCGGGCGCAATAGGACGTGATGGCATCGCCGTAGCTTTCGTCGCCGG
>DATJYM010000185.1:0-2141 GCA_035499615.1 Candidatus Acidiferrales bacterium | reverse complement strand
GAAATTGACGGACTTATCCTGTCCGGCTCAGGCGCCTTGGACGGACTTGCACGGCTGATGAATTCGGCGCCGGCCGGGAGCAATGTCCTGAACGCCTCCTTCGAGCCGGCGCGGACTCCTTTCGACTGGTTGAGCCGCGACCAGGCGTCGGTGAACGCATTCATCACCAGCCCATTGTGCTTTGCCGAACTGCGGCCGGTGTCTTTCGCGTCGTTTCTCGCGGCAGCGCCCCGGCTTTCCGATCCTGATGGTCTTGGCAGGATACGGAAGGACCTGCCTATCTATGTCTTTTCGGGCAGTGAGGATCCGGTGGGACAACGTGTCCATGGCGTCCGAATTCTGATTGATCGCTATCGGCAGGCAGGTCTCGAAGACATCTCTCATGATTTCTACCCAGGCGGACGACACGAAATGCTCAATGAGATAAACCGCGGTGAAGTGCGGGCCCGCCTGCTGAAATGGATCTGTTTGTTGCTGGAGAAACTGAAAGAACGGGATGCAGGTGATTCCTCAGAGCACTTGCTCCAGCTTCAGACGGTATGACGACGATCAACAGCGAAACAAAAAAGTGAATAATATGACAAATGACAACATCTTTTCAGGATTGAAAGTAGTTGAGATGGCCAGCTTCATCGCCGGTCCGAGCGCGGCGGTAATTCTGTCCGACTTTGGCGCGGACGTCGTCAAAGTGGAGCCACCCGGCGGCGAACTCTGGAGAACGGGGCACAAGATCCCGCCGCAGCCACAGTCGAAAGAGGCCTATCCCTTCCAATTGGCCAACCGCAACAAACGCGGCATCACTCTCGATCTTAAATCTCCGAGTGCTCAACCGGTGCTCGAGCGGCTGGTCAAGTGGGCCGACGTGCTCATCGTCAACACACCGCATCCCGCGCGCAAGCGATTGAAGCTCGAATACGACGATGTCGCGCGGTGGAATCCGCGCCTGATTTATGCGGATCTCACCGGCTTCGGTGAGAAAGGCCCCGACGCCGATCTTCCGGGATTCGATATCACGGCCTACTGGGCGCGAAGTGGTTTATTGTCCCTGACGCGCGACGCTGGCATGCCGCCGACTTGGCCGGTGGCCGGCAGCGGTGACAATGCAACCGCTGTAGGTCTGTATTCCGCGATTGTGACGGCACTCTATCGTCGTGAGCGCACCGGCAAGGGATCCTATGTTACGACTTCGCTCCTCGCTTCAGGTATCTGGTCGGCGAGCGTTTTCATCCAGGCCGCGCTGTGCGAAGCGAATTTTTTCGGACTGCACGACCGCAAGCATCCTGCGAATGCGGCTTTGAATGTTTATCGCGCGTCGGATGACACCTGGTTCGTTCTGATCGTCACGCCTGACAAGTTGGTTGCCGTGGCGAAAGCAATTGGCCGTGAGGACCTCCTGACCGACCCGCGATTCTCTGATCCCGCCAAACTGATGCAGAACATGCCGCAGCTCACCGCCATTTTCGATGAAGTGTTCAATTCGCAGCCGATGACGCATTGGTATGAAGTCTTCAATGGCGTTCACGTCACATTCGGTGCCGTGCGCGGGCCGCAGGAAGTCATCAACGACCCGCAATTGAAAGCCAACGACATTGTCGTTCCGCTTGACGGAGCTGGGGGCAAGCTGTCCTCGACAATCAGCAGTCCGATACAGGTGCATGGTATCGCCAAAGTGCCTGCCCGGCGCGCTCCGGAAATTGGTGAACACAACGAAGCGGTGCTCAAAGAACTGGGATTTGACGCGACGGAGATTGACAGCCTGTGCGCGAGCGGCGCGATTCCGCACGCAAAGCATTTGGCTGAAACAGCTGTTGCTGGTTCTGCGCGATAAAGCAAGCAAAACAAACACACAACAAACGAATAGAAAGGACATAATATGGCCAAAAAAACTCAAACTGAAGAATCAGTCTATAAAGTGGTGGAGGTGATCGGCACCAGCACGAAATCCTGGGAGGATGCCGGAAAAAATGCAGTGGAAACCGCTGCGCGCACGTTGCGTGATTTGCGGATTGCCGAAGTTGTGAAAATGGATCTGAAAGTCAAGGGCGGCAAGGTGAAGGCATATCGCACGCGCGTTTTGCTTTCATTCAAATTCGAACGCTAGACGTTTTGACTGTCGCATAAAATCTTCGCTTTCAATTAAA
>DATJYM010000184.1:0-8672 GCA_035499615.1 Candidatus Acidiferrales bacterium | reverse complement strand
TCCATCCTGGCGAACCTGTTTTCCAATGCCGTTGAATACACCCCGGAAGGCGGGGACGGAAATATCAAATGGAATGCAGACGCGAAAGCACTAACTATCAGTAACACCGTTTATGATTTGACCGCGGCCGATATGCCCCATCTGTTTGAACGTCTTTGGCGAAAAGATAAATCGCGAACCGACCGTGAGCATTCCGGGCTTGGGCTGGTCTTATGCCAAACGTTCGCCGCAGTGCTCGGCTTTCATTTGGAGGCAAAATTGGACGGGCACACATTAACCATGTCATTGGTTCAAAAACCGAAGGCCGGTTGATTTCAATTAGGCTGTAATGTGGCACTGGATGCGAAGAAAAACATTGTCAAATTCCATGCCGCTCACCATGTTTAAAACACAACCACATGAATCAGCCTTCTATCCGCTTGGGATTTTGTCTTTTGATTTTGTTCATCCTGGCTGGATGTAAAACAAACGAACCCTCGAAGGCCGTTCCGTCTTCTTCTAAAATAACATTTGTTCTCGTCCATGGCGCGTGGGGAGGCGGCTGGGATTGGAAACACGTAGACGATTTGCTCACTGCGGACGGCTATGACGTTTATCGTCCCACTCTTTCCGGCCTGGGCGAGCACAGTAATATTTCCAATACCAATATTGACCTCGATACGCACATCCAGGATATCGTCAACGTCATTCTTTGGGAGAATCTGCACAACGTCGTCCTCGTCGGCCACAGCTACGGTGGCATGGTCATTACTGGTGTGGCTGACCGCGTGCCCGACCGGATTAAAGATGTCGTTTACGTGGACGCGTTGCTGCCCAGGAACGGCGAGAACTTTAATGCCATTATTGCCAAACGAATTTTGAAACCAATCAAAGACGGCTACGTGACAGACCCTTGGGTGACGGGCGATCCGCCGCCGCCGCATGATGTGCTCATGCCTGAAAAATGTTTTTCCGAACCCATTACCCTGACCAACCAGGATGTAGCCATGAAAGTGCCTTCCACCTATATCCTGACTGTTGACCCGGGCAATCAGCCAGACCAGGATGATTTCTACCCGTTTTATGTCCGCGCCAAATCCTACGGCTGGCCGGCGTGGATAATGGAAGGTGACCACAATGTCCAGCGCTCGCATCCCACGGAACTTGTCCAACTTTTGGAAAAAGCGTCCCGGAATTAGCGCCTGAACGTTGCCCGCAGCATGGCGGAGAGTTTCGGCATTCTTGTCCACATCCTTTCTTAATATTTCTTAATAGAAAATCGTCCGCAATAGCGTGTATTTTGTGCTGCCATCATGTATCCAGCTAATACCTTTGCGGTAACCGGCAAACCAGTTGACTTTCTCCGGTCGCTAAGAGATGGTGGCAACGTTCACAAAAAATTATACTGCAGATGAGAGCAGAGGTACCCATTTGCCATCGCCGCGAATTTTTTTCTGGCAGGCTGCGCATCGTTGCGTTGATATTTTTCTTCCTGGTAACCCTTCGTGCCCCGGCCCAGATGGTTGACTTGAATGGCAATGGCATTAGCGATATTTGGGAGTGGACCTATAACGTTTATGGTATTAACCCCGGTGCCGATTCGGACAGCGACGGTTTTGCCAATTGGCAGGAAGCCATTGCCGGTACCGATCCGCTTAATTCCAATTCCTATCCCCGTATCCCGATCTTTTTTTCTTCGCCCACTAATTTTTCACTCACCCTGCCGTGCTCGCCCGGCAAGCTGTACACGCTGTGGAGCATTACCAATTGGAACGACAGCACTTGGACTTTCGAGACCAACATAGAGGCGCTCTCCGGTTCCAATATTACGTTGAACGGAACCGTCGGCCCGACGATGAAATTCTATCGCGTCGGGATTTCGGATATTGATTCCGATGGCTCCGGCCAGATGAACGATTGGGAAAAATTCCAGCTCGGCCTCAGCATCTCCAATGCTGATAGCAACGGCCAGCAGGACAACAACGGCAATCCCTTGAGTGATTATGCCTATGTCACCAATATGCTGGCATCGCAAAATGTCATCACCATTGCCGCCTCCGACTCTACGGCCTCCGAGCCTGATCCGGGACAAAAATCCACGGCCACGGGATTATTTACGATTACACGCGGCGGATTTCCTTTGGATAATATCACGGTCAACTTGGGTCTGGGCGGCCCGGGCACCGGCTTTGCGTTGACGGGAACGGATTACACTGCCTTGCCCGCCACGGTATCTCTGCCGGCCGGGGTCAGTTCTGCCAATATTGCTCTCACGCCTCTGGCCAATCCCACTTTGCCTGTCCCGGTCATTGCGCAATTGGAAGTATTGCCGGGCGCGAATTATACCGTGGGCGCGCAAAGCAACGCCGCCGTGGTCATCTACCCCTCGCCCACCGCCAGCGGCACGGGCTTGCTCGGCCAATATTATACCAACTCCAGCGCCACTTACACCAATGCGGCTAATTTTAATCCCACCAATTTATTCCTCACGCGGGTTGACCGGACGATTGATTTCAATTGGACGAACGGGACCTCACCCGACTTGAGCAACGGCCTTTACACCGTCCGTTGGACGGGACAGGTGCAACCGCAATTTTCCGAGACTTACTTTTTCGTGGTCCAAAGTGATGATGGCTGCCGGCTATGGGTCAATGACCAATTGCTTATTGATGCGTGGGTCAAGCAGGGATTGACGACACGGACCAACGCCATCGCGCTCCAGGCCGGGACGCGCTATGACCTCAAACTGGAGTATTATCAATCGGGCGGCACCGGCCAGGCGCACCTCTTCTGGTACAGCCCGAGCCAGGCGCAGGAAATCATCCCGAATTCCTGCCTTTATCCGACGAACAGTTTTAAACCTGGCGTATCCAATGCGCCGGCTGCCATCACCAGCGCCCTGAATGCCGTCGCTTTCCTCGGCCAGCCGTTCAGTTTTACCGTCACTGCTGCGAATACGCCCATGGGCTCTACGGCCAGTGGCCTGCCGCCGGGCCTGGTATTTAACAAAACTAACGGCATCATCAGCGGTGTTCCCGTCGTCGCCGGTAATTTTGACGTCACCCTCACGGCCAGCAATCTCGTAGGCACCGGCGCGTCGGCGGTAAACATTCTGGTTTTGAATACCGGCAGTTCCGTCGTCCAGGAAATCTGGACGAATGTTCCTGGCACCAATGTCGCAGATATTCCTGTCGGTACTCCGGCAAATATTACGAACGTGATTGGCGCGCTCCAGGGCACGAATTATGGCATCAATTACGGCGAGCGCGTTCGCGGTTATTTCACCGCGCCAGTCACGGGAAATTATTATTTCTGGATCGCCGGTAGCGATTCGGCCCAGTTTTGGATTTCCGACGATAACAACCAGGTCAACCAGGTCCTGCGTTCGTGGGTCACACCGACGAATAACCCCGCCGCACCTGGAGAAAACGGGACGTCCCCCGGCCAATGGAACATCCAGTCATCGCAGCAATCCGGCTGGCTTTCGCTGGTCGCCGGGCAGCAATATTATATCCAGGTTTTGCACAAGGCCGGCGCCGGTACCAATGCCAATTGGTCGGTGGGTTGGTTGCAGGACCCCACAGGCACCAACAACAATGTTTTCGGCGTCGTACCCGGATATCTCCTGTCGCGCTACTATCCGCCGCTGGCCCAAAACATTCCCGGCACGCTTTATTCCGCGAACCTTCTGGCCTTGCCCGGCGTGGTCAGCCGGGGCGTCGGCTCGGCTACTTTGCGCCTGAACTCCGCGGGCACGCAGGCCACGCTGAGTTTCACCATCACCAATCTCGTTGGCACTCCCACCGGCGAATCGATTAATTCCGACCCCTATCAAAATGATCCTGCTGAATTGATCTTCGATATTTCCGCCGCCAAGCAGCAACCCAACGGCACTTATCTTTGGAACATCAAAGGTACCGGCCCGCTCCAAACCAATGACATCCTGCAAATCATTTCGCAGGGCAAAGCGGCCATCGTGATTGAGAGCACGGCCTTCGCGAATGGCGAAATTGGCGGCCACTTTACGCTGGCCAATGGCTCGCAAACCTTCATCCCGCCGCCTGCGCCCCCGGCATGGACCGATGATTCCGCCAATCCCAACGCGGCCGTGCGCTTCCTTACGCAAGCCACCTTCGGAGTCAATTCCAACGACATCGCCGCTGTGCAGGCGCTGGGTTATGCCGGTTGGATCGCCAATCAATTTACCATTCCCGCCACGCATGCCCTGCCCGTGGTCCTGTCGCATCCCTATTCTGACCCGACTGATTTGTATCAAAGCCCCGACTGGTTCAGTGCCTGGTGGCAGAATTCGATTACAGCGCCCGACCAATTGCGCCAGCGCGTGGCCTTCGCCCTGAGCGAAATTTTCGTCATTTCAGAAAACGGCACGCTCGTTAATCATGCGGATGCGCTCTCTTCCTATTACGACATGCTCCTGGACAATTCGTTCGGCAACTTCCGCAACATCCTTGAAGACGTCACGCTGCATCCTTCCATGGGCCTTTACCTGGGCATGCTCGGCAATAACGCCGGCAGTGAAGTTACCGGCCTGCACGCCGATGAAAATTACGCGCGCGAAATCCAGCAATTGTTTTCCATCGGCCTGAATCGCGTGTGGCCCGATGGTTCGCTCATCCTGAATTCGCAGGGCAATCTCGTGCCGACCTACAGCCAGGACGAAATCGAAGGATACGCTAAAGTCTTCACCGGCTGGACTTACTACCAGACCAACCAAGCCAACGGCCGCTTGCCGTCGAATTTTTACCCGGCATACAACGGCACTAATAATATGGTGCTCGTGCCTTCGCACCATGACCTCGGGTCCAAGCTCATCCTCGATAACGTCATACTCCCGCCCGCGTACGGCAACCAGACGGTCGCTTCCACCACCAACGACGCTTATTGTTCGCAGGATTTGGAACTGGCCTTGAATGCCATTTACAATAACCAAAACGTCGGGCCATTTATCTGCCGCGAACTCATCCAGCGGCTGGTCACGAGCAATCCCAGCCGCGATTATGTCTATCGCGTTGCCCAGGTCTTTAACGATGACGGCACCGGCGTGCGCGGCAACATGGCAGCGGTCGTCCAGGCCATCCTGCTCGATTACGAAGCGCGCAGCCCGGATATGATTTCGCAACCAGCTTATGGCAAGCAGCGCGAGCCGCTGCTCCGGGTTACTGAACTCGCCCGCGCCTTTCCGGCGCCGCCTTCCGTGAACGGCACCTACAGCGAAACGACTAACCAGGTCATCTCCATCACGACGACTACGCCGCACCTGATGAACAGCGGCGATACCGCCTACATGATTTTCACGGATGGATCGAGCAATGCCGCCCCGACCGCGCAAGGTTATAGCGTGACCGCCACCAGCCAAACGACGCTGACAGTAAACGCGCCACAAATGCTGGTAGGCACGTACGGCCAAACCAACGGCGTTATCACCGCCGCGCTTTCCAATGACGGCCTCGCCAGCAACAACCCGGTTTATCTCGTGTTCACCACCGGCGGTGCGTCCAACGGGTTATTCACGGTCTCAAGCATCATCGATACCTCGCACTTCACTGTGACGACCACGGATTTGACGACGCGTGCCGGCAGTTGCTTTTTGCCCAAATTATCCGTCGGCGGCTATACCCAAACCGGGACAAATATCGTTGTCAGCACTACCGGCCCGCATGGGCTGCTGCCGGGCAACAGCGTCTATATTAATTTCACATCCGGCACCGCCGTAAGCGGGATCTATGTGGTGGCCAGCGTGTCCGACCCGACGCATTTCACGGTTATCTCGACCGTCTCCAAAAACCAAAATCAAAACAGCCTTACCGTTTACGGATTGCAGGCGCCCGTGCTGAACCGTTCCGGCACCGTCGTCATCCAGCAAAGCACCTGGAACATGAGTTATACTGACACCGGCACGTCATCGAGCCTGTCGCAATCGCCGTTGCGGTCGCCGACCGTTTTCAATTTCTTCTATCCCGGTTACGAATACCCCGGCGCGCTGGCCTCGGCCGGCTTGACGACGCCGGAGTTCCAACTCACCACCGCCAGCGGCGTGGCTGCGCAGATGAATTTCATCGAGGGCGGCCTTTTGAATAACACCGGCAACACCAACGGTCTTTGCAGTTACTCCGGCGGCAATGGTTCCATCGTCCTGAACATCGGCCCGTGGCTCTCCACTAATTACACCGCCAATGCTGGCATTCCTTCGCTCGTCAATGCCCTGAACACCTACCTGGCGGCAGGGGAAGTGTCCCCGGCGGCGCAGTCAAATATCGTCAACTATATTACCCGCACCAATAGTTTTGGTTACAGCAATCCGCCGACCGATACACAGATGCGCGACCGCGTGCGCGCTGCGATTCACTTGATTGTCAATTCGCCGGATTACATCATCCAAAAATAATTTATGAGCAAGAGCAAGATTGACCTCTCCAACATCTCGCGCCGCGAGTTTATCCGGCGCGCGGCATGCGCCGGCGTGGGGACCATCGCCATGACTTCGGCCATCAGCCAGTTGCGCTGGATGAATGCCGCCGTCGCGCAATCCAGCATCAGCGACTACAAGGCGCTGGTCTGCATCTTTCTCCAGGGCGGCAATGATTCGAACAACATGATCATTCCGACCATCACCTCGCAGTACAATAACTATGCGTCCATCCGCACGCCCGTGCTGGCGATTCCTTCCAGCGCCATCCTCGGTGTCAATTCCCTGAACCCCGACGGCAACACCTACGGCATGCATCCCAGCTGCCCGGAACTGGTGAAGCTTTTTGGCGAGGGCAAACTGGCGTTTCTTTTCAACACCGGCACGCTCGTTTATCCGATCACCCGCGCGCAATATCTCTCGGGCTCGGTCAAACAGCCGCCGCAACTCTTTTCCCATGCCGACCAGCAGACGCAATGGCAGACGTCCATACCCGACCAGCCGCCCACCACGGGTTGGGGCGGGCGCGTAGCGGATTTGCTGAACTCCGTGCAGCCAGACGCGCCGATTTCGCTCATGGTCTCGCTGGCGGGGGCGAACACCTTTGAAGTGGGAAACATCGTCTCGCAGTATTCGGTTTCCACCAGCGGCGCGATTTCATTGTCGCTGCCCACGACGCCTTCCGGCGGCGCCAGCACCAACCGGCTGCCCGCCATGATGAACATTCTCGGCCTGCCCTACACCAATCTCCAGTCGCAGGCCTACGCGGCGGCGGCGGAAAACGCCATCAATACCGGCGCGTTACTGAACAACGCCATTTCCAACACCGCGGCGGCCACGTTTTGGTCAAACGCGTTCCCCACGAAAATTACTCCGCCCGAAGGCGGCACCGCCTTTACCTCCTCGCTGAGCCCGCAACTCGAGATGGTCGCGCGGTTGATTGCCGCTGGAAATACCCCGCTTGCCAAAGGCGGGTTCGGCATGAAACGCCAGATCTTTTTCTGCCAGGTCGGCGGGTATGATTTGCATACCGGCCAGACCAATTACAGCGCCGGCACACCCAACAACGTCCTCGTGGGCGCGCATACGAACTTGCTTGCGGAACTCAGCCAGTCCATGAATGCTTTCCAGCGCGCGATGGAACAACTCGGCCTTTCCAACCAGGTGACCAGCTTTACCTGCAGCGATTTCAGCCGCACCTTCCCCAGCAACGGCGAGGGCAGCGACCACGGCTGGGGCAGCCATCACTTGATTCTCGGTGGCGCCGTCAAAGGCCAGAAGACCTACGGCCAGTTCCCCGTCCAGTCCATCAACGGCCCGAACGATACCAGCACCGGCCGGTGGATTCCCACCACCGCTGTAGATCAATATTTCTCCACGCTCGCCACCTGGTTCGGTGTCGACCCTGCCAACCTGGCCACCGTCTTTCCCAATCTCAGCCGCTTTCCTTCGTCGAATCTCGGCTTTGTATGAAAAGAACCGTGGGCCTGCTCGTGGGCATCGCCATCGGGATCGTTGTTGGAATTCTTATTTTCGCCAGTCGCAAAGCCGGCCCCGCCGCCTCACCCGAAAAGACCGAGCAGGAAAACGCCGCCGTGTCTGCGGCCCTCGCCAATCAGAACACGAACACCGTTGCCATCATCCAGTCCAACTTTGACCGGGTGGAACCGCGCGCTGAAGCCAGTTCGGGCACCGCTGCGGCCATGGCCATTCCGCCCGCCGGGGAAGCGCAGCCGCTGGAAGTGACCAATGTTCCGCCGGACGCCGCCGTTCAAAACATGAGCCGCGCCATCCATCAATATGGCGAAATGTTCGGTGGCAATCCCGTGGGCACCAATCCGGAGTTCACGAAACAACTCAGCGGCGACAACCCGAAGCACATCAACTTTATCAGTTCCGAAGCCGGAATGCGTGTTAACGACAACGGCGAACTCGTGGACCCCTGGGGCACGCCGTACTTCTTCCACCAGATTTCCGGCGCGGACACCGAAATCCGCTCCGCCGGCCCGGACAAAGTCATGTATACGTCCGACGACATTGTGAAAGAAGCGCAGTGACTTTTGGGTAGAGGGGAATCCTCTTATCGTCATTCTCATCCTCATCCTCGCATTGGTGGGGCACCCCCGGGAACCTCCTCACCGGATAGGTGACACTTTATCCTCACCGGATGGGTGACATTCCGCTTTGCGGCGGAGCGCAGGTGAGCGTAGCGAACCGTAGCGCAGCCGCAAAGCGGAAGAGCTATTTTGGTCGCCGTCCTTGTTTG
>DATJYM010000183.1:0-9859 GCA_035499615.1 Candidatus Acidiferrales bacterium | reverse complement strand
CGACGCCGCCCCTTCCCCGTGCGCGTCGTTTCCACCAGTAGGAACGGAGGAAGGAGTGAGGCTTTCCGGCTCGCTGCGCTCGTCCCCACCGGAAAGCGAAGCCGACACCCCACCCCCTTGACTTAACGTTTCTTCTCGGGTTTCCCCAGACGACGAAGGGACAGTGGAATTCACTGCACCTCCAGCACAGAACTGGCGATAGCAACAATCGCCTTCTGTAGTGCCGGGGGTAGTTTAGGCCAGACCGTGACGACGAGTGACAGTGCGCGACGATTTAAGCCGGATTTTTGTGCGTCTCTTTGTGCGTCACCCTTCGATTTCCCTTTTATTTTCGCGGATTTCGCAGGTTCAAAACCTGCACCGCGCACCAGTCTTCGTTCCCCACCCCGCTCCGAACTATGGATCGGCAAGCCAGTTCAGAAATTGGGGAATTCCGGGTCAATTTGCGGTCAGTCACTGAGCTTATTGAATCCGTATCGGCGTCCCAGCTCCAGGCACTGTTTCCACGGCAACACGGCGTCCGATGCGGAGGGCGATTGCAAACAGGCGGCGGCGGCACAGACGCCCAAGGTCAGCGCCTCCGGCCAAGACATTTCGTGGTGCCGCGCCAGCAATACTCCCGCGGCCAGGGCGTCGCCGGCTCCCACGGTTCCCTCGATTTTTTCCTGCGGCAGGCGCACGGAGCCTTGCCTCAAACATTTGTGCTGGCTGACCGCAGCCACCACGCCTTCGGAAAAATGAAGCACGACCGTTCCACGCACGCCAAGTTTGCGGACGGCTTGGGCAAGTTTTTTAGCTTCGCCGGCGGAAAATGGTTCGGACGTGTCCTTGTCGAGCAACTGACCGGCCTCCCATTCGTTTAAAAAGAGAATGTCCAGATGCGGCAAACACGGCACCACTTGGGCGCGCAGGTGGGGATTCCGGGCGCTGACCAAATCCGCTGCGGTCAACATCCCCGCCGCCCGGGCGTCCTTCAGCAAACGCGCGGAGCCGTTCAAACCATCGGCGGCAACAGCATCCAGGAGCGGCAGAAAACCAAGATAACCCAGGCAGAACATTTTCGCAGGCGCCGCGAGCGGCCGCAGATGACTTTCCGTCAGCCGTTCGCTCGCACCGGGACAATAAAAAAAGGTCCGCCGGCCGGAATCGGTTTCCGTCATTACATCCGTGAAACCGGTGGGCGACTCCGCCGTCGCGCGAAGCCGGCGGTCGTCAATCTTCAACCGGCGGCAACGCTCCCGGATAAACCGTCCGTTGGCATCGTCGCCAATCAGCCCGGCGCCGAACAGCGGACACGAGGGATCCAGCGCGGCGAGATCGCACAGCAGGTTGAAGGCAAAACCGCCGTTGGCCATTTGCTGTTGCTCGATCCGGGCCAGCGTGGCCGGCTCCGGCCAATGGTCAATGCATTTGATCTGGTCTACAATCCAGTGGCCAGCCGCGAGAATTCCACGGCCGGTCACTGGCGGCCTGAGGCTTGTTTTGTCGTCTTTCAAAGCAGGCTTGGCAATGTTCGACCGGCCCACCTGAGATGCCCCTCAAAACTGGTCTTCCTTTTCCTTGAACAGCACATTGAACGTGGTCAGGGAGCCGTAACTGCGCGTGATGTATTGCTGCATTTCCACCTTCTCGCCGTCGGTCAACTTTTCGTGCCCGTTGATTTTCTGCTCCAACACACGGAGATTGTTCCGCATCATCACAATTTTGTGGAAGAAGGTTTCCAACGGGACCTCCTTGGTTTGCAGCGTGGGATCCGACGGATGCAACACCAGTTTGCCGCCGTGCCATCGCACGCCGAGTTTCTCAATCACAACATCCGGCTTTTCCAGGCCCAATTTGTCCAACGTTGCGGCGACCGTCTGCTCGATAAATTGTTTCAGCGGCAAATTCAGTCCGCTCGCAGACATTTGCGGTTCCGCCGGCTCCAGACCGCTCGGTTCGGGAGCGACGGCGTGTTTGTCGCCACTGTCGAATTGGATTTCAGCCGTGATTTCGGAAATCGTTTTGACCATACCAGTGCCGTATTGCGGGTGGCGCACGCGCTGGCCGACGTGGAGGGCTTCGATTTTCATGGTTTTGATTTACCACGGATGGAGCCGGATGAACACGGATTTTTCAGGATCGAAAATCCTCCACCTCCTCGTCCTCGCCCTCGAAAAATCTGGCTGACAACCCCGCCAAAAGCGCTAGGCTCGGAACCAAGAGATGGCCCGGGCATTTTCCATGGATCGCTTCGAATTCGAGCGCGCATTGTGGGGTCGCGGGGCAACCCGTGTGGCCGGTGTGGATGAAGCGGGCCGCGGGCCGCTGGCCGGACCGGTCGTGGCGGCGGCGGCCATTTTGCCGCCGAACTGGGCCAGGACCGGTCTGCCGCGCGAGCTCGAAGGTCTCAATGACTCCAAGCAGCTAACGCCGGGGCAACGTGAAGTTTTTTTCACGTTCCTGACTGCGTGTGGCGAAGTGGCATTTGCCATCGCTCAGATTGATTCGGTCCGGATTGATGAAATCAACATCCTGCGCGCCACGCACCAGGCGATGGACGCGGCATTGACGGAACTGGCACCGCCGCCGGAACACGCCCTGGTGGACGGCCGACCGGTCAAAACGCTGCGAGTGCCGCAAACGGCCATCATCAAAGGCGACGCGCGGAGTTACTCCATCGCCGCGGCGAGTGTGCTGGCCAAGGTCACCCGCGACCGGCTGATGCTGGAATTCGACCGGCAATGGCCGGCTTACGGTTTCGCCAAACATAAAGGGTATGGCACGGCGCGGCATCTCTCGGCGATTGAGGCGCACGGGCCTTGCCCGATTCACCGCAAAAGTTTTGCCCCGCTCAAAGAGAAGGAAGCGGAGCTGTTTTGAGAAAACCTCCTCGTCGTCGTCCTCGTTCTCGTAATCGAAAAAGTAAAATCGAGGACGAGGATGAGGATGAGCACGAGGACGAGGTATGAACCTGCTGTTAAAACTGAAATCGCGGTTCGTGGGCAAAATCAGGCCGGAACATTTGCGGCGGGGCGAATTGGGTGAACGCGTGGCGAAAAAATATTTGCGGCGGGCGGGCATGAAATTTCTGACGGCTAATTTCCGGTCCGAACGCGGTGAGATTGATTTGATTTTCCGGGATGGCGAGTGCCTGGCGTTTGTCGAGGTCAAGACCCGCTCGTCGGAAGAATGGACGCGGCCGGCTGCGGCGGTCAATGCAGAGCGCCGTCGCCGGCTGTCGCGGGCGGCATTGGATTATTTGCGCCTGCTGAAAAACCCGGCGGTGAAAATCCGTTTTGACATCGTGGAAGTGCTTCTGGCGGAAGGTGAAGTGTGTGAAGTGCGGCATTTGCCAAACACGTTCGCATTGGTCAGGCCGTATCGTTACGGTTAAAACTGTTTGCGCTCACGAACAATCGGGATGAAGTTTGCCTTAATCAGCCATGAGCCATACCATTAAAATGTCGGTGGAGGTGGCTTTATCAATTGTCGGTCTGGCCTGTCTCATCTGGCTTATGGTGCGGACGCTTAAGCGAGCGGAAGACCCGGCCAAAGTCCTTTTCAAATGGGCCTTCAGCATTCCCTTCGTCCTTGTTTGCTTTTGGGTGGCGGGGCGGGCAAGCATCTATGGACCCATTCTCATCGTGGCCATGGGAGTGGTCCTGTCAATCATGTGGACGCCGCATATCAGCGAATTAATTTCCCGGCCACTGACCAGTCTGTATGACGGCGGCAATGAACCGCCGGAGCCGAAGCCGTATTATTCCATCGCGCAAGCCCGGCGCCAACGGCGTGATTTCCTGCAGGCGGTGGTGGCCGTTCGCGAGCAGCTCGCCAAATTTCCCAACGATTTTGAAGGCGTCATGCTCCTGGCCGGCATCCAGGCCGAGGATTTGCAGGATTTGCCGTCGGCGGAAATCACTTTGAACCATTTCTGTGACCAGCCGAATCCGCCGCCCAAACAATTCGCCGCCGCGATGAATCAACTGGCCGACTGGAATATCAAACTAGAGCAGGATTTTGATTCCGCGCGCGGCGCCCTGGAGAGAATCAGCGCACGGTTTCCCGACACGGAATTGTCGTTGGCGGCCGCCCAACGGGTCGCCCACCTGGGCGGGACGGAAAAAGTGGTTCTGGCATCCCTGGACCGCCAGCCGATGGCTGTGCCGGAAGGTGTCAAAAACATCGGCCTGTTGCATTCGTCCGAGCATTTGCGTCCGGAGGAAGCCGACCCGACGAAGCTCGCCGCGGCTTACGTGAAACATCTGGAGCAGCATCCGCTCGATACCGAGGCGCGCGAGAGACTGGCCGTCATTTATGCCGAGCATTACCAGCGGCTCGATTTGGCCGAAGGCGAATTGAACCAGCTGATCGACACGCCCAACCAGCCGGCCAAGCGGGTGGCCCACTGGTTGAATCTGCTGGCGGATTTACAGATTCAACAGGGCGCGGATTACGATGCGGTACGCGGGACCCTGGAGAGGATCATCGAACGCTTTCCTGACTTCGCCGCAGGAGAGCTGGCACGGGCGCGCCTGGGGCGGTTGAAGCTTGAACTTAAGGGAAGAAAGGAAACGTCCGGTGTGAAGCTCGGTATTTACGAGCGGAATATCGGTTTAAAATCCAACTTACCGGGCCAGTTGTAGCGCCACTTCCTTTTCCAGTTCGTGCGCCATGTCGAGGTCCTGGTTGCCCCATTTGGTGCGGGCCTCAACGGTGATCGAGGTGACCGGCGGTTCCACCGTTACGGCCTCAACCCGCATCCATACTTTGTTGTCGTTCACACGTCCCACGAACGATCGCGCCGTATTCGTTGTGTCGTGCGGGATGTATTCGGTGAGGAGCGTGCCATCGGTGTTGATGACCTTGACCGCCGCCGCATAGACCTCGTCCACCGACCGTTGGTAGGCGCCGGACACCGCATCCCTCCCGACCGGGTTGCCGGCGACCTTGGTATCGCTCACCGTGGTGATACATCCGGCGGTCACAAGGGTGAGGGCCGCGAGCGTCGCAAAAATTTTTGTTTTCATCGTCGCCACAGACAACCACAACCGGCGCCCGCGTCAAGCCTGATTACAGGGGCCCGGCTCGACAAGCGCCGGGAGACATGCCACTGTTAAGCCATGCTCGCGGACAAGTTTGAAGCACTGCGTTCCCGGCTGCGCCAGTACGGTTCCTGCCTCGTGGCGTACTCCGGCGGGGTGGACTCCGCGTTTCTGGCGCACGTGGCCCATGAGGTGCTTGGCAACCGATCGCTGGCCGTCATTGCCGATTCGCCGAGCCTGCCGCGGCGTGAATTGGCCGAGGCGTTGGCGGTCGCTGAACAATCCGGCTTTCCGGTGCGCGTCGTCCCGACCAAAGAATTTGAGGATGAACGGTACACGGCCAATCCGGCCAACCGCTGTTATTTCTGCAAACACGAACTGTTCGGGGAGTTGGGGCCGATCGCGCGGGCTGAAAAACTCGCCGTGATTGTCTACGGTGAAAACGCCAGTGACGCGGGTGATTTCCGTCCTGGCACGCAGGCAGCGGCGGAATTTCAGGTGGGTGCGCCGCTCAAGGAGGTTGGGTTGACGAAGGTGGACATTCGCCGGTTGTCGGCGCAACTGGGGTTGCCCACGGCGGACAAGCCGCAGATGGCGTGTTTAAGTTCGCGCGTGCCGCACGGCGAGCCGGTGACGCCGGAAAAGCTGCGAATGATTGAGGCGGCGGAAGCTGTTTTGCGGGATCTTGGATTTTACGATGTGCGGGTGAGGCACCATGAATTGAAAGTGGCAAGTGACAAGTGGCAGGTGACAGGAAATCCTGCACTGCCGGAGGGCAGTCCTGTCACCCATCTGGCTCGCATCGAACTCGGGCGGGAGGAGATTCCGCGGTTTTTGGCGGACGGTGTTGCGGCAAAGGTGACCGGAGCGTTGCAGGGCATCGGTTATGCGCAGGTGATGCTGGATTCGGAAGGTTATCGCCGGGGCGGGGCGAATCCGGCGCCGCGTCGCCCCGCGGCAGAAACTTTTGGCCCGTAACGGGTTTACTAAAGAGAGACAATGCCGCAATTTTCCTATCGCGCGCGCCGCCGCAGCGGTGAACTGGTCGAAGGCGTCCTGGACGTCACCGATCGCGCGGCGGCATTGGCGCAAGTGGAGCGGCTGGGGCTTTTTCCGGTGGCAGTGGACGCCTCGAAGGGAGGGCCGGCGGCCATTGAGAAGCGCGCCGGGCAGAAGGTGGATTTACTGGCGTTCCTGCCGCCGGCGGTGCGAGCGCAATTGCAGCAGAAGCGCAAACCGAAATTGCAGGAACTGGCCACGTTCACCCAGCAACTGGCGAATCTGCTCCAGGCCGGAATGCCGTTGGCCACGGCGCTGCAGAGCATGACCTATCTGGAGGCCAAAGGCATTCCGTCGGACGTGAGCCGCCAACTCCGGCAGGAAGTGACCGAAGGCCGGAGTTTGTCCGATGCCATGGCCCAGCAGCCGCGGATTTTTTCCGATTTGTATGTCAACATGGTTCGGGCGGGCGAGCAGAGCGGCGCGCTGGTGGACGTGCTCCGGCGCATGGCCGACCATTTCGAAAAATTCGCGCAGGTCCAGGCGAAATTCACCTCGGCGCTGATTTATCCCGCCGTGGTCTGCACTGTGGGTGTGGGCATCATCATTTTTTTCATGACCTTCATCCTGCCGCGGTTCATGTCCATCTTCGGCAGTGTTGGCTTCACCCACTTGCCGACCATGACGCTATTGTTGATCAGTATCAGCAATCTGTTCAAAAATTACTGGTGGTTGATGATCGCCGTTCTCATCCTGGCGGTCATTTTATTCAAGCGGTTTCAGGCGACCGCGGCCGGCCGGCGCCGGATCGACGAGTGGAAAATGAAGGCGCCGCTGTTTGGCCGGGTGATTTGCCTGAATCTGTACGGCCAGTTTGCGCGGACGCTCTGCACGTTGCTGCAGAACGGCGTCCCGGTGCTCACGGCGTTGAAAATCACCGAGCAGGTCATCCCCAATTGCATCATCAAGGAAGCGGCGGCCAAAACCCGCGACGCGGTGACGGATGGCAAGACGCTTGCGCAGCCTTTGGCGCAGAGCAAGGTGTTTCCCCAGTTGATGGTGGACCTGGTAAAAATCGGTGAAGATACCGGAGACGTGGCCGGCGCGTTGAACAATGTGGCCGAAACTTACGAAAGCGAACTGAACATTGCCTTGCGGGTGATGACCAATCTGATCGAACCCACCTTGATCATCGGCATGGCCCTGGTGGTCGGCTTTTTGCTGGTGGCCGTGTTGGGCGCGATGTTCTCGATGATTTCCAGCATTGGCACCTCGGCGGGAGGATCCTGATGCAGGCAGGTCGAGAGCCGGGAACGGGTGTCGGAGAACGGGAGGCGCCCAAAAGGGGCGGACGGGCGTTTACCTTGCTCGAAATCATGATGGTCGTCGCCATCATCGGCCTGATCATGACCATGAGCGTGCCGGCAATTCTGCGGACCATGCACCAGGAACCGTTGCGCAAGGCGGTCAACGACGTGAAGACGATTTGCTACAACGCCCGGGCCCAGGCGATTTTACACGGCGTGACCACCACCGTTGTTTTCCACCCCCGGTCGGGCGAGGTCACATTGTCGGGCTTGGCCACTCCCCATGCGACGGACGGGTTCGCACCGCCGGGTGATTCCAGCCGGGGAGCCAGCACCGCCAGCCTCACCGGTTCGCGGTTAAACTCCACGAAGTTCGACGACAGCGTCCTGATTGACATGCTTGACGTCAATTTGACGGAATACCGGGAGGCGGGCGAGGCGCGGGTGCGTTTTTTTCCGGACGGCACCAGCGATGAAATGACCCTCATCATCCACGCCGCGGATCAATACCGGAAAATCACGCTGGAGGTGACCACCGGCCTGGTGACAGTGGAGGCGATACAATGAGAACTCCCGGCAGCCGGCCGCGAACCCACCAGGACGCCTTTACACTTTTGGAGGTGATGTTCGCCATGGTCGCCTTTTGCACGGCCACCTTTGTGATTCTGGCGCTGGTCTCCAATTCCCTCGCCAACGCCCGCCGCTTGCAGCGACCGATGGTGGATGCCGGTGTGCTGGCGGCGGTTTTGTCCCAGACCAACCAACTGGTGGAAGGCGTAAAATCGGGCGAGCTCGACGACCTGCTGGGCAATGCCTACCAGGGCTACCGTTGGACGCGGGACGTCGAGGAGGTGCAAACCAACAAATTGTTCCAGGTGGATTTCATCATTCAGAATGATTTTGGCAACAAGTCGGTCGTTTCCAAAATGAGCATTCTCCTCTTCCGCCCCAATTCGCCGGCGGGCAGCCTGGATGGAGGCATGAAAGACCCATGAGATTTTCCGGTCGAGAGTCGGGCGTTGCCAGACCGGCGCCGGTGCGAGGGTCGCGAGCTCCATTTGGCTCCCGTTGCTCGTCCTTCGTCCGGCGTCCTGCCCGCGCCTTCACGCTGCTCGAGATCATGCTCGCGATGGCGATTTTCAGCCTGGTAATGGCGGCAATCTATTCGTCCTGGATGCTCATCCTGCGCGCCACCAGGACAGGTGAGGCGGCCGCGGCCCAGGCCCAGCGCCGGCGGGTCGCGGTGCGGACGATCGAAAGCGCACTCACCTGTGTCCAGTCCTATCAGGCGTCCCAGCAATACTACACTTTCATCGTTCAAAACGGCGACGAGCCGCTGCTCAGCTTCACGGCGCGCCTGCCGGACGATTTCCCGCGCAACGGCCGTTTCGGCGATTTCAACATGCGGCGCGTGACCTTCACGGTCGAGCCGGGACCGGCCATGGAAAAAGATCTGGTACTGCGGCAGAATCCGATTCTCATGGACATGGACAAGGACGAGCAGGAACACCCGCTGGTTTTGGCGCGGAACGTGAAGAGCTTTGCCACCGAATGCTGGGACCCGATCCAGAAAGACTGGTCGGACAAATGGGACAACACCAATCAGATACCCACGATGGTGCGCTTCACCCTCGCGCTCGGTGGCAATACTTTGAACAATTTTGGCGACACGAGTCCGATATTGTCGGTCACGCGCGTCGTTGCCATTCCGTCGGTCATGGTGCCGTCGGTCGTCCAGTCGCAATCGGCCGCGGGCGGTTTCCACGGGATAGGACCCCGGTGATGAGAATTCCTGTCCAGACCCGAAACCGTGGAATTGCGCTCATCATTGTGATGATTGCCATTTTTGTGTTGTCGGTGATGGCGGCTGTTTTTGCGACGTCCATGAAGGTGGAGACCAAACTGGCGATGAATGCCAACCACGACCAGGAATTGATGTGGTTGGGCCGTTCGGGCGTGGAATTGGCACGATACGTCCTGTCAGAACAAATGACCATTCCCAATGAACCCTATGACTCGCTCAATCAAGTCTGGGCGGGCGGACCCGGTGGCATTGGGGAATCCAATAGTCCGCTGGCCGGCCTGTCGCTGGACAATTATCAGGTCGGCGACGGGACCGTTTCGGTGAAGATTGTTGATCTCGAACGCAAGGTCAACATCAACACGGTTGGTGTGAATCCGGCTGAATTGCAACAGGCGCTCACCCTGATGGGCGTGGGGGCGGACGGCATCTCCGTCATCTCGGATTCCATTTTGGATTGGATTGGCCCGCCCAAAAGCCCCCGTCCGGCCGGGGCTGAGAGTGACTATTATCAAACCATGGACCCGCCGTACTACGCCAAGAATGCGCCGATGGATGACCTTTCCGAGTTGTTGCTGGTTCGCGGCATCTACGATCATCCGGAAATTTATTGGGGTGGCAGTCCCACCAATCACCCCACGGCCAGGTTTCAACAGAAACTGGGTTTTGTGAATTCGCCCTTCCAGGTCCCGAATTATCCGTTCGGGTTGACGAATCTTTTCACC
>DATJYM010000182.1:0-35810 GCA_035499615.1 Candidatus Acidiferrales bacterium | reverse complement strand
TGGGACCCGGCGGGGAATCACTGCCAGTCACGGCGTTCGAGGCGCTTATCGCGCTGGTCCCCCTGGTTGTTGCTCCAACGCAGTGCAAGTTCATTGCCGCGGACGGGCGACATTGATGGTCAGTTGCCGGGCCTGAAAATCTTTGTCAAACAAGGCAAAAGTCAATCAAAAGCGAAAGGTTTCAGGCCTTTTCATCAATCAATTCCCGCCGGGCTCCGCCGAGCAACTGCTCGATGAAGGCGGTCGAATAGACCCCGCGCCGGAAATTCGGGTCCTGCATGATGGCCTGTTGGAAGGAGACATTGGTCTTGATGCCGGTAATCATGTATTCCGACAAAGCGCGATTCATACGGTCCATCGCTTCCCGGCGATCATTGCCGGTGGTGATCAGTTTGCCGATCATCGAATCATAGGTGGGAGGGATGGTATAGCCGGCGTAAGCATGGGTGTCAACGCGCACCCCGCGGCCGCCGGGTTGAAAATACATCTCCACCCGGCCCGGACTGGGCCGAAAATCATCAAAGGGATCCTCCGCGTTGATGCGGCATTCGATGGCATGACCCTTGATTTGGATGTCGCTTTGCGAGTGACGCAAGGGCTCGCCCATCGCCAGCATGATCTGATAACGCACCAGGTCAATACCCGTGACCTCCTCGGTGACGGGATGTTCCACCTGGATTCGTTTGTTGAATTCGAGGAAGTAAAAATTGCCCACGTTATCGACGATGAATTCAACGGTACCGGCGCTGGTGTAGTGCGCCGCTTCGGCGATTTTGACGGCGGCCTTGCCGATCCGGTCCCGCAGCTTGCGAAATTTATGTTCCAGCAGCGGCGACGGCGCTTCTTCAACCACCTTCTGGTTCCGGCGCTGGATGGAACAATCCCGTTCCCCCAAATGAATGATATGCCCCTTGTTATCGCCGAGCACCTGGATTTCGATATGATGCGGATTTTCGATGAATTTTTCGATGTAAACCCCGGAGTTGCCAAACGCTTTCTCCGCCTCGGAACGGGCGGTGTGATACCCCTTCACCAGGGAAATGTCATTGTGCGCCACGCGCATTCCTCTGCCGCCACCGCCCGCCACCGCCTTGATCATCACCGGATACCCAATGCGCTTGGCGATGGCCAGAGCATCCTGCTCCTTGTCCACGGCGCCATCCGATCCCGGCGGGGTGGGCACGCCCACCCTTTTGGCAAGCATCCGACTGACCGCTTTGTCCGCCAGCGACTGCATCGCCCGGGGGCTGGGCCCGATGAATCGAATATTGCAACTGTCACAAACCTCGGCAAAGTGCGTGTTTTCGGACAGGAAGCCGTAGCCGGGGTGGATCGCATCCACGTCCGTAATCTCGGCGGCGCTGATGATTCTATCAATGCGCAGGTAGCTTTCCGAAGCCGGCGGTCCGCCAATACAGATGGCCTCGTCGGCCATTTGCACGTGCATTGAGTTGGCGTCCGCTTCCGAGTAAACTGCCACCGTCCGGATATTCAACTCCTTGCAGGCGCGAATGATCCGAACGGCTATTTCACCGCGATTGGCGACCAAAACTTTCTCGAACATGGGCTTTGAGTGAAGGTGAAAAAGATTTTACGGCGCCTCAAGTCGGACGCACCTTGAACAAGGGCTGGCCGAACTCCACCGGTTTGGCGTTTTCGACCAAAACCTGGGTTATAACACCTTTGGTTTCCGCCTTGATCTCATTCATCACTTTCATTGCCTCAATGATGCAAACCACCGTATCGGGATTAACTTCAGAACCGATTTCAATGTAGCTCGCAGCCTCCGGAGACGGCGCCCGATAGAAAGTGCCAATCATCGGGGATTTGATCTCTACTTCACCGGTGACCACCACCGGAGTGTTTCCAGCCGGCATGGCAGATGGAGCAGCAGTCATCGGCTGAACAGACGGAAGTGGTGCCGGCTCCTCATAGGAAGCAGGCGAGCTGGGGGAACCATTAAATCCTCGCTTCAGCCTGATCTTGGAATCCTGCCTTTCCAGTTCGAACTCCGTAATGGAGTTCTTCTTCATCAGGTCTATTATGGCCTTAATATCTTTAAGATCCACGTTTCGGTTTCGTTAAAGTTGTAAAAAACACGCCTTCGGCTATAAGCAAAAAAGCAGCGCCGTGTTACGACTCTGCCTTAATCCGTTACGAATTTGAAACACTCTATTACGTTACCGCACGGACGTCAAGCGGTAAAACAAGATATGATTTTAATACAAAAAAACCAAAAAATGACTGACAAAATCAATATTTTTTATTAACTTTAACGTCAACGCATGCTTCAAGTGCCAATAAATAGGATTTTGGGCCAAATCCACTAATCTGCCCAGTACAAACCGGCGCGATAACCGATTTTTGTCTGAATTTTTCACGCGCATGAATGTTTGAGAGGTGAATTTCAATTGTTGGGACTTCAACCGCCGCAATCGCATCCCGTAACGCAATGCTGGTGTGCGTATAGGCGGCGGCATTAAGAACAATCACGTCAAACTTGCCGTTTGCCTCCTGAATCCAGCCCACCAACTCTCCTTCCAAATTGGATTGGCGGAAGTCCACCGTCATCTTCAGATCCGCGGCGCGCTTGAGGACTTCGGCTTCAATATTCGCCAAAGTGGTGCGGCCATATATGTCCGGCTCGCGTTGTCCAAGCAAATTCAAATTCGGCCCGTTTAGAAACAGAACTTTCATGCTTTGAAGATGAGGTTAGCCTGCGCCCGGTTCGCTGTCGAATTCATTTCCCCGCAATTCAGCCGGTCGGATCGACCGAATGGTTTAGTTTAAACCGGGGATTCGAGAATATTCAGGTGCCTGCGACAGGGCTTAAAGGACTCACCAAAACCAGCGGAAACCCCAATTTCCGCACCCTCACACCTCCCGGTGCCTTTTCGCTGCTTTTTTGGCAAGGGCAACGTACGCCTTTTGCGCCTTGAATCAAGAATTTTCCGCGCGGAAGTCGGGCTTTTACAGCCCCAAATATCAAAGCTTGGGTTCCACGTCATGAAAATATCTAAACTGTAGATGGCTGGCTAAACCGTCCAAATCCGGGAATAGGGAGACGCTGTTGACTCCAGATGCATTTAACTGGTCACGTACTTTACTAACACTACCGGCAGGAATCCCGATTTTCACAAGCCTGTCTTTATAGAATGTGTTTAACTCGAAAGGGATAAACCTTTTCGCTTTCGTCCTCATGTGGCAAGTGAACGCCCAGGTTTGCGCCATGATTCGTCGAGTAATCGAACGCGGTCGAAATATGCGTGTTCTCGGTTGCGAATAAGGGGCTTCTTTCGTCGGAAAATTTATGAAACCAATGGTGCCCGCGACAGGACTTGAACCTGTACGATGTTACTCACTAGAACCTGAATCTAGCGCGTCTGCCAATTCCGCCACGCGGGCACTCCAAACGGCGGCTCTTTCCATAACCAATCCTGCTCTCCGCCGGCAA
This sequence comes from Candidatus Acidiferrales bacterium, assembly GCA_035499615.1. Classification (GTDB taxonomy): domain Bacteria; phylum Verrucomicrobiota; class Verrucomicrobiia; order Limisphaerales; family UBA11358; genus UBA11358. The sequence goes on along the minus strand of DATJYM010000182.1, from coordinate 32,356 downwards.
GCCAAATCGCGTCCGCAGACACGCCAATTTGCTTTTTGCATTTCCCGCTAAAAACATTACGATGACAGGGTTATACCAAATTGATGATGCCGATTCGGGGCACAAATAGTGCTGAGTTTGGCCCGCGGGACACCGAATGAAGACTTCTGTCGAAAGTAAATTGTCGCTTGGTTTCGCAATTTCGTTGTTTGCGTTGGCAGGCCTGGGATGGTTGTCCTTTCAGACCACGACCAATCTGGTCGATACCGAAAGGTGGGTTGCTCATGCGCAGGAAGTGATTGGCGCGTTGGAGGAGGGATGCGCCATTTTGACAGATACCGAGACGGCTGAACGCGGTTATCTGCTGACCGGTGAAGATCAGTTTTTGAAAGATTTCCTGGAAGCCCAGATCCAAACGAAGGACTGGGTGGACCAATTCCGCAGGCTCACCGCCGATAACCCCGAACAACAGCAGCGCTTGAAACAATTGGAACCATTGATTTCGCAACGGCTGAGTTTGCTGAACAATCGCATCAAATTGCGCCAGGAACAGGGGCTTAAATCCGTTGCGGGGGCCGTGGCGTTGCGGGAAGGCAAGACATTAATGGACCAAACCCGGCAGGAATTCTTGGCCATGCGGGAGGCGGAAAGCCGATTGCTTTCCGAACGGCAGCATGCCGTACAAGTCAGTGCCGCCGTCAATACGTCGATCATCCTGGCCGGCAGCGCGCTGGCGTGTGTCATCAGTCTGACAGCCTTCGTGGTGATCCGGCGCGATTTGAAATTGCGTGCGCAGGTGGAAAGCGAAGTGCAGGCGACGCGGACCCAGCTGCAATCTTTCCTGGACAACACTCCGGCTGACGTGTTTTTGAAAGATGCGGAGGGTCGCTACTTGTTCGTCAACCGGCAATTCGAGACGACCGCCGAAATCTCCCGCGACAAAATCCTGGGCAGAACCGGATTTGACATTTTTCCCAAGGCAGTGGGGCAGGCCACCCACGAAAATGACCAGCAAGTCTTGAATACTGGCGAACCGTTTCAATTCGAAGAAGTCATCCTGCATGCTGACGGTCCCCATACGCATCTCTCGGTGAAGTTTCCCTTGTGGGATTCCCGTGGGAAGATTTACGCCATCGGGGGAGTCTCGACGGATATTACCCCGCGCAAGCGGGCGGAGGAGGAACGTGACCGCTTCTTTAATCTGTCGCGGGACATGATCTGTATTGCCGGCTTTGACGGTTTTTTCAAACGGTTGAATCCGGCGTGGGAACAGACCCTGGGTTACACGGCCGGAGAACTTCTGGCCAAACCCTTTCTTGATTTTATCCACCCCGAAGACGTGGCCGCGACCAGTGAAAAGTCCTCCGATTTAAGCACCGGCAAGGAGGTCATTCAATTTGAAAACCGTTATCGTGGCAAAGACGGTTCGTACCGCTGGTTCGCATGGAACGCGCGGGCCGACCTGTCACGTCAGTTGATTTATGCCAGCGCCCGCGACATCACCCGGCAGAAACAGAGCGAGGAACAAATTGCCTGGTTGAACACCGATCTGCAAAACCGCGCCACCCAATTGGAAGCGGCCAACCGGGAACTGGAAGCGTTTTCGTATTCCGTCTCGCACGACCTGCGCGCGCCGCTGCGTCATATCGACGGTTTTGTGAAATTGCTCGACAAACAGGCCAAGGAAAAACTGGACGAGCGCGGTCGGCGATATCTGGACATCATCGCCGATTCCGCGCGGCAAATGGGGATGTTGATCGACGATTTGCTGGTATTTTCGCGCATGAGCCGGACCGAATTGCGGCATGCCAAAGTGTCTTCGGACGCACTGGTGCATGAAGCTATTCACGGTTTACAGGGAGAGACGAATGACCGGCAGATTCGCTGGAAAATCACCGCCCTGCCCGAAGTTGAAGCGGACCCGGCGATGCTGCGTCAGGTCTGGGTAAACCTGATTGCGAACGCGGTCAAATATTCCCGTCCGCGAAACCCGGCAGAAATCGAGATCGGTTGTAACCTGGACAACGGGGAACTTGCCTTTTTTGTGCGGGACAACGGCGTCGGGTTCGACATGCAATACGCGCATAAATTATTCGGTGTTTTCCAACGCCTGCATCGCGCAGAGGAATTCGAAGGCACCGGCATCGGGCTGGCGAACGTCCGCCGAATCGTTCACCGCCACGGCGGCCGCACGTGGGCGGAAGGAAAGATCGACGGCGGCGCGACCTTTTTCTTTTCCCTGCCGAAAACGCCGATTGAAACAAAAGGATAAAATATGGCCCCGTTGAAACGTATACTCCTGGTGGAGGACAATGAGCGCGACGTGGAACTGACACTCGCCGCGCTGGAGGAACACAACCTCGCAAATGAAGTGGTCATCGCCCGCGATGGTGCGGAGGCGCTGGATTATCTCCATCGGCAAGGCAAGTTTGCCGGGCACGCCAACGGCCTGCCGGTGGTCGTGTTGTTGGATTTGAAAATGCCAAAGGTGGACGGCCTCGAAGTGTTGCGCCGGATGCGGGAGGATTCCGCCCTCAAGCACGTCCCGGTGGTAATGATCACTTCTTCGCGGGAGGAACAGGACCTGGTAAGCAGCTACCAACTGGGTGTCAACGCCTACGTCGTCAAGCCGGTGGACTTCCAAAAGTTCGTGGAATCCGTGAAGCAAATCGGCTTCTTCTGGGCCATTATCAACGAACCGCCGCCCGGGGCCGTAAAACGTCCCAACTAATGGCTACTGATTTCGTCCAGCGCCCGGTGCGCATCCTGCACCTGGAAGATGATGAGAACGACCAGGTGCTCGTGCGCGAGATGCTGCAAACCGAGGGGTTGGCGTGCGAACTGGTGGCAGTCAAAAGCCGGGTGGATTTCAACTCCGCCTTGCGGCAAAACAAATACGATTTGATCTTGTCCGATTACACCTTGCCGTCATTCGATGGCCTCCGCGCGCTTTCGCTCGCGCAGGAAGTCTGTCCGGAAACCCCGTTCATTTTCTTCTCCGGCACCATCGGCGAGGAGGCTGCGGTGGAAAGTCTAAGAAACGGCGCGGTGGATTACGTGCTCAAACAGCGACCCAACCGGCTGGCGCCGGCCATACGGCGGGCCTTGCGTAATCGGCAGGAACGGGCCTTGCGCAAGCAGGCCGAACAGGCATTGCATCAGAGTGAGGAACGCTTTCGCATTGTCGCCCGCGCCACCAATGACGTCGTCTGGGAATGGGATATCAAGACCAAACAGGCCTGGTTCAGTGAAAATTTCCAGACCGTCTTCGGCCACGACCGGGAAGAGATCGACGCCACCTTGGAATGGTGGCTGGATTTGATTCATCCTGATGACAAAGGCCGGGTCACCACGAGTATCACCGCGTTATTGGCTGGTGGTGGGCGGGTTTGGTGGGATGAACATCGCGTCCGCCGCGCCAACGGTTTGTATGCGCAGGTTCTGGACCGGGCTTCGGTCATTTATGATTCCGCCGGCAAGCCGCAGCGGATGGTGGGGGTCACCATTGACATGAGCGAGCGCAAGCAGGCCGAGGAGAAAATTCGTGAGCAGGCCGCGCTCCTGGACAAGGCCCGGGATGCCATTATTGTCGCCGACCTGGATCACCGGATTCTTTACTGGAATCAAAGCGCCGAGCGCATTTATGGCTGGAGCGTCGGGGAGGTGATGGGTAAAGAACTTCAAGAGGTGCTTTTTCATGGAAAGCCGCCGCCCGAACTTGATGCGACCATCAAAAGCGTCAGGGAAAGTGGTGAATGGGCTGGTGAACTGCATGAATTGACCAAGGATGGCAGGCCGGTCATCGTCCAGGGCCGGGGCACAGTCATCCGTGACGAACAGGGCCGGCCCAAATCCCTGCTCATTATCAACACCGACATCACGGAGCGAAAACTGCTCGAGGAACAATTCCTCCGCGCGCAACGGCTGGAAAGCCTGGGGGTGCTGGTCAGCGGCATCGCCCACGATTTGAACAACACCCTGTCACCCATTCTCATGGGAGTCGAAATCGTGCGTGAAGAAGTGACCTCACCGGACGTGGAAAGTGTTCTGGATACGATGCAAGCCAGCGCCCGGCGCAGTGCCGATATGGTGAAACAAATGCTCACGTTTGTGCGCGGCGGTGAGATCGGCAAAATGCTCATCCATCCCGCCCAACTGGTCAAAGAAATGGGCAGAACCATCACCGACACCTTTCCCAAATCGATCCAGTGTCGCGTGCAGGTGGGTAAATTTTCCTGGCCGGTCTTCGGTTTGCCCACTCAATTGCATCAGGTGCTGCTCAACCTGTGCGTCAATGCCCGCGACGCCATGCCCGAGGGCGGCACCCTCTCATTGTCGGCGAAAAACGTACCAGTGGGACCGTCCGAGATCGCGCTTCCTCCCGAAGCCAGACCGGGAAATTATCTCTGTCTCAGTGTGACCGATACCGGCAGTGGAATTCCAGCCGAACAATTGGGCAAAATTTTTGAACCCTTTTTTACCACCAAGGCTCCTGGCCAGGGCACTGGGCTGGGACTGTCCACCTCGCTCGGCATCATCAAGAATCACGGTGGCTTTATCACCGTGCGGAGCGAAATCGGCCGGGGCACGGAATTCAACTGCTACCTGCCCGCCGCCACGGAAACGCCGGAGGAAGCCGTGCCGGAAAAAATATCCCTGCCGCCCGGCAACGGTGAATGCATCCTCATCGTGGACGACGAAGAAGCGATCCTGGCCATCATGCGTTCCACCCTGGAAAACTACGGGTACCAGGTCCTGGCGGCGGGCAGTGGCCTGGAAGCCATTGCGCGGTTTTCCCAGAACTTCGACGCCGTGCACCTGATCATCACCGATCTGGCCATGCCGTTCATGGACGGCCGCGCTGTAATCCTGGCCCTGCGTAAAATCCGGCCGGATATCAAAATCATCGTGGCCAGCGGTTCCCACAGGGAAGTGGCGGACCTCCGGAAAGAGATTCAAACTGACGCCTTCCTGCCCAAGCCCTTTACCAATGAAAATCTGCTTAAATCGGTCCGGCAGGTGCTGTCATCATAAAATAACGCAACCGTTCTACAACTTCACCCACCGGCCTTTTTGATTCGATTCCTCGACTGCGGCGAGGACCCGTTGATTTTTCAGGCCGTCTTCAAACGTCGGCTGCACCGGCTTGCCTTCGGCACAGGCATTCACAAAATCGGCGAACGTGTGCACGAACGTGTGCTCGTAACCAATAATGTGGCCCGGCGGCCACCAGTTGCTCATATACGGTTGCACACCGCGTTCGGTAACGAGAATGTCCCGAAATCCCTGCCGGTCCTTCGGATCGTCGCCGTTGAAAAATTTCAGTCGGTTCATGTCCTCGAAATCAAAATACAGCGAACCCTTGCTGCCGTTGATCTCAATTTCAATGTGATTCTTGCGGCCGGCGGCGAAGCGTGTGGCTTCCAGGTTTGCCAGCACGCCGTTGTCCATCCGGCCGATAAACAACGCCGCGTCATCCACGGTCACCTTGCCCATCTTCCGTCCCGCATTGCGGGATTGCGGGACCAGCGCCTCCGTGACAGGCCGTTCTGCTACAAAAGTATTCAGCAAGCCGCAGACTTCCTTGAACTCGCCGGCCAGGTACCGTCCCAAATCAATGATGTGCGCGTTGATGTCCCCGTTGGCGCCGCTGCCGCTGGACTCCTTCTGCAAGCGCCAGTTGAGGGGGAATTCCGGGTCCACCAGCCAGTCCTGGGCATAACGCGCGTGAAAATGGAAGAGCCTGCCCAATGCGCCTTCGCCGATCATTTTTTTTGCGAGCGCGATCGCCGGAATGCGCCGGTAATTATGGCAGACCATGTGAACCACTTTGGCCTTTTGCACGGCGGCCAGCATCGCCTCGGCCTGCTTCACGTTCAACGCCAGCGGTTTCTCGCACAAAATATGCTTCCCGTTGCGCGCGGCAGCGATGGCAATCTCCGCGTGCATATTATTCGGAGTGCCGATATCCACAATGTCAATCAAGGGTGACTCGACCACCTCCTGCCAGTCGGTCGCGGCATTCTGCCAGCCGAGTTGCACCCGGGCCGCCTGCACAGCGGCCGTGTTCCGGCCGCAGATGGTATGCAGCTCGAGGTTGGCCTTGAGGTTGAAGAAACGCGGCGCCTGCCGCCAGGCATTCGAGTGCGCCTTGCCCATGAAGCGGTAGCCGATCAGCCCGACGCGAAAAGTTCTCGCCATAAAAGTTGGGGTTGAACTGGATACGCGCGTCTTTATAGTGAGCCGGGACAGACAAGTCAATCAAATGGCCTATACCACAGCAGAAATCGCAAAACATATTGAAGGTGAAGTACTTGGCGATTCAGCGGCAACGCTGAATGGCTTCGCCCCCGCCGATTCCGCCCAGCCCGGTGACCTCACTTTTGCCGAGAATGAGGACTTTTTTACGCGGGCGGAGGAAAGCGCTGCCACCGCCATCATCGTGGATCAGCGGTTCATCTCGACGAAAAAAATCCTGATTCGCGTCCCGAACGCGCGGGTGGCCTTCGCCAAAGTCCTTACGTTGTTTTTTCCCGACCCCGTCTTCCCTCCCGGCATCCATCAGACCGCTATCGTCGCACCGGGCGCACAGATCGATCCCACCGCCCATGTCGGCCCGCACTGCGTCATCGGTGAACGCGTGCGGATCGGTGCGAAAGCCGTTTTGCAGGGCGGCAATTTTATCGGAGACGATTCCAAACTCGGCGAGAGCGCAAATCTGTTTCCGCACGTGACGGTTTATCCACGCACGGAAATCGGCCGGCGCGTGCGCATTCATGCCTGCACGGTGATTGGCTCGGATGGCTTCGGTTACGTGCCGGACAATGGCATTCACCGCAAAGTACCCCAGATCGGCAACGTCGTCATCGGCGACGACGTGGAAATCGGGGCGGGCGTAATGATCGACCGCGGCGCGCTCGGCTCGACAATCATCGGCCGAGGCACAAAAATTGATAACCTCGTGCAAATCGCGCACAACGTGGAAATCGGCGAAGGTTGCCTGTTGGTCGCGCAGGTCGGGATCGCCGGCAGCTCGAAATTGGGGAATTACGTCGTGCTGGCCGGACAAGCCGGGATCGCGGGACATCTAAAAATCGGGGATCGAGTCACGGTCACGGCAAAGTCCGGCGTCATGCACAACATTCCCGACGGCGAAAAATGGCTGGGAATCCCCGCACAACCTGACAAACAAGCCAAACGCCAGCTCATCGCCTTCCATCACCTCCCGGATCTGCTCAGACGCGTGGCCAGGCTGGAAAAGAAATCCGGCCTGAAAGCGGAACTCCGCGATTCTAAAAAGTGAGGTCTACTTCTGCGAGGTGGCGGCGTCCTGGATTTTCTTCAGGTATTTTGCCGGGTCCTTTTCGAAGTCCTTTTTGCAATTCGGGCAGCACAGTTTGACCTCCTGTCCCCGGTACACGAAGACATAAGCCTTGCCCATCTCGCCGAGCTTGTCGCCGGACACCGGGCACGTCGTCAGCATATCCGGCTTGGGCTTGGCCTGGGCGGAACCCGTAGAACCCGCGTCGTCCGCACGACTGGCCAGAGGAACAACCGCCAATGCTACCGCCAAAATCATTCCTGCCATCAACTTGGAATTTTTCATGTAGGCCATTATTACGCATTAAATCCGGCGCGCGTCAAACCTGTTTAATTGTGTAAACAACGTCACGTCGCGTCCGTTTCAGCCTCGACCCGCGCCAATTCTGCGCCGGCCTTTTCCCACTCCGCATTGGCCCCGGCCAGCTGATTGTGAATTTCCATCAATTGGCGATTGACCTCCACCGCACGGCCGCCCGCGGTGTAAGTCTCCGGGCTCTCCAGTTCCACCGTCAATTCCTTCTCGCGCGTTTCCAGTTCCGCGATTTCCTTTTCGAGCGCACCAATGCGTTGCTGAATTTCACGCTTCTTCCGCGAGCGCGCCTGCCGGAGCTCGGCCTCAATTCGCTTCTGGACCTTGCGGTCAACTTGCCACGTCGCGTCGGAGGGCGGAGTAACACCATGCCCCGAACGCTGGGAGCTCGCAGTGCCCGCCCCTCCGGAACCGGAACTCGAGGTCAGCGCCGCACGGGCGGATTGCGCGGTCTTGTCGAGATAATACTGGTAGCCGCCGGTGAAATGCCGGAGCCGGCCGTTTTCGACGCGCACGACGTGGTTCGCCAGCGCGCGGATGAAATGCACGTCGTGGCTGATGAAAATCAATGTGCCCTCGTAAGGTTCCAACGCCTCGATGAGCGCATCCACGCTGGCCAGGTCCAGGTGTGTCGTCGGCTCGTCCATCAGCAGCAGGTTGGGCGGATCGAGCAGCAGCTTCACGAGCGCCAACCTGCTTTTCTCGCCACCGCTCAGCACGCTCACCGGCTTGAACACGTCGTCACCACGAAATAGAAAGCTGCCGAGCACGGTGCGGACGAACTGCTCCGTGACGCGTTGGGGCGTGTCGAGCGCCTCCTGCAACACGGTGTGGCGGGGATTGAGCATCTGCGCACGATGCTGGGCAAAGTAGCCGGACTTCGCGTTGTGCCCGAGTTTACGTTCGCCGGCTTGCGGCTTAAGCACGTCGGCCAATAGTTTCAGCAACGTGGATTTGCCCGCGCCGTTCGGCCCGACCAGCACGATGCGCTGTCCGCGTTCGGCCTCGAAGTGCAAATTCTCGTAAATGAGTTTGGTGTTTGTGCGGAGCGCGGCTGTCTCAGCCGCAGTGTTTGCCGAAGCCGGGGGCGCTGGTAAATTTCCCGCATCTCTCGTATTCGGAAGTGCTGCGGCTGGGACAGCCGCGCTCGCGCTTTCAGAATATCCAAACCTCACGTGTTTGAGCGTGATGACGCGATGACCGCTGCGCTGCGGTTGCGGAAAACGGAAACCCACCGTCGGACCCGGTCCGTCGGGCGTCTCGACCATGTCTTCCTTGAGCCGCTCGATCTGCTTCAATTTGCTCTGCGCCTGTGTCGCCTTGGTGTTCTTGGCGCGGAACCGGTCCACGAACAACTGCATTCGATCGATCTCGCGCTGTTGCGCCTTCGCCGTGGCAATCATGGTCGCTTCCGTGGCCGCGCGTTGCTCGAGGTATTCGTCGTAATTACCGGTGTAACGCAGCACGCGCGACGAGCGCAGTTCGGCGACATGCGTACAGAGGCGGTTGAGAAATTCGCGGTCGTGCGAAATGAGCAAAATCGCCCCGGGATAATGCCGCAGGTAATCCTGGAACCAGAGGAGCGTTTCGAGGTCGAGATGGTTCGTCGGCTCATCGAGCATCAGCACGTCCGGCTCCTGCACCAGCAACCGCGCCAGGTGCGCGCGCATCACCCAGCCGCCGCTCAATTCACGCGCCGGGCGCATGAAATCCGACTGCTTGAACCCGAGGTGGGCGAGAATCTGTTTCGCCTTGGCCACGAACTGCCCGTCGTGTTCGTGGTCGTGCGGTACGGAAATGTCGAGGACGGCTTCGTTGCCGGCGGGCTCGCTTTCCTGCGGCAGATAACCAAACCGCGTGCCGCGAATGAACGTAACCTCACCCGCATCCGGTGTTTCCTGCCCGAGGATGATCTTGAGCAACGTGGATTTACCCGCGCCATTCGGTCCGACCAGCCCGACGCGCTCGCCGGACAGGAGCGTGAGCGAAACGTCGTCAAACAGAACGCGTCCGCCAAAGGCTTTACTGAGTCCGGCAACAGTGAGCATTTCTTTATTTCACGCAAAGACGCCAAGACGCCAAGGAAGACATGGGAAAGTCCTTTGCGGCTTGGCGCCTTTGCGTGAGGTTACTTCGGTTTCAACTGCGGGAAGAGGATGACATCGCGGATGTTTTCCTGGCCGAGCAGCATCATGCACAGGCGATCAATGCCCATGCCCATGCCGCCGGCCGGCGGCATGCCGTGTTCCAATGCGACCAGAAAATCCTCATCCAATTTCTGCTGCTCGCCACCGGCCTGATGTTCCAATCGTTCACGCTGCTCAATCGGATCATTCTGCTCGGTGTAAGCCGGCGCGATCTCCTGACCGTTGATGCAACACTCGAAGACCTCGACCGTCGTCGGGTCGTCCGGTGACGATTTGGCCAAGGGAATCAACTCCTTGGGCGCATGCGTCACAAAGGTCGGATTGATGAGCGTCGGCTCAATCAATTTCTCAAAAACGGCCTGGGTCACTTCAAAGTCTTCGTATTCCTTGCCGATTTCCGCGCCGAGCGATTCGGCGCGCCGGCGGCGCTCTTGGGCGGAAATTTCGAACCAATCCGCGCCGGCCTTTTCCCTTACGATGTCCTTGTACTTCACCCGCCGCCACGGCGGAGTAAGATTGATCGTCTTCGTGATCTTCCCTTCGGCATCCTTATGTTCGATAAAGAGCGTGTCCAAAACATTTTCCGCCACGTGACAGACCAGTCCCTCCACCAGTTCCATCATGCTTTCGTAATCACCGAAAGCTTCATAGGCTTCGAGCATCGTGAATTCGGGATTATGTTTGCGCGATAGGCCCTCGTTGCGGAAGTTGCGCCCAATTTCGAACACCTTGTCCACCCCGCCGACGAGCAGGCGCTTCAGATATAGTTCCAGCGCGATGCGCAGGTAAAAATCGCAGCCGAGCGCGTTGTGATGCGTCTTGAACGGTTGCGCCGCCGCGCCACCGGGAATCGCCTGCATCATCGGCGTCTCGACCTCGACGAAGCCGCGCTGGTGGAGAAAATTCCGGATTTCGCGGATGATTTCGCTGCGCATCAGGAAAATGTCCTTCACCTCAGGGTTCGCCATCAAATCAAGGTAACGCTGGCGGTAGCGGATTTCGGTGTCTTCGAGCCCGTGCCATTTGGCCGGCGGCGGACGCAGCGCCTTGGCGAGGATGACGAATGGGGGCAGGACAGCCGTCGCGGCTGCCTCTGATTTTTCGTTTTCAACTTGAGACGGGCGCGACGCCTGTCCCACGGACGGGACGGCTGCGCCACCCAATTTTACGGAAATCTCTCCAGTCTTCGTCGTGAACAACGTTCCGCGCACGCCGACGAAGTCGGCCAAATCCAAATGCTTGAAAATTTCCCATTGCTCGTCGCCGAGCACGTTCTTTTGGGCATAAACCTGGATGCGGCCACTCTGATCGCGCACGTCAATGAACATGGATTTGCCCATGTCGCGGTGCGCCGTGATGCGCCCGGCCACGGCCACCTCGCGGCCTTCAGTGTAATGACTGCGCGCGGCGGCACACGATTCGGTCGGCGTGAACTTGTTCTTGAACGGGTCAATGCCCTTGGCGCGCAGCGCGGCGAGCTTGGCCTTGCGCTGCTCAATCAATGAATTCGTGTCGTCCATCAGAATTTGCGGATTAAACCACAAACTTCTTCCGGGCGCACGCAAAAGGTGAGCCGGGGGTTGGCCGGGACGGGAACGGCAAATAGTTATTTTAATCCACGAGGCGATCCGGCTAAGATGGAATAAAATGAACCGCGTTTCGTTCGTCACACTGACTGCCGCTTTGGTCCTTTTCAGCCGCGATGTTTCCCTTTCCAAAATCGTTTCTGATTCAAGTTCTTCCGCTCCGGATTTCGGCCCGAACGTTTTGATCTTCGACCCGTCCATGACCAATATTCAAAGCCGGTTGGACGCCGTTTCCAGCCAGCAGGAACGCACCCAGTTTGGCACCAACCGCTATGCGTATCTTTTCAAGCCCGGCAATTACCATCTGGACGTGCGGGTCGGGTTCTACATGCAAATCCTGGGACTGGGAAAATCACCCGACGCCGTTGCCATCACCGGCGCGGTGCGCTCCAAGGCGCCCTGGCGGGGCGGAAATGCCACCGTTAATTTCTGGCGCGCGGTCGAAAATCTCTCGGTGACTCCGACGCTGGACCAGCATACCAACATCTGGGCGGTATCGCAGGGCACCGCCTTGCGCCGCGTGCATGTGAAGGGAAATCTGGCATTTTCGGATGGCGGATGGTCCAGCGGCGGTTTCATGGCGGATTGCAAAATCGACGGCGGGGTCAATTCCGGCACCCAGCAGCAATGGCTTTCCCGAAACGATGACTGGAGTGATTGGACCGGCGGGGCGTGGAATATGGTTTTCGTCGGGGTGAACGACCCGCCGGCCGGAACATGGCCCAGGCCCCCTTACACAGTGATAGCCCGAACGCCGTTGGTCCGGGAGAAACCGTACCTCTTCATTGACGGGCACGGCCGCTATTTTGTCATGGTTCCCAATCTGGCGACCAACGGAACGCAGGGAATCACCTGGTCAAACGGCAACACCCCCGGATCGCCCCTGCCGATGGACCAATTCTATCTGGCCCACCCGGAAACGGACAACGCCGCCAGCATCAACGCGGCGCTGAAACAGGGGAAGAATCTATTGCTCACGCCGGGCATTTATCATTTGGAAGACAGCCTTCAGGTTTCCCGGCCGGACACGGTGGTGCTGGGACTGGGTTACCCGACGCTGGTACCCGACCAGGGTACTCAGGCGATGACGGTCTCCGATGTGGATGGCGTGAAAGTGGGCGGCATTCTTTTCCAGGCGGGAACCAACAATTCAGCCACCTTGCTGCAGGTCGGAACACCGGGCAATTCAGCATCCCACGCGACGGACCCGCTATTTCTCTACGACATTTTCTGCCGGGTTGGCGGCGCGTCGGCCGGCAGCGCCACCGACATGGTCACCCTCAATTGCAACAACATCGTGGGCGACAATTTCTGGCTGTGGCGTGCAGACCACGGCCGGGGTGTGGGCTGGGATTTAAATAAAAACGTCACCGGTTTGACCGTGAACGGGAACAACGTGACCTTGTACGGATTGTTTGTTGAACATTGCCAGGGTTATCAAACGGTGTGGAACGGCAACGGCGGCCGTCTCTATTTCTACCAGTCCGAAATGCCCTACGATCCGCCCAGCCAGGCGGCCTGGCGGCATGGCGACGTCAATGGTTTTGCATCTTACAAAGTGGCGAATGAGGTAACGACACATGAAGCCTGGGGGCTTGGTGTTTATAGTGTGTTTCGTGCCGGACAGATTGTGGCTGACAACGCCATCGAGACCCCAACCGTTCCCGGCGTCCGGCTGCACCACATGGTGACCCTCCGGCTCGGCTGGCAGCGCGACAGCGGCATTCGGCATGTGCTGAATGGCACGGGCGGCAGCGCGATCTCAAACCGGCAGGCGACTCTCAACTAGACAAATTGACGAAAACGGCCCTGGACGGTGAAGCCGTGGGGCTTGCATTCCGTCCAAAGCCGTTCCTGCAAACCAGCCTTGGGGATTAGTTGACCGCTGGCTGCAAATCCATTCGTCGCGGGTGGCCTCGTCGGCTTCTTCCGCCAGCTCGGCCACCGCCGCCATTCACTCATCAGAGAAACTGCGGATGAAATTGTTCCCGCGAAAATATTCAATTATCGCGGGAACAAAATTTGAAGAACAACATCGGCGGGGGCGCGGCGACCCGGACCCAACGGACTGCCGGCCTACTTGTTCGTTGGCTGGTACAGTCCGGCCTTGATGAAAGGTTCAAGATACGCGCCGTAACCTTCCGCCTGCATTTTGTCCACGGGAATAAAGCGCAACGACGCCGAGTTGATACAATAACGCAAATGCGTTGGCCCCGGGCCGTCATCGAACACGTGGCCGAGATGAGAATCCGCCGCGCGGGAACGCACTTCGGTGCGCACCATGCCAAAGGAACGGTCGGAGTGCTCCGTCACCTCGTTGCTGGAAAGTGGTTTTGTAAAACTCGGCCAGCCGCAGCCGGAATCAAACTTGTCCAGCGAGCTGAACAGCGGCTGGCCCGACACCACGTCCACATAAATGCCCGGCTGATGATTGTCCCAGTACTCGTTGTGGAACGATGGTTCGGTGGCGGCTTGTTGCGTGACTGCGAATTGTTCGGGCGTTAATTTTTTCTTCAACTCGGCGGGCGATGGCTTTTGGAATGGTTGCATGATGGTGGAGGATGGAGGGTTGGTGGCCGTGGCCGGGACATCGGCTGGCATGGAGGTCACAGGTTGTGAGAGCAAAACATGAACAGAGCACAACACCCCGCAGACCAGCAGCCCGGCCGGAAAAATTTTAAACCGCATCCGCATTCTGCGAAAATAGCACATCGGCCGGCTTCAGGCGAGCGATGGCGAAATGAAGTTCAATTTGCCCGTTCAAGCCGGTACGGTTATGATTACTTATGGCCGCGCTTTGGAAAATCAGCTCGCTGGCAGCGCAGTGTGCCATCGTGCTTTTCCTGGCTGGTTGCACGCGTCAGATTCAAGCTACACCCGGCATCCTCATCACCAACCTGCCGGCTTACGGTTCCTCCGATAACCTCGGTGGCGTGGTGTTGGGTGCGGACCCGGCCAAATGCCGGGTGGCAGTGTTTGTTAATGTCCCGCCTTATGGCTGGTATTCCAAGCCCACCTGCGCTCAAGCCCTCACTCCGATCCAACCGGACGGAAGTTGGTCCGCGGACATCACTACCGGCGGATTGGATAACAACGCCACCCGGATTGCGGCCCTGCTGGTCAGCACCAACTACGATCAACCTTGTGTGCTGGGGGACCCGTTTCTGCCGACCAACGTTTTTTTCGAGGCGATTGCCAGCGCCGTGGTTACGCGCGAATATCCGGGCATTCGTTGGATTGGTTTTTCCGGATACGACTGGTGGGTAAAGGCCAGTTCGGGCACCAACCAACTCGGTCCCGGGCCAAATTATTTTTCTGACAGCACCAACAACATCTGGACCGACGCGCAGGGCTGGCTGCACCTCCGCATCACCAACCGGTCCAATCAATGGCAATGCGCGGAAATCGTCTCCGCGCGGACATTCGGTTACGGCAGCTACCGGTTTGAACTGGGTTCCCGCGTGGATGACCTGGACACCAATATCGTGCTCGGTATGTTTACCTGGAGCGACGACCCGGCGTACGCTTACCGGGAAATGGATGTCGAATGTTCACGCGGTTTTGCGCCGGATGCCAACAACGCGCAATTCACGGTCCAGCCATATAATCTCAGCGGCCATTACTCACGCTACCAGGTGCCCGCCGGATTGGCCGATTCGACCCACCTGTTCACCTGGCAAAGTAATTCGGTCAGTTTCCAATCCCAGCGCGGCAGTTATTCGCCAAATCCAGCGCCAACCAATGTGCTCAGCAACTGGGTGTTTGCCAACGCTTCCGCCGTGCCCCAAACCGGTGATGAAAATGCGCGAATCAATCTTTGGCTAATCTTCGGTCGCCCGCCATCAGACGGCCAGGAAGTGGAATTGATCATAAAAAGTTTCCAGTTTGTGCCGCTGGGTACGCCGCAGCCGGCGTTGCTTGCCAGTCTCAACGCGGCACAAGACGGGCCGGTCCGGTTCAGCATCAACGGCGAGCCGGATCGCCGATACCGGGTGCAGGCGTCTGCAAATTTGCTCGATTGGCTGGATCTCGCCACGGTCCTGGCGACCAACAATTTCGTGCTGTTTCAAGACAACAATCCGGCCGTCTTCGGCCAACGATTCTATCGGGCAGTGACGCTGCCTTGAAGAAAACAGAAAGGCCCTGGCGGATTTGAGTCGGCGCGAAAGGGGAAAAATAGCGGTTGTTCCCTGAACTCCCCGGCATCTTCATAAAGCGAGGCGCAGCGTTTCGGCAAGTTCCTCCGAAGTGAGGGCAAGGGGGTTCGACTTCATGCTACTGGCTTGCATGGCTTTCTTCACCAATTCGGCAACATGTTCTGATTGGATGCCGTAGGCGCCGAGGCGCGGAATTTTCAAATCGCCCGCCAGCCGACGAACCCATTCCACTCCGGCGTCTGCCGTTGCCGACAGGTCGCCGGTGAGCAACCGCGCGACTTCAGCATAACGCTTCAATGCCTCGCTATCCGGTGCGCGCTGCCGGAGTGCGCGGAGATTGGCATCCATTACCTGCGGCAGTAACGCCGCACAAATTGCGCCGTGCGGCGCGTCGGAAAACAATCCTCCGATCGGGCCGGCGAATCCGTGTACCGCGCCCAGGCCGGCGTTGGCCAATGTCATCCCGCCCAACAAGCTGGCCACGGCCATGTCTTCGCGCGCGGACTTGTTCTGGCCGTCCTGAAATGCGACCGGCAACGAGCGTGCTACCCGGCGGATGCCTTCAACACATAATCCGTCAGTCATCGGATTCGCCCGTGAACAGACGTATGGTTCGATAAGCTGTGTCAGCGCGTCAAGACCGGTGCTGGCCGTGAGGGCCGGCGTCAATTCATAAGTCAGCTCGGGATCCACCACGGCTACCCGCGGCAGCATGAACGGACTGCGCAGGCTCACTTTGACTTTGTGTTCGTACGACGTCAGCACCGCATTGCGCGTAACTTCCGAGCCGGTGCCCGCCGTCGTTGGAATGGCAATGAACGGCACGGACGGCTTTGTGAGCGACCGGCCGCGTCCGATGATTTCAACGAAATCCAGGAGTTCGCCACCGTTGGCCAGCATCGCGGCGATGGCCTTGGCCGTATCCAAGGCGCTGCCGCCGCCGATGCCGATGACGAGTTCGCATTGTTCAATTTTTGCCAACCTCGTTCCCTGCTCAATCGTTGCGAGCTCCGGTTCACCGGAGACGGCAAAAAGGATGGAGCGGACGTCGTTCGACTGTAAATTCGCCAGCAATTTTTCCGCGCGAGAAGAACCCCGTCCGGTCACCACCAGGGCACGCGAGCCAAATTCCCGGGCCAAGCCGGCGGCTTCACTCAACGTGCCTGGGCCGAAAATGATTTTTGTCGCTGTGGCGAATTCGAATTTCATATCAACCCCAACGGTGGGGCGAGCGTCCCCGCGAGCCATCGTCGATTTGGAAAAAATTCGGCTCGTCGGCAGCCTCGCCCCACCGTTCACCAATCTTTGTCTTCAGGAAACACGTTGTCGAACTTCACGCGGTGGCGCGGCCCGGCCATCATCGGCGCCACCACATCACGCCAGACCGGATAATGTTTGGTTTCCTTGTGCGCCGCCGCGGCCGCGGCATCGCGATAAACTTCCACAAAGACAAACCGGGCAGGATCGTCCTGTTGCTGGGCGACGTCAAACCGAACCACGCCCGGTTCCCTCATACTGGCCTGCGCATTCGCCAGGGTAGCTTCTTTGAACGCCTCTACGCACTCCGGTTTTACCTGAACTTGAATGTGAACAATAAGCATGAAAGACGGATACGCGAAACCGTCGAAAATCTCAAGCGCCAGGACTCAGCTGTCAGTCAATCCACGCCGTGAAATCATCGGGGGCCCGGTAGTTCAGGCTCGACTCCGGCCTGTGAGCGCACGGAAAAATCACCTGGTTTCAAACATGACGACGGCTGTCTGAACCGGGTCGGGACCGGACTGAACGACTTCCGGCGCGGGCCTGACTTCCACGCTGAACCGGCGCGTGTTTGAGTCGAAGGCGACAGCACCAGCCGAACCACTTTGCGCAACGACCTTGGGCGCTTCGTTGGCATAACCAAACAAACGGACAGATTTCTCGCCGGCCGCGAATACCGTCGTCACCGTCAGTTTTCCCGGCCCCTCGTCCAGCGCCGCGATCCGCTGGCGGCCATTGGAAACATATTTTCCGGCGTCACCAAAGAATGCCAGGCCCGATTGGCCCACGGGTGTGATCTCGTAGAAAGCTGTTTCCCCCGACTTGAACGAAAGTTGAACCCGTTTGCGGGCGGACTGAAAAACTGCCTTGCCCGAATGCGTATCCAGGATACAAACGTTTCCGCTCAGGCCAAGTTCCATCGGGGTGATCCCGGCCTCGGCGCCGGTGGGCTGGCGATTGTACGCGAAGACATAGGCGGTACGCAGCGCCCCATGGTCGCTATGGGTCCACGCCACCATCGGAGTTTTGCGGCCATTGGCCTGGGCCACATAAACCGAATCCAAAGGCAACAGCGATTCGTCGGGTTTCACGAGGACGCCGTCCGGCCGGGCCACGCGCAGGAGATTTTCCTTGTTTTCGCTGCCCATGGCATCGCCCGTTCCGACCATGCCGGCAGACAGCACGCTAATCAGCAGGTTGTTGGTTTCGCTGCTCAGGAACACGTCAGACCAGGGCCAGATACCCACCGCGCGCGCGAGTTGGGAAACGTAGAGAAAATTGTCCCAGCGGTTCCGGCCGAAACGATCATCGCTCGTGCGGATGGTCGTAAGATTGGCATAACGCGAGCCTTGCAGGAAGAAGCGCGGCAACGCCATACAATACTGGAGGCTGAGGCCCCGCTCTTGCGCCGCCCGCGCCATGTTGTCCGCGAACGCGTCGCCCGGTGCCGGCGTGGTCTGAAGTTCCGGCGAATGATAATAGATTTCGCTCAGCCAATCCTGTTCGTAGCAGAAAACCCCGCCGCTTGCGAGATACGTCATGATATTGTCCCACCATTTCGGATCCACCGCCGCGATTCCGGAAATCTGGTAGTCCTGATGGTAGGGACTGGCGGGATCCATCCAACGATTGTGAGTAATCAGTCCCAGGCCGGTTTTCCGGTGTAGTCCGGCCAGGCCGTCGGGCAGCACCGCCGGATCCGCCTCGTATTTCAAGAGGCCGCCATAACGGTTCCATTCCCCGGCGGGCAGCCGGGGATTTTTCGTTTCCCCAACTTTGCCGTCGGGGCCGGTAAATGTTTTCTCATACCACCAGCTGTCGAGTTGCAGTGAACGGATGGGAATACCCTCTTCTCGATATCGGGCCACCAGCTGTTCCAGCGTCCCGGCATAGCCCAGTGCCGGATCGTAGTTGTAGTAATAATTCGCGCCGTTGTCCGTCCAATAACCGAGGTAACGCAATCCTACGTCGGCGTCGTTCGCCGGCGGTGTCTTGCCTTGAAACGCCGTCAACGCACCGCCCCAGGTTTGCCAGGCCGCGTGAATGCCCGGCGCAAAGGCCATCAACGTGCTGTGGGAAAAATGTGCCGGCAAATCATGCACCCCCGGGTTCAGGGTGCTGGCGATTTCATGGGTGCCGTCGCCGGCCATCGTCGCCAGCATGAAATCATCCGCCGGCGAAATCACCGCTGCGCTCGCGTGATCATCGAACAAAAGCCAGGGAGTGCCGTTGGTTTCCAGGTCGAAATGGGGAGGGGCAAAAGCCCTTTCGCCGAAACTGAAATGGTGAAGTTTTGCCGGAAACGACGTGAATTGCGGAAAGACCGCCGGCCATTGGTCAGCAGGCTGGTCACACGTCAAAGTGAAGAGGGCAACGGTCCGCTGCTCATAGATCCGAATCGAAGCCGCCACCGGCGCGGTCGCCTGCCAGGAAAAACGGATTTCCTGATAAGCACCAATGCGGTCGGAACCATGATTGATGTCGACCGCCTTGGCCGGCGCCTCCAGCTCCCCGGCAAATTTCCAATCCGGCCGGCGTGAGGTGATTTCATAGCGGCCGGACGATTCATCCAAAAGTACGCTGATGCCGGCGGCCGATTCCACGCGAACCGATTTGGCGAAGGATGCCGGAGGCAGGAATAAACCGACGCCGATAATAAATCCAAAACACAATTTGCATTTCATAGGAAACCGCCGGAGGCGGAATTAGGTCCAAATTCTACTTTGTCAACGCCGCCGGCGCGAAAGATTTTGCCTCGGCAAATGGCCTCCCCCAATTCCACCTTCCTGGAATCCAGCCGTGCGCCTGGTACCGCCATTTTCCCGATCGGATCAAATCCTCAGGTTCCAGCCGTGCGCTGGGTCAATCGAAACTTTCCCGAAGCCGCCGGCACCAGAACCGGCATCGCTTCAATTGAGATTGCCTGGCGCAGACCCAGCAGCGACCCAAGCCGCGAACCGACGAGCGCCAGTTCCCCGGCACCCGGCCCGGCACCGCCCGGCACGAAGCGTAAAACACAACCGCCGTTTTCGGCCTGCCGCAAATCATAATGTGCAACACCGTCTACACCAACAAAACATTGGTCCACCTGCCAGGTGGTGACCCGTCCGCCATCGCCCGCCATCAAGGCGTCGCGCGCCCGGCCGTGAACCACAAATTCGCTGGCGTACGGACGCTCAATCCTTTCCGCGAGATCGCCGATACGGTAACGGAGCAACGGCATGTAATCGTTGGTCAGGGTCGTGACGACCAAATCGCCGATGCCGTGTTCGTCCGCGTTCACGATTTCCAGAAAGGCTGTGTCGTAGCTGGGCTTCATTTCACCGCGCTCGGTTTCCATGAGCAAATGGCCGGTCTCGGTCGAGCCGTAAAGATTGAAAACCGGCACGCCGAAGACACGTTCCAGAATCCGGCGGTGGACGACGCTGACAAATTCGTAGCTGCATAACACGAACCGGAGCGACGGAAAACGGATGCCGCGCTGCTCGCAGTACAGCGCGAAGCGGGTG
Source organism: Candidatus Acidiferrales bacterium (assembly GCA_035499615.1). GTDB lineage: Bacteria > Verrucomicrobiota > Verrucomicrobiia > Limisphaerales > UBA11358 > UBA11358. The sequence goes on along the minus strand of DATJYM010000182.1, from coordinate 12,085 downwards.
CCATGCACCGGGTCCAGGTCGAGGAACAGTGGTGACCAATCGGCAATTTCCGCGGCCATGCGCGCCAGGTCGTCGTCACTTACCAGGAACGGAATGCGCGCCAGGTTTACATATAGCGTGTTACCCAGCGTCCGCTGCTCGCGTGACATCCAGACCGTCGGACACGTCAGCCCGTTGCACGCGGGCGGCACCAACGTGGCGCGCCGGGCAGCCGGATGTTCATCCAGCATGTGCGCGACAAACGCGTTCAGCCGCAGGGCGCGTTCCTCCTGCAAGTTCCACCAGCCGCGGCCGAAAATCACCGGCAACCGTTCTTCGGACGTGCCCGAGGTGTGCTCCAGTTCCACCAGATTTTTTTCCAGCAACGATTCGAGCGATTGGTCGCCGGCCAGGAAGTTTCGCGGAAAACCATTCCGCATGTCGCGTTTTGCCAGCAGTGGCAGTCCTTGGAAAGACCCAAAACCGGGCCGCTCACCCCCCGATCGTCCCAGCGAATCGCGATAAAGCGGCACCTCCCGCCAGCGAGGGAGAAGTTCCTCCACCTGTGGGACTTGTGCGGCTTCACGAATCAGTTCCGGTGTCGCAAGCATGCCGAAATATACACGCTTTTTACAGAATGCAAATTCAACAAATTGAGGTTACGACATCATCTGCGGTTTTGGTGGGCGAGCCTCCTCGCGAGCCGGACAATTTTGGAGTGCGCGGATATGTCCACGCCTTCAAAGCGGCGACATGTCGTCGCAATCCAAAGAAGCAGCCGTCGTCGCGCGCGTCCGGCAGATGCCCCGGTAAAATTCGCCAACCCGCGTCATTCGACGCGGCAGCTTTTCGTCGCTGAAATCCACGGCCAACAGGCCGAATTTTTTCGAGTAACCGAATTGCCATTCAAAGTTGTCCAGCAATGACCAGTAGAAAAAGCCGCGCACGTCCACCCCGTTGTGGACGGCGCCGTGCAATTCGCGCAAATGTTCCGTCAGGTCAAGAATTCGAAAATTCTCGTCACTTGACGCCGCACCGTGCTCGGTGATGTAAAGCGGCAGGCCGTACCGCTGTTGCAGATCCCGCAGGACGGTACCCAATCCACCCGGATGACGCTCGAACATGTCGTCGCAAACCACGCCCAATTGTGCGAGCTGCCGGCGGCTGGCGCCCCCCGCCGGCACCATGGGTTCAAAATTTTTGAACCGCGTCAGCCCGTAATAATTCAGGCCGAGAAAGGTGGAGGCGGAGCGGCGTCGCCCGCCCAGGAAGGCGTCCAACACAAAATGATTGAACAGGCGATGGGAAATTCCCGCGAGCAAACGGTCCCACCAGGCGCGTGGTTCGAGCGGCCCGAAAAAGGTCCAATTCTTCGCAATGCCGATCTCCGGCGTCCGGCCGCCGTGGCCGGCCCGCCGCATGACCTCGCTGATCCGCCCATGCGCCCTCGCCATGTGCCGGATGGTCTTTCGGAAAGAGAGCAGCCGCCATTTCTGGAAGGGCGGAAAACCGCCCAGCAAATACGTCAACGACGCGTAGGTGTCTGGCTCGTTGAATGTGTTCCAGAGCCAGACCCGTTCTTTCAAGGCCGACACAAGCTTTGTGACGTAATCCACAAACGCCGGGACCGTGGCCGGGTTCAGCCAGCCGCCTGCGGAGGTAATCCACGGCGGATTGGAAAAGTGATGCAACACGACCATCGGCGTGATGCCCGCCGCCTTGAGCCGGTCCAACAGGTCCACATACCGTTCCAGTTCCGGCTGGTTGAGCGGCGCGAACGGCGCGGCCTGCAGGCGCGACCATTCGATACCCATGCGGTACGCGTTCACACCCAGTTCCTCCATCCAGGCCACGTCCTCGGCATAACGGTGATAATGGTTGCACGCCACCCGGCAATGTCCGCCATCGGGTGCGACATAATCCGTCCATTCGTTGGCAACGTGGCCTTCAATCTGCGTCGGCGACGTGGCTGTGCCCCAAAGAAAACGGTCCGGAAATTTCAAAACGCCTGCCATGGTTGGAAGAACTATAGGGCAGAATATGCCGAATGAACAGTCCGGAGTCGCTCGAGGAGGCGGGAGGACGGAATCCGGTGAATCCGCAGGCCGTAAATGAATCATGGACTTCCCGCCCGTCGTGAACGATAATGATCCTGTTCCCGCCCAGCGCGCCGGACCAAGGTTGATTTTCGACTCAAAAATTTATGGCCCAAAAACCAGCAGCCCGCACGCCGTTGCCTGACCCAACACCGGTCAGCGAAACGGTGCCACAACATTTCGATCGCATCCTGTCGCACGACCAATTCAAAATCCTGAAAGCCGTCCTCGACCAGTTGCAGATGGACGCCACGGCGATGCATAGCGCGATTATCACAACCAATTCCTATCGGAATTTTTTGACCAAGCTCGGCTATCGTATCATCCTCGTGCCGCAAATCCATGAGCAGGACTGCTATTCCCGGATGGGACCGGCCGGTGGCATCCGCGCCGTGCTGCCGGTGCACGACATCGCCACCTACAGCACCCTGGTCACCCTCGTCAATTACGATTCCACGGTCACCACCACCCCGAAATCCATGGACTTCTACGATGACCGGCTGGCCGAATTCAAGACCCAGCTGATGAAATAACAGGTCCGGCAGGGAGGGCGACGAGTTTTGTTACGCCATGTTCCTTCCGGCAATCCAGCCCGTCGTCCAGGCCGCCTGGAAATTGTAACCCCCGGTGATCCCGTCAACGTCCAGCAATTCGCCGGCAAAGAACAGTCCCGGACAAATGCGACTCTCCATGGTTTTCAAATTGACCTCGCGCAACCGGATCCCGCCACACGTCACAAATTCTTCCTTGTTCAGGCTCTTCCCGCTTACGGAAAATTCCGTGCGCCGCAACTGCTGGACGAGTCGATGTTGCGCAGATCGCGAAAGTGCCGACCATCTCGTCTCCCGCGAGACGCCGGCGGCCCGGACGAGTTGCTCCCACAGGCGCGCCGGGAGTGGCGGGAGGGGTGAATTCACGATCAACTTTGCCGGTTGCGCTTTGCGCCGCGCCTCCAATGCCGCCGCGAGCTTTTCCGCGTTCAGAAGCGGCAGCCAGTTTACGTGGAGCGGAAAGGAATAATTCAGCCCGTGTAACTGACGCGCGCCCCACGCCGATAATCGGAGAACCACCGGACCACTCAAACCCCAATGGGTCACCAGCAGCGCGCCGCGTTCGTGGAGTTTTGTTTTTGGAACCGAGATTTCGACCATTTCGACCGGCACGCCCGCCAGCGCCCGCAGCCAGGACGTTTCGATGTGAAACGTGAATAGTGAAGGCACCGGCGGTTCCAGCGTGTGCCCGAGCGAAACCGCCAGTTGACCCATCGCGGGCGTCCGGCAGCCGCCCGTGGCCAGTAATATTGTGTCACACAGGATTTTCTCATTCGTGAATTCCTCCACCTCGCCCCGTCCGGGCGGGGGGAGGATCGGGGCAAGGGAATTTGAGGTTAACGGCCTCCTCGCCGCGGCCCTCTCCTCCGGTAGCAGGGGAGAGGCAGAAGCATTTCTTATGAGCGTCAATTCAAAACGTCCGTCCGCCCTTTTGATGACATTTTCCACCCGGCAATTCGCCAATAACTTCACGCCCGCCTGGTGCGCCGCGCCGAGCAGACAATCAATGATGGTCTGGGACGAATCCGTCACGGGAAACATCCGGCCGTCGCTTTCGGTTTTCAGTTTCACCCCGCGGTCGGCGAACCATGCCACGGTGTCACGGGCCTGAAATTGTTTGAAAGGGGCAATCAACGCCTGTTCGCCGCGGGGAAAACGCGCGGCGAATTCGCGTCCGTCAAAACACGCGTGGGTGACGTTGCATCGGCCACCACCGGAAATTTTGACCTTGGAAAGAAACCGTGATGTTTTTTCGAGGATGAAAATCTCAGCGCCGCTTTGCGACTCGCCACACGCCAGCGCGGCGAAAAAACCGGCTGCGCCCCCACCCACAATCCCGATGCGCCGTGAATTCATTCGCCCGACAATACAAATTTATTGTCGGGGCGCAAAGCGCCACTGAGCAAACCATCTCAATTCCACCAGACATGGCAAGTGTGTGCGCCGGAGTTTTTTTCCAGGTAATCCTGATGGTAGGCCTCCGCTGGATAAAATTCCGTGGCCGGCGTGATTTCCGTGACCACGGGATCGGTCCATTTGCCGGATTGAATGAGTTTCTCCTTCACGCGCTCCGCAATCCGGCGTTGTTCGTCACTATGGTAAAAAATGGCCGACCGGTATTGCACCTTCACGCCCGCGACCGGAAGGCGCGGCGACGTCGGGTCGTGGCTTTGAAAATAATGGCTGAGCAATTCCTCGTAACTTAATTTCGTCGGATCAAAGATGACCTGGACTGCCTCCGCGTGACCGGTATTGCCGGCGCACACCAACTCGTAGGTTGGATTCGGTGTTGTGCCGCCGGTGTAACCCACGGTGGTCTTGATGACGCCGGGAATATGGCGCAGGGATTCCTGCAAACCCCAAAAGCAACCGCCGGCCAGCGTCGCCGTTTCATAATGTGCCATCAGCCCGGTCGTCGAAGTGCCCGCCGTCATCTTCTGACTGGGCGAACCGATGGCCAGGGCCGTGATCAAAACGGCTGCCACCGACGACGCTCGCACCAGGTCTCGCATGGAAGCACCGTAATCCACTTTCCACCTGCTGTCGAATCGGCCCGGTGCCTTGGTGAGCACCAGAGACAATAATTTATGTCGCCTTTCGGGCATGCCCGGTGTTTCAATTCGTTTGAGACAAATCACTTCACGCATCATGAATGCCTATCTCTTTACCGGTGTCACCACCCGGTCTCAGGTGCGACCCATCCCGGGGCGACGGGACGCAGGGGGAACAATCCAGACGTGGGATGCCTGCGCGAGTCAGATAGTTTTGGGCGACTCGCCGGAGGAGGCGCAAACAAAGTTCGAAATCTGGCTGCGCACGATGCCGGAAGGTGAAAATCCCGTGGAAGTCATCCTTCGCAAAATCGCCGCCGCCCAATTCATTGACCAATGGTTCACGGAATCGGGCGGCGCGCCGCTGAACTGGCCGGAAATCCTGAAACGGGCCGAATCGCAACTGCAATCCACCCCGATGGATGATTTCGAACAAGGCTATTGGGTGGACGTGGACCGGGTTGTTCGTCCGGAAAAATTGAGCTTCAGCGCCGGCACACTGCAATCGGAGGTGCCGGAAGACATCCGTTCCGGTTTGAATTGGTTGAGCGACAGGAAATTTCTTTTTGTTCTGAGTGTTCTCAGCCCGCCAGCCCCGCAAGTCGAGCCCGTGGACGAGCCGGAAACGGATAATCCCGATTCCGATGAATCATTGGACGAACTCACTGAAAAATCCGCGTCGATTTCGGTTGGCGAATTATACGCCACCTTCCCCCAGGCGCTGGACAAGGAAGCCGCCGCGTTGATTCAGGCCCGGAACTCGGTGGTGGCCGCCTGGCTCTGGCGCCGCTACGCGCTGAATACGCGATTGGCGGTGAATGCCATCCGGATTGATCCCTGGTGCGGCGCCATTGGCCTGGATGGAACCGGTTGAAAATCGAATCACGACCGCTGGAGAAAACGTGTGATACGATTGCAATCCGCTTTTGGCCGGCTTGCCACGCTCTGTTTTATTGAACCAATCCCGAATTAAGGAGATTTTGGCGGGGCGCCCGCCGGCTCGTTGGCGGTTTCCTTGATGAAGCTGTCCAGCACCTGCAAATAACCATCCAGCGAATCATCGGCTTCCGGGCCGAGCTGCTGTTTGAGCTCCCGCAATTGCGCGGCCGCTGCCTGGGCTTGCCGTCGCACGTCGCCCACGTTCAATTGCCCGCTCAACAAACCGTTGACCATCTCGTCGTATTTGCTGGCGGCCTCGGGAATGCCAGCCAGCATTTGTTGGCGGATCTGCCCGACAAAATTTGTGTTCGCGCCCAATTGCCGAAGCGCCGCGGATAAATCCGGATTGGGGTTCCCCGGAGTTGAGGGGGCGGTCAGCGTGGGAAGATTTGTGGATACCGGTTGCGTGAGGGCGTCCACCACCTTCGGCGCAATGGCATTGGTGCCAAAGGACAGGCTCACGACCAGTTTGCGCGGTACGGTGATTTTGCCCAGCACTTCGCTGTTCAATATCACCGTGTCCGGGGAAACCGACACTACTTTCCCGGAATATCGGTCGCCGTTTTGCATTTCCAACACGTCCGCCCGCAGCGCCGGCGCGGCCATCGACAGCAAAATCATTCCGGAACAAATAAACCGCAGCTTGGGCCTCATGCCCAGAACGGTAGCCCATTGAGGAACGTTGCGCAAATTAGCCCGGGCGTATATCGCGATGAAAACGGGGGACGCGGGAAAGATTGGACATAGACGGCTGACCTAAGGAAAATCATCGAATTGCCAACATCAATAGATTGAAATGAAAACCACCGGAAAGGTTCAAGCCGCTGTTTGGTTCGGTGCGATATTCGCTCTGATAACTGGCATCGCTTCAACAACGGCTGCGCCGGCACCCACCCGCGATCCGCATACGCCGGGATTTGTCAAAGCCACGGAATTGTCCGACGGCGCCGTGCCACCGGCGAATGCCGACGGTAATTTTATCATCGGTCCGGCGTATCACCACCCACCGGAAATGACCGTGCAGACCAACGTGCCGCAGGGAACCGTGTACAACTTCACCATGAGTTCGGCGGACAGCAAAATTTATCCCGGCATCGCACGCGAGCGAGGTACTTTTGGCACGCCGGACCCCGCTGATCCTGCCAAACTGGTCGTCACCACCAGCCATCCGGCACCGTATACTCGACACGTGTCGGTTTATGTGCCCAGACAATATGTCCCCGGCACAGTCGCACCTTTCATTGTCGGGGCGGACGGACCTGACCGCCCGTTGTTCACGGCGTTGGAGAATCTGATTGCCGAACACGAGGTGCCGGTGATGATTGCCATTTCCATCGGCAACGGCAGCGGTGACGCCCAGGGCAGCGAGCGCGGCTTGGAATACGACACCCTGTCCGGACGCTATGCGGAGTTCGTCGAGCAGGAAGTGCTGCCGATTGTGCAAAGCAATTGTCATGTGACCTTGACCAAAGATCCTGACGGCCGCGCGACGATGGGTGGCAGTTCCGGCGGGTCATGCGCGCTGGTCATGGCGTGGTATCACCCGGAACTTTACCACCGGGTCCTGACCTATTCGGGCACCTATGTGAACCAGCAGTGGCCTTACAATCCGGCGACTCCGCACGGCGCGTGGGAATTCCATGAACACCTCATCCCGGACAGTCCCACGAAGCCGCTGCGTATCTGGCTGGAAGTCGGCGACCGCGACCTTTTCAATCCAAACATCATGCGCGACAATATGCATGATTGGGTTGTTGCCAATGAGAACCTGGCAAAGGTTCTGGCCGCCAAAGGTTATCATTACCAGTTTGTTTTCGCCCGCAACGCCGGGCACGTGGATGGCCGCGTGAAACAACAAACCCTGCCCGAAGCCCTGGAATGGCTGTGGCACGATTATCAGCCTGCGGCAAAGTGAAACCAAACCGTAACAAACAAGTGATTGTCATTCACGGCATTATTAGTCACAATCCACGTTAAGTACGGGAACGAAATCATTCTTCTATGGAAACAAAAACTGTGGCGGTCTCAATCGCCTGGGCCTTGATTCTCCTTGCCGGACGAGCCGAAGCCCAAATCTACGATACCAACAATGTCATGGTTTCGACGTTCGCCGGCTACGGCATACCGGGCTATGTTGACGGAAATGGATTACTCACAGCTTTTAACGACCCCACGCAAATCGTTTCCGATACCGCCAGCAACTTGTACGTTTGGGACAACAACAATCAGCGAATCCGGAAAATCGCTCCCGACCAGACGGTTTCCACATTTGCCGGCGGCGGTTCCTATCTGGATGGTTACGGCACGAATGTTTCGCTGAGTTGGGGCCAGGTCAGCGCGATGGCGATAGACCACAACAACTTGATTTGGCTGGTCATGGCCAACAGCTCCTACGGCGGCGTTAACTATCTGTTGACCGTGGACACCAACGGCTACGTGTCCATTTTCAACGGCGGTTTGACCAACCTGACTTCTTCCAGCGGCATCTGCTTCGATTCAGCGAACAATTTTTATTACTCGGGCGGGAATCGCATCTATCGTTACAATCCCGGTGCCGGAACGGTCGTGCCCTTTGCCGGAAGCGGCGTCTCGGGATATTTCGATGGACAGGGAACGCTCCTCACCGCCTTTTCCAGCCCCACGTCTCTGGCTTGTGATCAGGCTGACAATATTTACGTCTGGGATTCCGGCAACGAGCGGATTCGCCGCGTGGACCCATCACAGAACGTGACGACGGTTGCCGGTAATGGCACCTATTATTACTATCCCCAGGTTGACGGTGTCGGCACCAATGCCACCTTCAACGTGATTAATTCCATGTTTTTCGACCACGCCGGCAATCTCTATTTGGCCTGCGGCAACAGCGTCCGCAGGATGGATGCCCAAACCAACGTGACCACATTGGGTGGCTCCTTCAACCAGTACGGCTTCAACAATGGTCCGGGCAACCTGGCGCTGTTCAGTTCCGCCAATGGGGGCTGTTTCTCGCAGGGCATGGTCTTTGTCGCCGACAGCGGCAATAACCGGATTCGCAACATCACGTTCAACGCACAGGGCCAACCTGTGTCCCCGGCAAACCTGCAATTGAGAACCTATCCCGGAGTGCAAATCACCGGCGCCATCGGGCGCAGCTATCAAATTCAGTCTTCGCCCGACATGACCGCCTGGAACACTGTGGCGACGGTACTGCTCAACTCCAGTCCCTATTTGTGGATTGACCAGAACCCGGTTGCGGGAAATAAATTCTACCGGGCAGTGATGCTGCCCTAAGGGTTGGGGAGAATTAGCCCGACGCTTACCAGTTTGTTTTCGCCCGCAACGTCGGGTATGTGGATGGCTGGGTGAAACAACAAACCCTGCCCGAAGCCTTGGAATGGCTGTGGCAGGATTACCTGCCGGCGACGAAGTAGCTGGGGCGAATAGCGGCGGTGAACGCGCCGCAGTCCAAACGCTTCGCGAAGTTTGGAAATTTCCGGCCGTCGCGTGAGCGTTTGGAGTGCGGTGACTTCAGCACCGCTTTTTCTGCGAACTTTCAAACTTTTCGCCGCACATCATTTCCCGCAAGATGGCCGCATGGACCCCGAAGCGTCGCAGTCGTCCAAGCCAGAACCTCTTCCGCCAAAAACTTTCATTTTGCCGACCGTCCGTCTCGTGGATTTGAAAACCCAACTGCCGCCGAAAGATTGGCCGCATGCGCCAGTGCATCGGCTTGCGGACAATGCGGTCTATTTCGTCACCGCCGGCACGCTCGAACGGCGGCATTTTTTCAACACGCCGCAGAAACGCGATTTGCTTGAACGCCGCTTGCTTTCCTTCGCCCGTGATTGCGGCTGGCAACTGGAAGCCTGGGCCGTGTTCGCCAATCACTATCATTTCGTCGCGCGCGGCAATCCCGATTCACGCAACCTCGGCGGATTCTTGCATGACCTGCACGGTGTCTCATCGCGCGAGTTGAACCAATTCGACAATGCCGAAAACCGCAAAGTGTGGTTCAATTTCTGGGACACAAAACTAACGCTGCAACATAGCTATCTGGCGCGATTGAATTACGTCCACCAGAATGCCGTGAAACACAAACTTGTGCCGGTGGCCAATCAATATCCATGGTGTTCGGCGGCGTGGTTCGAGCGAGTGGCAACACCGACGCAGGTGAAAACCATCTACGGCTTCAAGATTGACCGCGTGAAGGTGGACGACAACTTTTAAATCGGAAAAGCGGCGGTGAACGCGCCACAGTCCAGACGCTTCGCGAAGTTTGGAAATTTCCGGCCGTCGCGTGAGCGTTTGGAGTGCGGTGACTTCAGCACGGCCTTCAAGGCGCAGGGAGACGGGGGGGGCGGTCAAAGCTCGTCTTCGCGCTCGGCGTAGAAGAGCTGGTAGGCGCGGTCGTAATCGGCTTCCGGCACAAAGACCCGGGCGGGACGGCTCAAATCGCAGTCGTCCGGCGCGGCAGGGTCCACGAACGACTGCGTGGCGGCGATGCCGTGTTTTTCCAGCATCACCACGAGCATCTCGGCGTTAACCACCGGGCCGGTGTAAAACAATTTCACGCCGAGAAATTAATCGCAGAAGGCCTGGAAGGCCTTTTTCTTGATCATTTTCTAGTTCTTTAAATTCGCCAGCTCCTCCTCGAAATCCACAATCTCCTTGATCTGAACTAAAAACCACCTGTCAATTTTTGTGAGGTTGAAAATCTCGTCGATGGTGAAGCCGGCGCGGAAGGCGTGGCGGATGAAGAAAATGCGTTCGGCGTTGGGCACCGTCAGTTTGCGGCTGATGACGTCCCTGGGCAAAATGTCGCGGTCGCCATAGACCTCCGTGCCGATGCGCCACGGTTTGCCGTCCCCGCCCAATCCGCTGCGGCCAATTTCCAGCGAGCGCAGGCATTTTTGCAGCGATTCCTTGAATGTCCGGCCAATCGCCATCGCTTCGCCCACACTTTTCATCTGCGTCGTCAGCGTCGGATCGGCTTGCGGGAATTTCTCGAAGGCAAACCGCGGGATTTTGGTGACGACGTAATCAATCGTCGGCTCGAAGCTGGCCGGGGTTTCGCGCGTGATGTCGTTGCGGATTTCGTCGAGCAGGTAGCCGACGGCGAGTTTGGCGGCGATTTTGGCGATGGGGAAGCCGGTGGCCTTGGACGCGAGCGCGGAACTGCGGCTGACGCGCGGGTTCATCTCGATGATGACCATGCGGCCGTTGTCCGGGTTGACGGCGAACTGGATGTTCGAGCCGCCGGTCTCGACGCCCACCGCGCGAATCACGGCAAAGCTCTGGTCGCGCATGATCTGGTATTCCTTGTCCGTCAACGTCTGGATGGGCGCGACGGTGATGGAATCGCCGGTGTGAACACCCATGGGATCGAAATTCTCGATGGAGCAGATGATGACGCAGTTGTCGGCCTTGTCGCGCATGACCTCCATTTCGTGTTCCTTCCAGCCGAGCAACGATTCCTCGACGAGGATTTCGCTCACGGGCGAGAGGTCCAGGCCGCGCTTGGCAAGCTCCTCGAACTCGTCACGGTTGTAGGCGATGCCACCGCCGGTGCCGCCCAGCGTGAAGGCCGGCCGGATGATGACGGGAAACCGGCCGATCTTCTCGGCCACGGCGCGGGCCTCGTCAATGTTATGCGCGGTGCCACTGATGGGCACGTCGAGGCCGATGGACAGCATCAAATCCTTGAACGCCTGCCGGTCTTCGCCCTTGTGAATGGCTTCGGCTTTGGCGCCGATCATTTCGATGCCGTGTTTTTCCAGGACGCCGGCGCGGTGCAGGGCCATGGCGGTGTTGAGCGCCGTCTGGCCGCCGAGCGTGGGCAGCAGAACGAGTTTGCCTTTGGCTTTGAGCCGTTTCATTTCCTCCAGCTCGCGCAGGATGATTTTCTCGACCGCCTCGGGCGTGACCGGCTCGATATAGGTGCGGTCAGCGAACTCGGGATCGGTCATGATGGTGGCCGGATTGGAATTGACGAGGACGACGCGGTAGCCTTCCTCCTTGAGCGCCTTGCAGGCCTGGGTGCCGGAATAATCGAACTCGCACGCCTGGCCGATGATGATCGGGCCGGCGCCTATGATGAGTACGGAATGGACGTCAGTGCGCTTGGGCATCGTTGTAATTTGCGATTTGCGATTTGCGATTGACGATTTACGATTTGAAAACAGTTCAGAACGTTATTCGTGTGGCCGCCACAAACTCCGGCGCCATCAATCGCCTTTCAAACGGCCCCAGATGAAACACGAATTCCCTGCGGATTAAAAGGCAAAAGCCTCTCCTCCAATCAACAAACTTTCCCCTCGACAATCACTTCCAGAAATGATTATAATTAGGATGAATTAGGTCCGAAAGGTGAGGCGTGAACCCGAAACGACATGTGGGGGCATTTGTCGGACGCGGAGATATAACGACTTTCTTCTTCCGCTGGGGCTCATTCCCGGCTCCGACGCGGCCGTGGTCCTCTCGCCCTGGCACG
>DATJYM010000181.1:0-14025 GCA_035499615.1 Candidatus Acidiferrales bacterium | reverse complement strand
CACTCCATTGGTGTCAATCGTCGCTCCCGTCGGCCCCGTCAACCCATAACCCACTGTCATCGAATGAATGTTCGGCTCGTCCGCCGTGTTCGTCACCACGATGGGCGTTGTTCCACTAATCGTTACATCCGTCTGGCCCGGTAACACCGGTGCCTGGTTCACTTCCAATACCGTCACCAAAAAGCTGTTCGTCGCGCTCAGACTCCCATCGCTTACCACGGTGACAAAGACATTCGTGCTGGGGCTCTGCGTCTGCAACGGCGTCCACGTGATTACCCCGTTGGTGCTGATGCCCACATTTGTGACCGCCAAGCCGTTGCCAAGGTTTGTCACAATCAGGGTGTAACTTACCGGAATGGTGTCCGCTGCAGCATTGGTCACGGTCAAGGTGGTTAATTCGTTAATCACACGGTTGGTCTGGACCGCTAACACCGGCCCGAGAGTGGCCGTAAACACCACGTCCACCCAGTAATTGGCTGCCATATAACCCTGACTGGGGAAAATACTGCCCGAGCCATAGGCGTAAACACCGTCCGGACCGCTGACGCCGTCGGCCAACGCGTGCAGCGGTGGGTTGTCCACACCACCGCTCGCAAAGTAATTATCATCCTCGCTGTAATGGCCCCCGGGGCAATGATACGAACCCACATACACCGTATTGGCATTGATCGCCACCGGACTGCCAAAATTTACCTGTTGCCAACCTGACGCCGTCTCCCCACTAAAGGTCGCTGTTGCCAATAAAGTCCCATTGGACGTCCACAAGTCACCAAGATGCGTACCGGTGTTAGCCGATGCTTTATAAAAACGCACCCCGGTGATGTATCCGGCCACGTCGCTGCGAAATTTAACTCCCAGCTCCACGGAAGTGTCCGCGCCGTCATCCGGCCTCGCGGGTTGGCTGTTGCTGGGCCATATCGTCGCCGTATTCGGCAGTGAAGTGACGGTAATGCTCAGTGGTTGGGTCGCCATCTGGGCCGGTTGACTGGCGTCACTGGCCTGAACCGTAAAGCTGTATGTTCCGATACTGCCGGGCGTCCCCGTAATCGCACCCGAATTGGTATTGAGATTAAGCCCCGGCGGAAGCGATCCACTGGCGATCGCCCAGGTATAGGGAGTCGTTCCGCCGCTGGCGGCGAGTGTTGTTGCGTAGGCGGCGTTTTGGATCCCGCCGGGCAACGAGCTGGTGGTGATGGACAGTGGTCCGGTTTGTACCCGCAGGGATGTGCTGCCACTCATTCCCCCCAAGCCCGCCGAGATGACAGTCATGCCCGGAGCAGCAGCGGTGACCAAGCCGGTTCCGTTTACGTTAGCCACGGTGGTATTGGTGGAAGTCCAAGTGACCTGACTGGTGATATCCTGTGGGCTGCCGTTGGAGTACATGCCGGTCGCGGTAAACTGTTGGGAACCGCCCGTCGTAAGAGTGACATTGGTCGGGCTGACGCTGATGTTCGTCAGCGTCTGGATGGCGTTGGTCGTTGTAAACGCCACATCCACCCAGTAATTTGCCGACTCCCAGGCCTGGGTGGGAAAAACGCTGCCGGCACCGTAGGCAAAGCTTCCGTTGGCTCCGCTGACTCCATCGGCCAGGATGTGCAAGGGCGAATCATCCACGCCATTGGTTGCAAAATAAAAATCGTCCTCACTGTAGTGGCCGTCATTTGCATGATACGACGCCACATAAACAGTGTTGGAAGCAATAGGAACTGGGTTGGTAAAATTGACCTGCTGCCAACCGAAGGGGGTTTCAACTGTGAACGGTGCCGAAGCCAGATGGGTGCCGTTGCTTGTCCACAAATCCCCGATATGGGTGCCCAGGTTAACGGCACACTTGTAGAACCGGATGCCCGTAATAAATCCGGCAACATCAGAGCGAAACTTGACACCCAATTCGAGTGGATTATCGGTGCCCTGGTCAATGACGACGGGCTTCACCGAACTGGGCCAGGTGGTCAGCGGAACTGAAGTCACCGTAACATTCACCGTGGCGGCCGGCGATTGTACGTTGCAACTGTCATCAACCGCCCGACTTTGAATCGTTATCGATCCGCCCTGCAAGGGTATCCACGAATAACTCCAATTGGTCAGACCGGCGGCCGGGTGCCAGGTCGTCCCGCCATCCGTCGATACTTCAACCCCGGCGACAATACCGCCACCGGCATCACTGGCCGTGCCGCTGACCAGGACGGGTGACCCGTAAGTGACCTTGGCACCGGCGGCCGGGGTCAGGATGGTGGAGGTCGGCGGCGTATGGTCGTTGGAAGCAGTTGCCGACACCAGACCTGACTGCAAGGTGGCAGGCTGAACCCCCATGTCGGCAAAAAGATTTATGTTGGCTTGTTGAACCGCGGAACTTGGTGCCGCACTGCCATTATCGTGGTTGCTGTCCAGGCCCCACGACCATTGTACCGTGCCGGCGCCAAATACCAGGCCCCCGCCGGAACTACGGTAGAGAGTGAGACTGTGCGTCGCCACCCCGTTGGCATACAAGGACCCAAAATCCTGCAGGATTAGAACACCACCAAAGGTTCCGGACCACAGGTCTATCGTACCGGGCGCGCGAAAGCCGTTGTCGGCATCCTGGTCCCATTCGTAACCGAGCATTCCCGCGGGGAAACTGACCGTGCTGCCGGCGGGAGCGGTAGCGAGGGAGGTGTTCCGCCAGAACCTTAACTTCCCGAAGGCGGCAGGAATCTGGATGGAATTATTGGTGATGCCGTTGTTGGAGATGAAGATTGTTCCCGTGAGCGCATTCTCCGGCCGGCCACCGTCTGATGGCGGACTGAATCGCGGATCACGCCAGGTTCCGGTCCAGGTCGGGGTAGGATCAATCTTGGCCCCGGCATGAGTTTCCTTGTAGCAAACCAGCGTGCGATAAGGCGTGTTGGATCCGTCGATGGAGGATTCCCAGCGGGTCTTCCAGAAAACCTCATTGCCGCTGAAGAAGGCCAGGTTCACGCCTGCGGCACGCGCGGTCTCCACGTTGGTACGCTCGTTGCCCGACCAATATTCGTCATGGCCCACGGACAGAAATATCTTGTGTTGCAGCAGCAAGCTCCCGCGGCGATCGGCATCAATACTGGTCGTATAGGAAACGTCATAACCATTTTCCTCCAGCCAGCGGATCATCGGGTATTCGGCATTGAACAACCAGTCTACGGAGGAATCACCCCGAGTGTTGAAAGGCCGGTTGAAGCTGACCTTGTAAGCGCGTCCGTCGGCCGCCGCACCCCCCCCGGGGCCGGTTCCAACGTACAAGCTGTTGCCACCGTAATCATTGTACGCCTGCCACGTCGTGTCTGACGTCTTGAAGTAGATGTCCGAGGTGCTGGAATCATTGCGGACCACGAAGGCAATGTGGCTGGCCCCGCCGGTGTCGGTGCGCACCAGTCTGGCAATATATACTCCCGAGGTTGCATTCGTCGGCACCTGCCAGGAAGCCGACACCGCCCAGTCCCCGTAATCGATGAGGCCCGTCGAAGGGTCGGTGATGGGGGCCGGTTGGGATTGAGGAAGGTGGGCCGAAGGCGTCACGGTGGTAATGTATCGCGCGCCATTACCCTGGTAATAACCGAGGCGATAAATGTCGATTCGATAGGCGCTCGCCGGGGTATTGATTTTAAAATAGATCGTCCCGCCCCGGTTGACACTGATGTCGGTTGCATAACCCTGAATGCTGCTGTCACCGGCGCCGCTGATGTCCCACTGACTGGAGGGAGTCCCCGGCAGGGCGTTTTCGATCACAATCGGATTGGTGGTTTGCGCGACAAGGCACCGCACCGAAACCAGGAGTAATACAAGCGATACCGCAACCCATGATACAAACCTTCGGGCGGCATAGGCCTCCGAACAGGAAACAGATTTCATCTTCATACGGCTTTACTGCTTAGAACACCTGTTTCCGTTGTGCAAAAACTGTAACGAGACCTTGAGCACTCGAACGCAATAGGGCCTTTGCCATCTGGTACATGTCCACCGCACAGCGGGTTTTCCGCCTTAATCTTAATAATAACATAACTTTATCGAAGTCGCAAGCGGCGGTCCGCCTTCCTCTTCAGCCATCGCCCGAAGCGCCGGGTAATGTCATCCACCGGCGGGGGCAACAGATTCAGAAAACATAGATCGAATCCTTTCTGGTAAAGCCGCCAGGTGATCGGCAGGCAGGAACGATAAGGCAAGGCGCCGATGTATTTGCCGATCATCTGACGGGTCTGCACACGGCCATAAAGTTGAAACAGGGCCACATTAAGCGCGCTCGCCGCGAAGGCGTCTCCGTTCCCCGGCATACAACCCCGGCCATTGGTTTGCTCGGCTTTCGCATACAATTCATGCGCCGCGTCAACCCACTTTCGGCCGGTGTGCAGGGAGAGAATTTCCGACCGGGTACGCTGGCCGACTTGACGGCGAAGTTCCGCGTCGGTGATCAAACGGCTGAGCAAGGCCCGATAAGCTTCGATGTCGCCCGCCAGTTGGATCGTTTCTTCGAAGCCGGGCGCACCGGGACCGAGCAAGGCCAATTCGGCTTCAGGCAGCCGGTAACCCAACAAGGGTGTGCCATGGCTCCCGGCTTCGAGCAGGGAGGTGGTCGAGGAAAACGGAACCGAGTCCAGATAAATATCCGCCGCGGCATAGAACAGGTTCGTGTCCCACCGTGTGCCCAGCGGGACAATTCGGCCCTGAGTCTGAACGCTGGCAGCTTGCCAGGCGTCTTTTGCCTCCGGTCCCACGGCAATCAATACCGCTTTTGGGAATTGGGCCATGACCGGAGCAACTAAATCCAGGAAACCCACCCGACCGGGAGAGCTGTATTTGAAGGGTGACGCTATGGTCAACAGAACCACGGAATCCGGCGCGTAACCGAGGGCACGTTTTGCTTCTTCCCGGGTGACCGACGGCGGGGCAGGAACCAGGGGAATAGGAAGGACGGCACAGCGTTCCGGGTTCAGCCCCCGCCTTTTCTCCGAGAATTGGGGCGGCTGTTTCCGGAGGTGCGCTATGACGTGGGAAACACCGGCGCCAACCCAAAAGGCGTGGTCCGCATGATTGACGAAGATCGTTTTAACCGAATCACAGCCGGCGGCGAGGGCAAGCACGGGCACGATGTCGTAGGGAAACAGGTGCAGGACAACGATGTCCGCTTCCTGGCATAACATCCTCAGTTCGCGGGCTTGTTCCAGATGATTGGTTGTTGGCGCACTGAGAGTTCGCAGAAAGCCACCTGATTTTTCGGCTGATTCTTTTAAGACTTCCGGCAACTCGTAAATGCCATTGACGTCAGCCTGGGTTGTGATCACGACGGAATGGCGACTACTGGAATCTTCCTGGATCCATCGCCAGGCACATCGCGCATCTCCACCGACAGGTCGGCCATAGCTCAAAACGTGTAGAATATGGCGTCGGTTTCCATTTTGACGTTCCGCTGCGGGCGGCGGAGCAGCGGGTATGTGCCGGCCCAGCTCAAGCAGCAACCGCTCAAGCCGGTGCGATCCGAAAAGGCCGACGTAGCCGGCGAAGGTATAACGGGCGGCGATTTGGGCAAGAGCGGCAGCGGCGGGATAGTTCCCGGCGTCTGCTTGTTCCTCAGCCATGGTCAACAAGCCGCAGTAACGGGCATGGGCCCTATTCAGATGATCTACGATGTCGGAATGCATTCGGTTTACAGTTTGGGAACCGCTTTCTACAACCTGTGCGGTTTTGTCGTAAAGTGGCCTGGTAGCTGCCAGTAAGGATGCGCTCATGGGAAGTTACAACGCCGGTTCACGGTTCGACGTCACGTGGAGCCAGACGGCATCGCACGAGCAAACGTTGCACAAAACCTGGAGCCCGGTGCAGGGAGACCAGTTGGCACAGCGTGCGCAACGAATAAATTCCGCTCAACAAGGCCGCCACGGCACCGACGGCAGTCGAAGCCCAAAACGGGAGCAGATAGAAGCTGCAAAACACCAGGCCGATTGAACCCACGAAGACCAGACCGGTCCGACGATTTGCCGCCGACCAGCGGAAACCGGTAAGCCACCGGACAACGGGATAGATCATCAATCCATGAAAAACATAAGACCCGAAGAACGCCATGCCAGCCCCGTTCAAGGCGAAATGGCGTATGCCCACCCACGCGAGAGCGACGTAGACTGCGGTATAGGCGAACTCACACCAGAAAAAGATGCTCTGCCGGGCCTTCGCCACAATGATATAACCCATCGGCCAGGTAATCACCTGCAAGGTCGCTCCGAGGCAAATCCACCGCAACAACGGCACCGCCGCGCTAAATTTCGCTGAATAGAGCAATGCCACTATGGCCGGCGCGAACGTCATGGTAGCGATAACCCCCGGCCCCGCCAGCAGCAGGCTGACTTGGGCCTGCTCGTTTACCACGCGGTTGCATTCCGCAGGATTTTTGACCGTGGCGGTCAGGCGGGGGTAAAAGTCCGCGCCCATGGCTTGCAGGATGAGCCAGATGTAAGTTACGCCAAGATACCAGGAGGCCTGATACAAACCGGCGGCGTCAAAACCAAGATTTCGCACGACGAAAATGCGCACGACATAGGCGGCCCCCATGATAAACAAACTGCTCGCCATGAAGGCGAACCCCAACTTGAGCAGTCCGGCAGTTTCATTCCGGACCTGAGACACAGACAGGGTTGGGGTCTTGAATTCAACCTTGCGGCTGAACCACCAGGACATCAGGACCGACATGCCGGCCACGGCTATCAAGGAAGGCACTATTCCCCGTTCGCCGAGAAAATACACCAGGGCGACACCGATAATGGTGCCGTAAATTGCACCAAGGACACCCATTTTGGCGAGATCGGCGATGCGGCGTATTCCTTGAATCAAAGCCGTTTGGCCGCCGGCCACGGCACCAAAAAATACAGCCAATGCCAGCCAGGCAATCGCGGCAGCATGTTCACTCGTGCCGAAGGTCCAGCCCGAAACCGCCTGACAAAACAAAACCAACAAAGCGGCGCCCAGGGCTCCCAGAACGAGAGCGGTTCGCCGAAGAACAATTGCCGTGCGCGCGATCTTTTCATTGTCACCCGAACCCACGGCCTCCGCGATCTGGCGGACGCCGCTGCTGTTGACACCCATGCCGGCAATGTTCTGGGCCAGATCGATGATCGAATTATACAATCCGATCAACCCGATGCCCGAAGGACCGAGCAGCACCGCCATCGCCTTGTTTCGAACAATGCCAATTCCGAGCTTCAACACCGAGGAGCCACCAATCAGGGCCGACGATTTCAAAATCTGGCCGTAGGTGTGCTTTTCCGCGGGCGCGGCCTTGGACGTCTGAGACCGGGGTTGCAGCAACGGGGCCGAGACCGGCGTATTGCAGGGAGTTGATGACATGATCTGAGATGTGTCAGGAAATTCCGGGGCTGATTCCGGATTGGAAATGGGACACTGGCAATGGGGCGAGCTTACTTGACCGGGCGTGAACGGCGCGCCGAAAGGACCCAATGCTGGGCGGCAAAAAGGCCCAGCATTCTTTGAAGGCCGGCCATTTTGCGCGGAGGCGTTTGATTGAATGAGCGCAGCGCAACCGTCTCCCAACCCATGCCGGTGAGCCGGCGGGTAATCGTACCGGCGCTCAGGGTCCGGATCCCGCTCTGAGCAGGATCTGAAAGCTTCCGATAATCCCCTGTGTTCAAGGCGCGTTTGACCAGAATTCGCAACGCCTGAAAATTGGGTCCCCTCAGTACCAGCGTTCCCGAGGGGCCAACCTGGCGGCAACATTGATCCAATGCCTCCCACGGATCCGGAAGCAAATGGAGCAGATCGGTCATTAGAACGCAATCGAAACTCCTCCCTTTAATTTGCTCGAAACATTCTGCCATGGTGCCGTAAACAACTTCGAGTCCGAGACGCGCATTGGCGGCTCCCACCACCGAATTGAGCGGGAAGACGGTGACGCGGGCGCCGCGCAACTTCAGTTTTTTCTCGGTTGCGCCGGAACCGCACCCGATTGAAAGGATAGTCCGGGCATCGCGCGGCACCATTTCCAGAACCTCGTGGCACGGCTTTTCATAATAGCTCTTGGACCATTTTCCCTGCTGCAGTCTGGATTCGGTTTCACACAGGCGGCTGATGGGGTGGCGGTCCTGGCTGATGTCCAAAAGCGTCAGGACCTGCTCTTTCACGGACGAAAGGGAAATCCCCAGCTGGCCGGCATAGCGATTAGGCAGGTGGTGGATGAGAAAATCCTCAAGGGCGGAAATGCAAACCACCTTGCGCAAACCACAATTCGTGTACGGGTCCGTGGCTACCGTGCAAAGCATGTCGTACCGCTCTTCGCAGGGTCCGCGGAGAAAACCACCCGACGCAATGGCCCGGCGGAGCTGATTCCGGGTCAGAAGATAAAAGGCCGCATGCTCGTTGGAGAATTCAGCGAGGGTGTGACGACCGCGGCGCCGTACTGATTCGGGCTTCCAGCAGAACGGGCCATGCACTTCGGGAAGGGACAAGTCCCCGGTCCCATTCTGTTCGTAGCGGAGGAAACCCGCGATCTCGTCGGGCTCCAGTTGCGGAGTAACCTCCAGAAAAGCGCGGATGTTTTTTTCCGTCACCCCCATGTCGTCCTCGGAATAAATAAACAAATCATAACGATCCACGTTTTCGACAAAGTAAGCTTTGTGGGCAAACGGCAGCGACCAGGGGTTTTTTGAGGGGAGACCCACCACCACTTTGACGTCGCGCCCCAGATCTTTGGGTTTATCAGAAAACACAACCACCTCCACCGCCATTTGCATGCCCTGATAACCGCGAATAATACGCTTCAGAAATCCAAGGTTCTTTTCTCCAAAGCTGGCAATGGCCACCAAAAGGCGAACATTTCGATTCCAGGCTTCCGGGGCGATCACATTCCTATTTCCGGAATCAGCCAAATCGCCCTGGCGGGAGGATGCACCACCTGCCCTTGCGACGGAAAAATCTTGTTTCATGGAGCACATATTGCCGGCGACATGTAAATCCTGGTTTTGTTTTCCTGTTGGCTCAACCGGGCTCACGACAAAACCGGACCGGTGGTCAGCGACGATTGAAGGTCAACCAGCATTTGTTGAAGGCCAAAATCCAGCGTGCCTTCCAGGCGAAATCCCGCATGGCGCAGCCGTTCGATACTGGCTTGCGAATGGCGAACATCGCCGATGCGTTCGGGCTCAAATTGTATCGGGGAGGGCGAGCGGGTAATTTCCAAAATCCGCCGGGCAAGTTCAAGCACGGTAAGCTGGTCTCCATACCCGGCATTAAAGACGCCGGTCAGACCGGGCGTGGTGGTTACGAAGTCCAGGGCAGCAGCGATATCCTTGACGTAGACAAAATCGCGGGTTTGGCCGCCGTCGCCAAAGACGGTCAAGGGTTTTCCCGCAAGCGCCTGGCGAAAAAAAATCGGCACCACGGCGCCGTAATCCCCCGCAGGGTCCTGACGCGGTCCAAACACATTGAAAAACCTCAACGCCACGGTCTCCAGCCGGCCGGTTTCGGTGAACTGACGGCAATAGAATTCACCGTCAAGCTTGGTCACGGCATACGGACTTCTTGGTTCCGGACGCATGTCTTCGTGCTTCGGCACAATCGGATTGTCGCCGTAGACAGCGGCGGAACTGCTGAAACAGAGCTTACGCACGCCGGCATCCGCCGCGGCTTCAAGCACATTGAGGGTGCCGATAGCATTCAACTCCACACACGCCTGCGGCTGGCGAATGGATTCAGGCACCCCCACCATGGCCGCCAGATGATAAACAAAGTCAACATCCCGCATGGCCGTGCGCAGTTGTCTGCGGTCGAGGATGGAACCGGGGACAAATTCAACGTCGAGCCCTTCAAGGTTGCGCTGATGGCCCGTACGCAGATTATCCAACACCCTCACGTCCGCCCGCCGGTGAAAATGTTCCGCCAGATGACTGCCGATAAATCCGGCACCACCCGTAATTAAAATTCTCATTGAGTTGAACCGGGAAGTGTGTTCGTTTCGCTTACCGACCATGCCCGCCAGCCGATGGTCATCAAAACCAGTTGAATCAGGAGAACAGATCACGACTGGCGTTGATGCCGCGTGCGCCTGACAATCAAAACCGCTATTCCAGCGATGGCCATCGCATAAATTGAAGGTTCCGGGACGAATTCAATTGGCCCGATGCCGCCGGCACTTTGTACGGTGAGATATAGCGGATTGCTAAGACCCAACGCAAAAAGGCTCCCGGTCGCGCCCGGCCCATATTGTTCAATATCCCCTCCCATGGGATTGTACGTCCCATTGACGCCGCCGAAAGCCACATAAAGATTGTCACCGCTGCCAAAGGCCAGACCCGTCGGGGCGGTATGCAGAGGATCATTGAAAGCAATGCCATTTGCAGCAACACCGCCACTGAGCCGTACGATACTGCCAACGTTCTCAAGGCTGGCATAAAGAGCACCGGCACTGTCAAAGGCAATCCCGTATACAGAATTCAGCGCTGAATAAATGGTGGACCCGTTTCCGCTGGAATCAAATTGGAGGATGTTGTGCGGAGTGGAGGCATACAGGTTGCCGCTGTTGTCGACGGCGAGATAACCGGGGCTGGCCAAACCCGAGGCAAACACCGATCCGTTGCCGCTCGAACTGAATTGCAGTATCGTCCCGGCGCCCGAATTCGCCACATAAAGTTGGCCGCTGCCATCAACCGCAAGACCCGTCGGATTGTTCAAGCCCGAAGCGAAGACGGATTGATGCCCGCCTGCGCTGAACTGCAGTATGGTTCCGCTGCCAGCCTCGGCCACGTAGAGATCGCCATTATTGCCAAAAACCAGGCCCGTGGGCTGATCCAAACCGGAGGCAAAAATGGATTCGTTCCCGCTGGAATCGAATTGCAGGATGGTTCCATCCGTTGCGTCAGAAACAAAAACGTTGTCAGCGCGCACGACGGGATTACCAGCCAGGAACAGAATAATTCCCAGGGCCAGAGTGTTACGACATGATTGGGTACGACTTTTCATACGACTTGTTTTCCATTTGTTATTGATTTTGTTACGAGCGTCAAAGTTTAAAAATCAGAATTCCGGTAAATCAGCAGGCACGACCTGTCTTCACGGCCACGGCGATCAGGCAATCTCCCAGCGAAGGGTTCCATGGCAACAAACAGAGTTCCAAAAACTTGAAGAACCGGGTGATTCCCCAGGCCGGCCAGTTCCGGGGCGTTCCCCCGGTGAAATCAGTGCAGCCCCATCGGAGCAACAGGCTCTGGTAGATAACCGAGGTGACAATAAAAGGCAGAATGGTTATTTCCTGAAAACCCGCCGCCCGCAACGTCCGGCGCATGGACTCCGTAGAGAAAATATGCAAATGCCGGGGCGGCTCCAAGCCTCGCCAGCAATCCTTGAACAGGCGATGACTCAGACTGGCGTTGTTGGGGGTAAATAACACAAGTTTGCCCGCGGGTTTTAATATTCTGGCACACTCCGCCAAGGTGCGTTTCGGGTCCGGAACATGTTCAATCACATGGTTCAGGGTTACCGCGTCAAAACAGTCATCGGGATAATGTTGATCCTCCAGGGAACCGCTTTCCACTTTTAATCCTGCCTGCCTCGCGAGCCTCACCGCGCCTTCATCAAAGTCAATCCCTTCAACCGCCCAGCCGCGCTGACGCATTTCCCCCAGCCATTCTCCGGAACCACAACCCACGTCCAATAAACGCCCCCCGGCAACCGCCGGTAGACAACGCACCCCGCCGTCGGCTTCACGCCGCCGCACGGGAAACAGATATAGCAACCGGCCCAGGATCCGGGCGAGAAACGGCCGGGAACCGATTTCATAATGATATTCTTTTGCCCAATATCCTTGGTGGGCCAGGCCGCGCATTTTCTTGAGCAGCCCCGCGCGACGGACTGTTCCGCCAACCGCGTGCGTATAATAATTTGCATAAGCCTTGCCCAGGTCTTCGGTGACTGGCATCGGATCCAGCCACATCAATCCGCATTCCTGATTTGAACAGATTTTAAAAGCCCAGGATCCGGTCGCTCCAAAAAGGCGGTCTGGCTGGCCAGCATAGACGAGTCTGCCTTCACTGCCGCACACAATGCATCGGGGACAGCTTTCCGTCCGGATTGGCCCTGCCTCTGACACTTTGTTTGTGGAATTGGGATGAAACGAACCCAAATCCAAATTTTGCTTTTTAGCCGGGCCCGGGGCGGCTGTGATTACACCCTTCTGCGAAATCGGATTTCAAAAAATCGGAATGAT
The DNA here is from genome assembly GCA_035499615.1 of Candidatus Acidiferrales bacterium. GTDB lineage: Bacteria > Verrucomicrobiota > Verrucomicrobiia > Limisphaerales > UBA11358 > UBA11358. The sequence continues at coordinate 1,811 of DATJYM010000181.1, read as the reverse complement.
CAGGACCGACAATGGACTCTCGACCGCTTACGGTCGCCGGCCATCTTAAATTAACTCCCCGTCGATTTGGAGTACCCGCCAGAGGTCTCTAAGCCTCTCAAGGATTTACCACACGCAGATTTTCAGGTGTCATCGGAGACTGCACCGCAGTTGCATGGGATACGGCAGAATTCGCCGGCACTGGTGAGACGGATGCCGTGGACACCACTTGCAGGAGGGTAAAACCTGCCAGTTCGGTGTACGGCTCTCTTCCCTCAAAAATGATCTGGTGAGGTCCCGCGCTCAGATTGAAAATCTTGGGAACAAACTGGTCACTGTTCTCGCTGCCATTGCCACGCCAGCTTACCATCCGCTGCTCGAACCCCGAGGTTACCGGTATAATGTCCCAGATCATGGTCGCGTCCTGTTGTGGCGGGCTGTCTACATTAACGTAATAGGATCTGGCATTCTGGCTGGGCGCATTGACCAGCGCCTGGATCTCGTAATTTCCGGCATTGGTGACGGTGAAATTGTAAGCCGCAGTTCCGCCGCCGGTGGTGCCCATCGACGGCAGTGGCTGATAGATATACGTGACCGTAGCCCCGTCTACCAGAGTACTGGCCTTCAACAAGCCATTTACCGGAACCGACGTCGCCGTAAAGTCGAGTCCTACATCCGTTCCCGTTCCACCGGAATTCGGGGACGCTTCCACCGTAAGATTGGTCTGTGATTTCGCCCACATCTGGCCATTGCTCACCACCAACGTCCAGACGTAATTGTCCCCGACCTCGTTCGTGTTAAAATAATAGCTCACGTTCGTCATCGGACTGGTGCTATTGGTATAGACTACGGGTGCCCCTCCATTAATGGAGTAGCTCCACTGCCAGCTCAGGGCGTTCGTCGCCGTCACCGAAAATTGCACCGTTGTTCCGGAATAGATCTGCAAACCCGGTAGTGCCAGATCCACGTCGGCTGCATCCACCCTGATAGGCGAAACGGCTGGAACAGCCGGCGCGTTGGTCGCGCCCCCGGTCACCGTCTCGTTCACCCCTCCGCCGCCACTGAATGTCACACTCTGATTGTAATTGCTCGCCACCAACGGACTGAAGACGACCACCACCGCCTGTGCCTGTCCCGCGCCCAGACTGTAGCTGCCCCCCGAGATGATACTGAACGGTAACCCCACGCTGGCGCTCCCGCTCAATGTCCCCGTCCCGTTGTTCTTTACGGTAAAACTGTTCGTCTTGCTCATCCCCGCCAATATCGTTCCGTACCCAATGCTCCCTGGAGTCACCAGGATAATCGGCGTAGGCACAGGCGCATTGGTCGCGCTGCCGCTCACGGTCACATTTGCCCCTGCAGCGCCACTGAAACTCACACTCTGGTTGTAATTGCTCGCCACCAGCGGACTGAAGACCACCGTCACCGCCTGCGTTTGTCCCGCGCCCAGACTGTAGCTGCCACCCGATACCACACTGAAGGGCGCTCCCACCGTCGCGTTCCCACTTAATGTTCCGGTTCCGTTATTTTTCACGGTAAAATTGTTCGTCTTGCTCATCCCCGCCAATATGGTTCCGTACGCAATGCTTCCTGGAGTAACCTGGATAATCGGCGTAGGCACCGGTGCGTTGGTCGCGATACCGCTCACGGTCACATTTGCCCCTGCACCGCCGCTGAAACTCACGCTCTGACTGTAATTGCTCGCCACCTGCGGACTGAAGACCACCACCACCGCCTGCGTCTGCCCCGCACCCAGACTGTAGCTGCTCCCCGATACAATGCTGAATGGCGACGCGACACTGGCACTCCCGCTCAATGTCCCCGTCCCCATG
>DATJYM010000180.1:0-11536 GCA_035499615.1 Candidatus Acidiferrales bacterium | reverse complement strand
CCCATCGAACTTGACCAAAGTCCCGGCGAAAAACAGTCGCGCCATCTCAAAGACCAGTTGCTTCAGATTCACGAGCAAATCGCCCAGCGCTGGCAGAATTGTCTGCAGAACGAAGCCGCCGGGCAAGTCGCCCGGGATTATCTGGCCAAACGCGGGGTCACAGCGGAAGCAGTGAAACTCTTCCGCCTGGGCGCCGCGCCGCCCAGCTGGGATGACACGGTCAATTGGGCTACGAGCAAAGGTCACGAACCTGATTTGATTGAAAAAGCAGGTTTGATTATCCGCAAGTCCGGCCCGGTTGCGGAGGATGCAGAAATCGCAAATCACAAATCACAAATCGCAAGTTTCTATGACCGTTTTCGCGGACGGCTGATGTTCCCGATTTGCGACGAACAGGGCAGGGTCATCGGCTTCAGCGGACGGGTCCTGAGCGGTGACGAAAAAACCGCCAAATACGTCAACTCACCCGAAACGCCGATTTTCACCAAGAGCAAGGTTTTCTTCGGCTTGGACAAATCGAAACGCGCCATCCTGGATGCCGGTTTCGCCATCATCTGCGAAGGCCAGCTTGATTTGATCGCCTGTTTTATGGCGGGTGTGCAAAACGTCGTCGCGCCGCAAGGCACCGCCTTTACCGACCAGCACGCCCGCATTCTCAAGCGTTACGTGGATGAAGTCGTGCTCTGTTTTGATTCCGACGAGGCCGGTCAGAGCGCCGCCGTGCGGTCGCTCGATCCTCTGCTCGCCTCCGGCCTGGCCGTGCGCGTCGCGGTCGTACCCGCACCCCATGATCCGGACAGTTTCATCAAGGCCAACGGCGGCGAAGCTTTCCGCAAACTCATCGAGAGCGCCGACGGATTTTTTGATTACCTGTTGAACCGGTTGTGTACGCAGAACGACCCGAATGGCGACAAGGGCCGGAACGCCATTTTGCGCGGCATGGCTGAAGCCGTTCATAAAACCGGCAATACCATCTTGATTGATACCTATGCGCAAAAGACCGCGCTGCGGCTTGGTGTCTCGCCGGAAGCCGTCCGTGCTGAATTCACCAGAGTCCGGAGGTCAGAGGTCGAAAGTCAGAGGCCGGAGGACGAAGAAGCGGCGGTGTCCGAATCCGAAGTGCCACGTCCTTCAGTGCAGGAATTCTGGCTGCTCAAACTGCTTCTGTTGCACGATGAACTGGCGATCTGGGCGGCGTTGCATCTGGATCTAAACTGGATTACCCATCCGCTCGCTCGGGAGATTGTCAGTCGACGGCTCGCGAGGCAGCCAAATGGTACCTGGAAAAACCTCGCTGTCTTTTTGGATGAATTTGAAGCCCAGGAGGCACGTGACCTGGTCACCGAAGCCGCCGTCGAGGACCGCAAAATTCCCAATCCCGAACAACAGCTCGCTGACGTCACAGCAAAGCTGCGCAATCAATTTCTGGACCGGCAGATTGCCGCCTTGACGCATAAAACCGGCCTGCCCGACACTTCCGACACGCAAAGGATCGAAGGGTTGCGCCAACAGCAGAAATTGCGCGAACAAAAACGCGCGCCATTGTCACCATTGTAAGCCGGGGGGGACGGCGTGCCGCTGCCCCGGACTCGTTCGCAAAAAGACGGACCCCGGCATGGCGTGCGCCCGAAATGAAATTGGCGCGAAAAATTACTTCGCGCCCTGATCGATCCAAGCGCGAATCAAACCGATCTGTTCCGGCGTCAGCGGCCCGATGCCGGCCCGATTATGGAGCGGCGGCATCCAATCATCGTCGTCCTTGCTCAGATGCGCGACTCTCAGCACCAACGGACTTTTGGCGCTGTTACCGTCAATGACGACCTTGCCCTCCTTGCCGCCTTTGAGCACGCCCGCGAGGCTGTCGAGCTTCAAATGGCCTTTGGGCTTGTCGCCGCTGTGACACTTGACGCACGAGTTGTCCAAAACAGGTTTGATGTCCGTTGCGTACGTGACGCCTTGTTTGGCGGCGGCCGGCGGCATCATGCCCGGCGCGGCATCATCGGCGTAAACAGTCCAGGCCAGTCCCAGGGGAATCGCCACAGTGAAGGTGAGTTTGATCCAGGTGTTGGTTTTCATTAGTTTGATTGTTTCACAGGCAAATATTAGCTTAAGATGCTCAAAACGAAAAAAGGTTTCAACCAAAAACTCTTTTCCGGGGCCGGCTTGCGGAGGGTCCCATCCTCGGCTAACCCTTTGGCGTGAACGGCAATCCATTCCGCGACTCGGTGCTGGTGGTACTGGGCCATGGCACGGAGCAGAACGTCGATTCTGCTGCGCCGGTTTATCAGCACGCGGCGGAACTGCGCCGTCGGCACATATTTGCTGAAGTACGGGAGGCGTTCTGGAAACAGGAACCGCAAATCAAAAACGTTTTGTCGGGTCTTTCCGCCCCTCGCGTGTTCATTGCGCCGCTTTTCATCAGCGAAGGCTATTTCGCCAGTGACGTGATTCCCCGCGAACTTGGTTTTTTGCCCGGTCAATCAACTCTCAACTCCGTGTCGCGTCGATACAGCGTGAAGACGGATCAATTTTCAACCATCTATTTCTGCAAACCCGTCGGCACGCACGAAAGCATGACCGGCGTGATTCTGACGCGGGCGCAGAAAATCGTGGAACAATTCCCGTTTCCGCGCGCCCCCAAGCTGGCAGAGATCACCCTGTTCATGGCCGGGCATGGGACGAAGAAAAACGAAAACTCCCGCCAGCCGATGGAACGGCAGGTGGCGCTGATCCGGACCCTGAACCTTTACAGCGGTGTCCACGCGATTTTCCTTGAAGAACCCCCGCGCATTCCCGAATGTTACCGGCTCGCGCGTACGAAAAATCTGGTCGTGGTGCCGTTTTTTATCAGCGACGGTTTGCATACGCAGGAAGACATTCCGGTTTTGCTCGGTGAAACCAGGGCGACCATTCAGCGCCGGCTCGCCGCCGGCCAGCCGGTTTGGCGCAACCCGACGGAAAAACACGGGAAACGGGTCTGGTATACGGCGGCGGTCGGCAGTGAATCGCATCTGGCCGACGTGATTTTGGAGCGTGTGCGGGAAGCAGCGGGAAATACGTCCTCCCCGTCATTGTTCTCGTCCTCGTAATCGAAAGACTGTAATTCGAGGACGAGGACGAGGAGGATTACGATTGTATTATGAAACAACTGAGATTTGGAATTATGGGCACGGCCCGGATTGGCCGGCAGAACTGGAAGGGGATCTTCCATTCCGGCAATGCCGTGGTCACCGCCGTGGCCAGCCGGGACCGGGAACGCGGCCGCGGATACATCCGTCAATGCCAACAGGAATTTGCGTTTGCCGCCGAACCCGCCGCGCTGGGCAGCTATGAGGAGCTGCTGGCGTCGCCGAACGTGGATGCGGTTTACATTCCACTGCCGACCGGTTTGCGCAAGGAATGGGTCTTGCGCGCGGCGGCGGCCGGCAAGCACGTGGTTTGTGAAAAACCTTGCGGCGTCAGCCTGGCCGACGTCAAGGAAATGACCGACGCCTGCCGCAAAAACAATGTACAATACATGGACGGCGTGATGTTCATGCACAATCCGCGGCTGCCGCGCGTGCGCGAGGTCCTGGATGATGGCAAAAGCGTCGGCCCGATACGCCGGATCGCTTCGGCGTTCAGCTTTCTGGGGACCGGCGGATTTTCCGACAGCAACATCCGCGTGGACGGCCGGCTGGAGCCGACGGGTTGTTTGGGTGACCTGGGTTGGTATTGCATCCGGTTCACGCTCTGGGCACTGAACTGGCAACTGCCGCAAACAGTCACGGGCCGGATCCTGTCGCAATCTGAAGCAAAGGGTGGCCGTTTGCCGGCGCCCACGGACTTCTCCGCCGAGCTGTTTTTTGACGGCGGCGTTTCGGCGGGATTTTACTGTTCATTTCAGGCCGCTTTTCAGCAATGGGTCTTTGTCAGTGGCCGGGATGGCTGGTTGCGGGTGCCTGATTTCGTCCACCCTTTCAACGGCTACGAGCCGGCCTTTGAGGTCAACCGGACGGAGATTCGTGTCCCGACGGGTGCGCCAACGCCTGCGCCGGGCTCCGATTTGGCCGATCTGGGCCACCCGACGGCGCAGAACACCGTCATGTTCCGCAACTTTGCCGACCAGGTTTTTTCCGGCAAACTGAACGAGGCGTGGCCGATGTGGGCGTTGCAAACGCAACGGGTGATGGATGCATGTTACCAATCGGCGCAGCGCGGCCAGCCTGTTAAGCTGTAGCCGGCGAGTTAAGCTAAACAAATAATTGGTTACCTGAGTGATTTGTGGCGGCGAAACTCATTTGACTCATTTGACCGGCTACGAGTTAGCCGGTACCACGCATTTCCAGCTTTCGTCCTGCATATTCCATCCGTTATCCTCAAGGCGTGCGTCTTCGAAAAATCACCATCATCGGCGTCGGTCTCCTCGGCGGTTCCATCGGCCTGGCCGCGAAACGCCGGAAACTCGTTGCGCCCGGCGGGGTCGCCGGTTTCGTAAGACGGCCGGCCAGCCTGAAGGATTGCGAAAAGGCGGGTGCCGTGGATTTTGCCACCACCGATTTGCTGGCGGCGGTTTGGGACGCCGACCTGGTGATTCTGTGCACGCCCCTGGCGCAAATGCGTTCCCGAGTTCAGGAAATGCTTCCGGCGCTGAAGCGCGGCGCGGTGGTCACCGACGTGGGCAGTGTAAAAGCCGGTGTGGTGCGCGAACTGGGGCCGCTGGTGGCCCAAGCCGGTGCGCATTTTGTCGGCAGCCATCCCATGGCCGGGGCGGAAAAGACCGGTGTGGGCGCCGCCAGTGCCGAACTGTTCGTTAACGCGGTTTGCGTCGTCACGCCTGTCAAACGATCGAATCCGACGGCTGTTCGCAAAGTTGAACAATTCTGGAGGGCACTGGGTGCCCGAACATTGCGGTTGGCGCCCGAAGAACATGATTTGCTCGTCAGCCGGTCCAGTCATTTGCCGCATGTTATGGCCGCAGCTTTGGCCCGTTATGTATTGACGCCCGCGCATCCGAAGGCGCAGGCGGCGCTGTGCGCCAACGGCTTCCGGGACACGACGCGGATTGCCTCCGGTTCCCCGGAAATGTGGCGCGATATTGCCCTGGCCAACGCCAAAAATCTTGAGCGGGCAATGAAAGAATTTATTTCCGATGCCGGGAAATTTCGGTGTGCGCTGGCCAAAGCAGACGCGAAAGCCGTTACAAAATATTTTGAGACGGCCAAAGAGCGCCGCGATCAGTGGCGCACGCGTTGCGCCTCGTCGTCACCAGAATAAAGAACTGACGTGTTGCCTGAACTTATTGAAATAGTTCCGCTCGGCAAACCCGTGCATGCGGAAGTGACCGTGCCCGGCTCGAAGAGCATTACCAACCGTGCGCTCATTCTGGCTGCGCTGGCGGAGGGGGAGGTCACGCTCCAAAGCGCGCTGTGGAGCGAAGACACGCAAATCATGGTCGATTGTCTGCGGAAACTCGGTTTCGCCGTGAACATCGCGCCGGACCCGGAGGAATTGTGCAATCGGACCATCACGGTGGGCGGATGCGGCGGGAAGATTCCCCACGCAGGCACGGCGGAAAAACCGCTGGAGTTGTTTGTAGGCAATTCCGGCACGGCAGCGCGATTTCTCGTGGCTCTGGTTGCCTTGGGAAACGGTGTTTATCGTTTGAGCGGTGTGCCGCGCATGCACGAACGTCCCCAGGCGGCCTTGTTTCAGGCATTACGGCAGTTGGACTGCCGGGTGGACTCGCCCAACGACAAGCTGCCCGCCGTTATTCACAGCACCGGCCCGCACCCCGGCCGATGCCAGGTGAGCATTGAGGAAAGTTCGCAATTCGCCAGTGCTCTGTTGATGTGTTCGCTGGTGGCCGGCTGGCACGTCGAGATTGTCGGCGAGAACGTGGAGGAATCGGCCTACGTCTATATGACCCGCGAGATGTGCTCATACTTTTACTGGAGCCGGAAACACAGCCGGCATCCGGAACGCGGCATGAAGGGCGGGGTCTATCCCATTGACCCGGATTCATCGAGCGGCAGTTATTTTCTGGCCGCTGGCTGGCTGGCCGCCGGTTACGCGGAGAAGGAACCGCACCCGGTCACGGTGTTACGCTGGCCGGTACTGGGGGCGGGTTATCAAATTGACACTAACTTTTTGAACTACCGGGATTTTCCAGAATCGGTTTCCCGTAGAAACGACCTGGGAGACAGCATCATGACGCTGATGGTCACCGCGCCGTTTGCGGATCGTCCGGTGAAATTCACCGACCTCGAACACCTCCGGGTTCAGGAATGCGACCGGGTTTTCGCCTTGCACACGGAACTGGCCAAATGTGGCGCGAAAGTCATCGAGGCAGATGATACCCTGACGGTCTATCCTTCATTGCTGCACGGCGCGGAGATTGAAACCTACAATGACCATCGGGTGGCGATGTGTTTTGCAGTACTGGGATTGAAGGTGCCGGGCATCAAAATCAGGAACCCGGAGTGCGTAAAAAAAACGTTTCCGAATTTCTTCCAAAAGCTGGCCGCACCGCCGACGCATGGCCTGGGGGCGGAGATTTGGGAAATTAGAAAAGGGCAGCGGACACGGAAATTATCCGGCGATGATTTGTTTGCGGATTGATTCGTAGCGGCATCTCGGCAGAGTGCCGCTGGATAAAAATGAAGATATTTGCCGCGCTCTGCCGAGGCGCAGCTACGAAAATAAATTTGAAACAGCCATTGGTCATTGCGATTGACGGGACGAGCGCCAGCGGCAAAAGCACGAACGCCAAAAGGGTGGCCCGGGCGCTTGATTTTGTTTACGTGGACACAGGTGCGATGTATCGCACCCTGGCGTGGTACTGCCTGAAAAACCGGGTTGACGTGCAGGATCCCCGGGCCGTGGCCGCGCTTTGCCGCAAGTGGAAAGCGAAACTGTCGTGCGTGGAATCGGACGGCTTGCGCGTCGCGCGGTTGTTTGTGGACGGCTATTTCCCCGAGTCGGAGATTCGGACCGCCGAAGTCAGCGCGGCGGTGCCCCACGTCGCCGCGGTTCCGAAAGTGCGCGCATGGATGGTCCAACGCCAGCGCGAATGCCTGCAGTTTGGCAATCTCGTCATGGAGGGCCGCGATATCGGCACGAATGTCTTCCCGGAGACGGATTTTAAGTTTTATCTCGATGCCAAGCTCGAGGAACGATCCCGTCGCCGCGCCGCGGACGGTGTCCGGGAAAACCTGGCCGTGCGCGATCAACGCGACAGCCAGCGTGCCGTCGCGCCACTTATGATTCCGCTGGGGGCGAAAGTCATCAACAATTCACAAATGACCTCGGAAGAAACCAGCGCAGTCATTCTCGAAGAAATCCAAAGGAAGCTGGCGAGCGGGAAATGACGAGTGACCAAGCCATAACGACCAAAGAATTCCAATGACGAACTTCCTAATGCGCGCCGGAACACATTTTATGGTTCCTCGATGTTTTCAGTGGGTGGCAGGGAATGAAACAAGTGTCTTGCGCTGTGACAGGGAAATCAGTGAAGACGTCCGCCCTCACCCCGGTCCTAACCTCTGTTGGTTTTTGCACAATTCTTCAGAAGATGGCAGGTGCGAGAAGGTTATGTCAATTTCACCGTTGCCGATCACGATCTTTTCAATCAAGGCTTCAACGATCTTGCGTTTGTCCTCATACGGCAATTTTGGCCAACGATCGTGGAGAGTATTGGCCTCATGGAGCACGTCGTCAGTGGAGAGCTTGTTGACTTTAAGGAAATCCACATCGGCTTCCAGTTTGGGCAGTTCAGTCTGCAATTGCTTCATCCGTTCCTCAGCCGGGGTGTAGAGGTCGCGGAAACCGTCGCCGGAAATCTGTTTGCGCAAATACAACTGGTGCGTCTGGTGCATTTCCTCTTTCACCTTCTGTATCTCCCGTCGGTGGGCGTCCAGCAAGGCGGATTTCTCCGCCAGATTCCGGTCGGCTTGCAGCAAATGGCCGGCAATCCTTTTGGGCTCACCGAAAAAGATTTTTAGCTCATTCCTGGCGATGTTTTCAAGGTCAGTAATCGGAATCCGATTGGTGCATTTCCGACAAAAGTATTTCGGGCTGTTAGCGGCGACATACATCCTGTGGCCGCAGGAACAGTGGGCCAAACCGCTAAACAGGTGAACGGGGGGTTTGCCGGGCTTCTTCCACGACTTCAACTGTTCCTCAATGATCTGGTTCACCTGATTCCACAGGTCTTCGGAAACGATGGGCGGGCATTCGGCCCGGCCCCATTCGCTTTCGGGCTTCGCTTCGGTGCGCCATTTCCCAGTCATGCGCATGGTATTGAACACGTACACGCCTTTGGCGCTGGATTCGTTCAGGATGCGCAGAATCGAGGTATCCCGCCAGATATTGCCATTGCGCGTGCGGTAGCCGGAGGCATTGAGTTCCTTGGCAACCTGGCCTTTGCGCCGGGTTTGGAGAAACAATTCGTAGGCTTTGCGCCGGACGGCGGCTTCCTCGGGCCTGACGATGAGCTTGCGGTCTTTCCAGACATAGCCGTATGGGGAAGTGCCATTGATGGATTTGCCGAGCTTGGCGCGGGTCAATACGGACGCGTTGACGCGCTCGGTGATTTCCTCGCGTTCCCATTGGGCGAACACGCCCAGGAGATGGAAGAACATCCGCCCCCCGGCGGTGCTGGTGTCAATGGCTTCGGAGAGCGAAATGAGGTCGGCATGATATTTGTTGAAGAAATCCGAGAAGTCTTCCAGTTCGCGCCGATTGCGGGATAGGCGGGCTAATTTTGAGAATACCAGACCGGTGATGTGACCGCGCTCGATGTCCTTCATCATGCGCTTGGCCTCCGGGTGCTGCATGACGGCCTTGCCAGTCTGCCCAGCGAGGTCATAGACCTCCTTGACCTGCCAGCCCTTGCTTTTGGCGTAGCTCCTGGCGCGTTCCTCGTGGTGTTCGGGGCTTTCGCCCTTGGCTTGGTCCTCGGTCGAAACCCGGATCCAGATGCCAACCGGTTTGTTCAAGGCACTATTTTCCTTCATAGCACTACTTCATACCCAAATCACAATTCCCTTACAAGAAAAAAGTGTAGTCATATTGCATATATATGCTAGGATTGCATCATGTCGCGGAGAGCAACCATGAATGAAAATGATCTGGCCGTGCATGCAAAGTTTTTTCGCAGGCAAGCGCACACCACTCGCGCCCAGGCCGCGCGGGATATGAAAGTGTCCCAAACCTCCATATTCAACGCGGAAGAAACTCCCGATCAAAGCCTTGTCAAATTGCGGATACGGATGATCGAGGCGTATTCAAAATTCAAGGTCAGGGGTCCGGTGTATTTACTGGAAGACAAATGAGGGTTTTGCATTATTTCCGGCGCAGAGCCTCGGCCATAATGCGATTGGCAATGTCCTCCTTCTGTCTCTGCTCTCCCGCGGACAGTTTCGGTATCGAGCGTTTGATCTTGTAACCGCCGTATTGGGTTTCGGTAGGTCGTGGTGCTGGCGTTTGCAACGCCTTCAAATACACAATGAATGGGTCGGGCTGGAAATACTTGACCCGCGACGCCAATTCCCCACCAAGACTGCCCGAGACGCCTTTATTGATCTTTCGCAAGCGTTCCTCGTCCAAACAAATCACGGCTACCATCGGAACACCGGCCTTCAGGCATTTGGCGACATTGCCAACTTCATGGTCAATCGTGGTCGAGATGGAAATTTCGCAGGCGATGGACTGGCCCACACGTTCCAGCCATAAATCAACGCTGCCTTGCCCGTCCAAAACGGGCCTTTCAATGACGCTGCGGAAACCAAGTTCCTCCGCTGCCTCTTTGATGCGTCTCTGAATCGCTTGGTGCTGTGCGCCGCCCCGGCCTAAATCGCGCGGTGGATCGTGTTTGATGACCGGTGACTGTTCTTTGGGAATTTCGGCAGCCACCTGGGATTCGACAACGACTTCGTTAGCAAGCTTGCTGACGACCGTCGGCGGTGCTGAAACAACCGGCGCAACCGGTGCCGTCGGTGCGGACGGTTTCGTCTTAGTCAGCTCTGCCGGTGGGGAAAGCGGCGGTTCCTCCTGCGGTGTTCGGGATTTTGCCAGCATCGCCTCCACCTCCGCCCTTGCTGTGCCGTATTTTCTCGTCGAACACGTGATCACTTCCCGCCGTCGGCTGGCGGCCTCTGCTTCGTCCAGTCCATCCGGCAAGGGAACGGTGAGATTGAAATCAAAATCGCTTCGTTCAACCCGGGCTATGGCTTGGCCGATTTCCAAATTCCGCAAATCTTTAGCCTCAAAATACGAAAAGCCCTCGGCCATTTTCTTGGCATCGTCATCTCCGACCCGGAATACGATGCGGGTGAATGGGTGGGACATGACGGCGCTGGCTACCTCGGGATTGCGCTGCAATTGGTGCAACTCGTGATGCGCCAGCGTGAGGCCAATCCGGTATTTCCGCGCGCCCGACAGGATTTCAGCCATGCTCGGCGTGATAAAGTTGGCGAATTCATCCGCGTATATCCAATAATCCCTGCGGGCGGCCACCTGCTGCGCCTGCCGGCTCATGGCAATCTGCTGGAACTTGGACACGAGCAACGTGCCAAGCAGATACGCATTCTCCCGGCCCAGAAGGCCTTCCGGTAGCTTCGCCAGAAAGATTTTGCCGCTGTCCATGATGTGCGCGAAATCCAAGCGGTTCTCTGGCTGCGAAACCATGTGTCGGATGGGCTTTTGGGCAAGGAACGAATCCAGCCGAGTCAGGATCGAGCCAATGGACTTGTTGCCAGAGAGGTGCGGGAAACTCTTTTGCCAGTAATACACTACCTCGGGATCTCTGACTGATTTCAGGAATTCGTTCCGAAACGCGTGTTCGATCAAAAAGCGGCGCAAGTCCGCGATAGTGCCACGCCGGTCATTTTCCAAGAAGGCAAGGATGGCGTTTTGGAGGACGCTGTTCATCTGATCGCCCCAGGAAGTCGAAAGACGCTGGAACACGGCAATCAAATCCGACGCCAAAAGATTTTTCTCAAGCTCGCTATGAGCGGACAAGATGTTGAATCCGATGGAATATTCTGCATCTGACGGGTCCACCAAAACAACGTCGTCAATCCGTTTTTGCGGAATGATACCGCAAATTCGGTCAATCAAATCGCCATGGGGATCGAGCACGGCCAAGCCTTCGCCCTTTTCGATGTCCTGCCTGATTAGATTAAAGAGCAACGTGGATTTGCCCGTGCCGCTGGACCCGATGATATGCGTATGCCGAGTTCGTTGTTCGGCGGACAACCTGACGTCAATCGTTTCTCCTGCATGGTCGTTCGTGCCAAGCAACAAACCTTGCTGCTGGACAACGGCCGGCGCCGCCTTGGTCTTGGTTGTCTGTCGTTGAAATGCAGGAGAACGGACAGCAGTGGATGGCAGATGGACGAACCCGGTCAGTTCGTCGCTATTGAGCAGCATTCCTGTTCGTCTGGTCTGTCTCCGCAACACATCTTCAATGTGCTCCTCGAAACCGTAATCGTCGCTTCTGAGTGGGATGAGTTCATTACCATTCGGCAGCGCGAATACTCGCAACGATCCGGCA
>DATJYM010000179.1:0-2547 GCA_035499615.1 Candidatus Acidiferrales bacterium | reverse complement strand
TCTCGACGAGCCCACGCTGGGACTGGATCCGCAAACGCGCGATCAACTCTGGAAACAGGTCAAAAAACTGAATGACGAGGAGCGCGTGACTGTGTTTCTCACCACGCATTACCTGGAGGAAGCGGAGCGCGTGGCGCATCGCGTGGCGATCATTGATCATGGCCGCATCATTGCGCAGGGGACATCGCAGGAATTGAAGCAGCAAACCAGTGCGGAAACCCTGGAGCAGGCGTTCCTGAAATTGACCGGTTCGACCATTCGTGATGAAGAGGCCAGCCCGACGGACCGGATGCGCCAGATGGCCAAGGCGTGGCGTGGCCGGCGATGATTTATTCGGGCTGCGATTGCAATTTTGCCTTTTTTCGTCATTCGCCTTTCAGCGGAGGCGAATGACGAAAAAGCGGGATTGTCGTGGCGGTTACCCGGGGTTACAAATCGAAAACAGGCATGTTTTCTTTGCCCGAACCGCTCAGAGCGACGCGTTCCCGCCGGCGAGACGCCGGCGCTCCCAATTTCGTGGGCAGTGCGCAGTTCAAAAAGGAACTGGCGACTATGGAGCAATAATTTATGAGCGTTATTTACATTCTTTGGCTGCGGCAACTGAAGCGATACTCGCGCTCGCGTGCCCGAATCATTTCGTCTCTCGGGCAACCGCTGATTTATCTGCTCGGGATGGGATACGGCCTCGGCCCGGTGTTCAGGCAAGCCGGGATGGGGAGCTATATTCAATTCGTCACGCCGGGCCTGATCGGGATGACCGTCCTGTTCACTTCCGTGTTTTCGGGCATTGAATTGCTGATGGACCGGCAGTTTGGATTTCTGAAGGAGACGCTCGTGGCACCGGTGCCGCGCGTGTGGATCATCCTGGGCCGCATTCTGGGAGGGGCGACGGTGGCGATGCTTCAAGGCACGCTTTTTCTGGCGGCGTGTTTCATCGTGGGGTTTCGGTTCGACCACATCGGAGGATTGCCGGTGATGTTTCTGTTCATGGCGCTCACGGCGGTCGCCTTCACGGCGCTGGGGTCGGCGATCGGCTCGACGCTGCAGGACATGCAGGCGTTTCAATTCGTGGTCAGCTTTTTGATCATGCCGGTCTTTATGCTTTCCGGTGCCATATTTCCGCTGACGAACCTGCCCAGGGCGCTGACCATCGCCACCAGCGCGAACCCGCTCACCTACGGCGTGGATGGGCTGCGGCAATCACTCATCAGCGGCGGCCACTTCAGTCTGGCGACGGATTTCGCGGTGCTGAGTGTTTTTGTGGTGCTGCTCGTGGCGCTGGCCGGCTACCGGTTTTCCAGGATACAGCTCTAGCAGACTTTTGAAAAAGTAGCAGCCGACGTCAGGAGGCTCTGAACTCTCTGGGGATTTTCGAAGAAATTTTGAGCCTCCTCACGTCAGCTTACAAAGGAGTTTTTCAAAAACCTGCCAGGCCGTTATTTCTCCGTATTCAATCGCCCTTCATCCACGTCGATGAATTCAAACATCGTTTGCACCGTTCCCGGCGGCAGGCCGATTTCGGCGAGGCGTTCGTTGAGCCGCTGCGTGCCGACATCGCGCCAGCCACGCTTGGTCATGAAGGCGTTCCAAATCTCGATTTCTTCATCGGTCGGCTTGCGTCCGGTTTTGAACGCCCACTCGAGCAATTGTTCATCGCTGGCGCCCTTGAGAGTTTCCTTTTGCAACGCCGCGTAATCAATGTGCAGAAAGCTGCAGCAACGGCAGTCAAAACTCGTTTTCTGAGTAGTGCCCAGCGCGGCGTGCCAGCCCTCCGGCAATTTGCCCGAGGCGTAAAGCCGAATCTTGTCCAGCATGCGGCCGAAATAAACGATGCCTTTGACCTGGTCGAACGGGCTGCGCAGCCCCGGAATAATCGTCGGATAAGGATTTGCCATGCTGGAATAGAACATCAGCATCCTCATTGCGCAAGTGACACGGGTCGTAAGCACACCTTCACAATGCAACTCGCAGGGCCTTCGGCAGCTTGCGCGCCAAAGGGCGCGGAAGAGGCGTTTTAAAATTCGTCAGGGGCGTAACGCGCTTGCAGGTCCCTGCGGAGGAGCGGCGGCAGACACTTCATCTCAAGCGCGCGGCTCAACAGGGCTGCGTCCCCCTCGCCGAGTTTCTGCAGTCCCAGCATCCGGCGGACGGTGATGCCGTTGGGATCGCGTTCGATCAATTCGATGTCGTCGCCCGCCCGGACGTAACCTTCGGCGAGAACGCTGTGGTAAAAGCCGCTGTAACCGCTGTGAAGAAATTCCTTGAGAATGGCGGGCTGCCCGATTTTGTGGCCGAACTTGAAGCACGGCAACCGGGGCATCGTCACCCGCACACGCGCTTCCCCAATGCGGAGAACGTCGCCGATGCAAACCTCATCTTCCAACAGGCCGCTGGTGGTGAAATTCTCGCCGAAGGTTCCCGGCGGAAGATTGCCCGCGCCCAGGACTTTTTCCCAATGCGCGTAATGTTCCATCGGATACGTGTAGGCGGCCTGGAATTCCCCGCCGTGGACGGTGAGGTCCGCCTGGCCGTCGCCGGCGAGCGTGA
>DATJYM010000178.1:0-2853 GCA_035499615.1 Candidatus Acidiferrales bacterium | reverse complement strand
CACTTCTGCATACCAATTGCTGGTAACCAAACTACGAACCTGGTTCGTTGTCAGAAGCCAAGACCACCCGAAATAAGACACGTCCGGCCCGTTGTCCAGGTTCAAGTTGGTTATCAGCATGAATGAACCGTCTGCTTCCTTCTCTAACATCCATGCCGCTTGCGCGGGTGCAGGAGAAACGATTGTAAAATCGAACAAATTTGTAACGAGCCAAGGCGGAGACGAAATCGCAGCGTAGCGATGATACATTCCGACGCCATAGAAATTATCAGTATCAGGCGGCGTTGGCGAATTGGACAAAGCCAAAAAGGCAGTATTAAACAACATGTCCGTGGAGTAGGGATCGTGCTTCGGCGGGCCATTCACCTGTCCCATCCCTTGCAAAGCCAGCGCCGTCAGGCCAAGAACAACAAGTGTCCGTTTCATCATCGCTTCCGTCAAACGGTTGCCTGATTATACGCCCATTGCAGCCCCGGTCAATCCTTGTTTGAAGCCAGATAGGGTAAATCCTGATGATTGACAGTGATTAACATGAACGGGTCAGCCCAGACTTTTTATACAATTGAGCAATACGCTTGCAGAATATCGAGCGGGATTTGGTGTCGGCGCCTGGACTCGGATTCCAGATCTACGCCTGCGGCAGAATAATTCCAAACGTTGTGCCGCGGCCGGCCTGGGTTTGATACTGAAGCGCACCCTGATGCTTCTCGACAATCCGCGCCGCAATCGGCAAGCCCAGGCCCGTTCCTGATTCCTTGGTCGTGAAGAACGGGTCGAACAGCCGCTTGCCGACTTCCGGAGGAATGCCTTTGCCGGTGTCGCTGACTTCCAGGATGACGACGTTAACGGACCGGTCGGAAAGCCGTTTTTCGTCGAGCCGCGCCCGCAAAGTGATGGTCCCGTCCTTGCCGATGCTATCGGCGGCGTTTTGAATCAGGTTGATCAGCACCTGCCGGATTTGTCCGGGATCAATGCGAATCTCAGCCGGCGGGACCGAATCGAGGACGAGTTGGATGCGGGATTTTTTGAGTTCCGGTTCCATCAGGTTTTGCACTTCGCGCAAAGGTTTTTCCGCTGGAACGGTCACCAGTTCCGGATCGGACGGTCGGGCGAACATCAGAAAGTCCTTCACAATCCGCTCCAAGCGGTTGATTTCGCCGGAGATGAGCATGGAATCCTCGTATTCGGGCGTGCCCGGGGCCAGATGTTTTTGTTGCATGTAGAGCCAGGCCTTGATGGCAGTGAGAGGATTGCGGATTTCGTGGGCGACCCCGGCAGCCAGCACGCCCAGCGAAGCCAATTTCTCCTGTCGTTCCGCCAACTGGCGGCTTTCCACCAACTGGACCTGCAGCGGCGCAATCATGTCACGGTAGATCACCATCGCCAGCCAGCCGCCGGCAGCCAGTAATAACACCAGCGAACCCAGCAACGTGAACTGCAGGGTGTCAATGGATTTGCCAATTTGCGCCTGGAATGAATCCAGATAGGTTTGATGGGTCGCCGCCAGTTGAAAACCGAGGTTCAAAATGCGCTTGGATTGCTTTTCAAAGTCGGTGAACTCCACGACGCGGGTAATGGACACGCGGCTGGTATAGATCCGGGTGTTGAGAGCCATCGCCGCTGCCAGGTAGTCGCCGTATGCGGCTTTAATCTGGTCGAGAATCGGCCGCTCTTTTTCCAGGGACAGGATAAGTTGTTGGTCGTTGAGCCAGTCGTTCAGTTCCCGGCTGGCGGCCAGAAAATTGGTCCAATCCTCGCGCTCGCGATACGCCGCGTAACGCAGGACCAGATTGTTCATGTCCAGAATGGCTTGCTGCAGGTGGTCGGAAGTTTGAAGATTTTTCCACTGCATCGCCGCCAAACGCTCATGCAACTCGCCAATCCGCGCCCAGGAGTTGTGGGCGGTCCACCCGATAAACATCAGCAACGATGCAATCGCCGTGATGAAAATCGCGAGCCTTAATTTAATACCCGGATTCATAATAAAATTTCCGCCGGTCCGCCGCCTCCATGGCGGACTATACACTTTTTCCCCGATCCGCGGAAATAAATTTCGTGTGGGGCACTGGCTTGAAGACGAGCAACAAAGGAATGCAAACGACCACTTGCCCGGGCCGGAGCGCGATGGGTCCGAGCGCAACCTGCGAAAATCAAAGGTTGGACGCGATCCGGCGATTGGCATGTTTCGCGCTAAAGTTGCGTGGCAGGAAACAGGAGCATCGAAAAAGCAACGGGGGGCCGATGCTTCGTGAAACGGACGGTTAAAAACACTTGAAGCAAAAGAGACGTTATGAGTGCCCTGCTCAAATTGCCGGTGCCCGAAACCCGGCCCAGGAATTCGCCGAGGGCGAGAAAGAAAATCCTGCTGGTGGATGATGATCCGGCCATCCGGAAAATGCTGGGCATGCTGCTGACCGGTGAGGGATATTCGGTGTTATTGGCGGTCGACGGCAGCGAATCCATCCAGGTCGTCCGCGCCACCGACGTGGATCTGGTGCTATTGGATTTGAATATGCCGGGCATGGATGGCTGGCAGACTTATGAGCAACTCGCAGCGGAAAGCCCGTTGCTGCCAATTGTAGTGATTACGGCCCGGCCCAATCAGAGCTTTACCGCCCTGGCGGCCGGCATCGGCGCCTTGCTCGAAAAACCGCTCGATTTGCCAAAGCTTTTCCTGACCATCCGCGACCTGTTGGAGGAACCGGACGAGACTCGTTTGGCTCGTGTGGCGGGACGGCCTTCCGAGTTTCATTATGTGCCGCCCAGGGCTGCCGTGCCCGGTTGACCGACCGGCAACCAGCGTCAGCATGTCATGCGGCAATCACAACCAATAAATGAGTGCGCAGAGGACAA
>DATJYM010000177.1:0-17749 GCA_035499615.1 Candidatus Acidiferrales bacterium | reverse complement strand
AATCAATATCCGGCTGGTAAAAGAGATAAACTTCATGTGTCTTGGATTCGCCGACGAATTGCCGCTTTTCATTCACTTTGCGTTCATCAAATTCCTCGCCGGTGGCCGTGTAGAACACGTAGCGCGCCAGTTCGTGGTAATCCGGGAGGTTTTTGCCGTCCAAAATGCTTTCCAACTCAATCGGCTTGCCCAACTCGAAATAACTGAAAGTGCCGCCCAGCCCCTTTTTCAAATTCTCGTCATTCGCGCCTTTCACGCCTTTGATGACGCGCCGCACGCGCTCTGCCGTGATGCTGTCCGCGTAATCTTCACACTCGACGAGGATGAATTTACGTTTGCCGCCGTCTTCTTTGTTCAATGCGAGAACCGCGTGTGCCGTTGTGCCGGAGCCGGCGAAGGAATCCAGAACCACCGCATCATTTTCATTTTGGGTCACATAGCGAATCAGGCGCTTCAAAATCTCGTGGTCTTTAGGATTTTCAAATATCTTCTTCCCAAATAACTGAACCAATAGATTCGATGCCTGCAAAGCACTACGGTAAAAATAGCTGCCTGCGACCTGAATTCCGATATCCTCATCATCCTCATCTGCAACCGAATCGTCATTTAGCGGTGAGTTGGACCGAATCAAATATGTCTTCCGTATTGGAGGTTCGGTTTCATCTTCCCTGAACACAACTACACCGGCTTTGATCATCTCCTGCATTTTTTCCGGTGACGCATATCGCCAACCACCTTCGGGGAGGGCACACGGCTTTTTAGTTTTCGGGTGAATTACATCATACGTTGGCCCGCCACCGCCCGGCCAAGACAAGTTGTCATCGCGCCAAATTCCTCTGTCATCAACGTTGCCGTATCTGCTGTGTTTTTTTGCCGGATGTCCTTTCAGCAGATTTTTGTAATATGCGCGAATCGCATTTTGGACTTTTAAGTTGTCCGCTCCATGCAATTTTCTTAAACGCAAATACTCTTCCTGAATTTCCCTTGCACCAGGTTTTTCCTCACGCCAGACGACACTCTTTTCGCGCATCGTTTCTCGTGAACGGGCGTAAACAACAATGTATTCGTGCCCCACCGAAAACAGTTTCGCGTCGTTCTTTCGTCCCTTTTCCCAAACAAGTTGCGCAATGAAATTGTCTTCACCGAAGATTTCATCCATGAGGACTCTAAAGTTGTGAGCCTCGTTGTCGTCAATCGAAACCAAGATTATACCTTCTTCGTGGAGTAGTTCCCTCAACAATTTTAATCGCGGCGTCACCATGCACAGCCATTTGTCGTGGCGCGTGAGGTCTTCGCGATCCACGGTTTTGCCGAGCCATTCCTGCATCATCGGTGAGTTGACGTTGTCATTGTAAGCCCAGCCTTCGTTGCCGGTGTTGTAGGGCGGGTCAATGTAGATGCACTTCACCTTACCGGCGTAGGTGGGTAGCAGCGCCTTCAACGCCTTGAGGTTGTCTCCGTGGACGATGAGATTGTCGTCCAGCCGCACCTTGTCGGTGAGGCTTTTGTCGCGCTTCGGCACCAATTCGTGATATTTGACGGTCAGATGATAATTCTGAACCAGGGCTTTGCCTTTGAAATCGAGCGTGGCCATCGTGAAAAATGGTTGCTCGCGCGTTCAGCCCTGTTTGGTTGACTGTCTCCAAGGGATTACCGTGCCCAAAAAAGTGGGACGTGCTTACTCACGTCCCACTACAGGCACTGGTATGCCCTTGGAAGAACGCTTTGGGCACGCCCCAGACGGGGCGTGCTTTCAAGCGCTGTCTTCCAAGTGAAATTACCAGTTTCGTAGTGGACAGCAGCCGAAGCTACGCGAATTTGTTTGTTAAAATTTAGTTGATTGACATTTCTTTTCTCGAACACGGCGAGTTTAGCCGAAAAACCGGCGCAGCGACAATGTCCGATTTTTTCTCCCAGGCCATTGCGAGGGTGGTCAAATCACCGAGCCAAGCGTGCCTCGCGCCTTGATTATATGGCTCGCTCGCGCCGTCAAGGTCGAACGCCCTTTCGCCCTGCGTCTCCACCATTGACCGCGCTCGCTTCGCCAGGGACGGGACGGCGCTTAGGATGGCACGCTTGGAGTGTGCATGTCTGGTTCAAGAATCGAGGCGATAGTAGCCGCGTCATCTGCTTAGTTTAGGTTCGATTGTTCAAGCATGGCTTGAAGTACTTATCCCAATTTAAGCAAGACACGGCAAACAACCTTGCCGCAAAGAGACTATTTGCCTACGAGTTGCTTGGCTTCATCCATGAGTGGATGCTCAAAGGCGCTGGCGTATGTGTCCAAGACGGATGCCTTGAGCCGGAGTCGTAGTCCGATTTTTCGCCAGCCGGAAACTGCCATAAAAACTTCGCGGAGAATTTTCTTTGACTCGGCTGCCTTGAGGCCAAAGCGCGGCGCGGCAACCAGCGCATTAGCAACACTTGGCTCGTCCTGATCTTCAGTGATGGCGGTTTTATTCATGTGGACACGATCCACTTCCGGCACTGGATTGATGTCATAAGCGGGTGAGAGCGACCACCGCCCAGATTCGTGCATCAAAAAACCATGATTGCGGAGGTGGTCGTCGTAGTTGCTGGCCAGCAGCGAGAAAACAAGGCGTCGCCACAATTCGCGCAGGTCTCCGGGGACATCATTGCCGAATTGACGGATGCCGTCGGCCAGCAGCGTGTAGGCGCCCGGTTCATCTTGGGGCAGTCCCAATAAAGTCACAGCGGAGATGAAAGGGATGCGATTTGTGCCCGCGCGGTCAAATCGAGTGATAACCGCCACACTGTTTCCGCCCACCGGCACGAGCTGATGTTCGGCAACCTGAATGCCCGCCTGTGCCGCCAGCGTCAGCGCAAGAATTTCACCCGCCGCAATATCTCGCATATCATCAGGCTTGGGAAATTTTGCAATGGCGAGCCGTTCATCCGCCAAACTGACCGCCGACTTCGGCCGCGCGCCACCAAGCGGCGAACCGGCACCAAGGAGAAAACGCAAATCTTGGGCGGTTTCTGTCTCGCTGTGAATGGCGTCCGTGGCGCGAAGCAGCGCGTTCAAACGCACCAAAGGCGGCAACTTGCCGGTAGTGACGGCAAGAAAGGGACTTTCAGAGTTGAGCCGAAAACGGAGCGCGCCGACGCGCGCCACGTCATCCAGCGCCAGAACATAGTCAACATCACGATAGGGTTTTTGCGCTAGGACCTTCTTGCGCACAGCACGCTCGATGAGAATTCGTCCCCAGCGATCTGGCCCGCAATCTTGGATCGCTCCAAACAGCGCCTTGCCATGATGAGCGCCGCGTTGCAGCGTCAGCGATGTCGGGTCAATAGCAAAAGCGTCATCTCGCTGAAGCCATTCGGGCGCATACTCAAACGAGACAGACGATCCACGTTCTGCCGCATGGAGTCGCCCCACAAGATGGGTTTGCCCCTGCCAGTCAATATGGACTTCAATACTCATGAGCGTGGGCGACGGATGCGTTGCGGCAGACGGCGTTCATCCAAACTGAGAGCGAGTTCATCGCTGGCAGGCGAGGCGAGATTCGCCAGGCGGTCGTGTAATCCTAGAACAAAAGTTGCCGTTACCAACGTGCCAAGGGCAACCGTTGGATCGCCTCGTTCCAGCCGCCAGAGCGTATCGCGGCTAACAAAAAGCCGAGCCGCCATGTCACTGGTGGAGATGCCCCGCTTGCGCCGTGCGAGCGCGAGGTCACGCCCCAATTTGCGGAGCGCATGGGCGGCAGGCAATGGAATCGAGCTTGTTTTCGACATGGCAATAGTGTCCTGTATTGCCGACGTTAAGTCAATATCAGTCTTTTATATCTGACACTACGTTTAATTGCAACTGTTCCACAGAGCGTTTGCATTGATCTAACGGACACCAAAACGGACACCAAACGGATTAAAAACGATAGGAATGGATTAAGCAGTTTTTGCTTGAATACCCAATGAAATCAGCCATATTTGAGGTGCAGCGGCGGGAAAATTAGGCCGATTCCGACCCTCGCCTCCAGTCTTACCACCAAGGCCCGCAATCTGATATGGTGCTGAACGGCTCAGATGGAAACGAAAGGTGACGCCCATTTTCTTGCCCGAGGAGTCATGAGCGTAAACGGTGTTGATTATCGAAAGCTGGTGATCGTTTGAACCAGGACACTGCCGGCGCATTTGACTAATCTTAATAATTAGATATATTATGCATTGTTGAGCAAACTATTACCGGGCGTTGAATCCCCGGTGGCCAATGATAGTGCGAAATTGGGCGTCGGAGAGTTCCGTGGCCCGGGGAAGGGTGTAAAAGTGAATGTTGTACGGGCAATCCGGGATTTGGAAACGCCGCACGGGCGAACGATCACCTTGGCGTTTCTTTCCCGTCAGTTGCCGGCCCAATTGCTCTCGGAACAGTTAGCGCAATGTTTGCACTCCGAAACCGGGACGCCCGTTGCGCTGGTGCGGCTGACTGCCGACGGCGGTCACTCCGGCTGCAAGGGACAGCCCGCGGTGAATTTGACCCTCGACGGCAACTTTCAATTGTTACAGGAGTGTCTCCCGTCGGCTGACGGGTTCAGCCTCTTCAACCTGATCCTCGCTGAAGAATCGCATCCGCCGGGCTGGATTGAA
Source organism: Candidatus Acidiferrales bacterium (assembly GCA_035499615.1). Classification (GTDB taxonomy): domain Bacteria; phylum Verrucomicrobiota; class Verrucomicrobiia; order Limisphaerales; family UBA11358; genus UBA11358. Next base: position 13,141 of record DATJYM010000177.1, on the reverse strand, counting down.
GCGTTGTTGGAACAACTCCGTCGCCGGTTTTTTCACGTGCTCATCGAGGCCGTGGCGGAAGAACTGCCCGCACCGGTGCTGTTCGAGTTCCTTCGACGTTCAAATCGAGGTTACCTGTTTGTTCGGGCTTCGAATGAGGACGTTTATCATATGGATTTGCTGGTGCGTGAATTGCGTCCGCCAGGGGCCGATGAAAGCGTCCAGCTCAAGCCGGTGTTGTGCCTGGGGAACGAGGAATTGGTGGACGGTTATGACACGCTTATCCAGCGCGTGGTCGGACCGATCGAGGCGTTCATCCGTGGCTGTCCGAAATTTCCTGGTCATGACGCCCGGCCGGCTGGTTCGTATCATGCGGACATCCGGCGACTTGGGCGGGAAATCGGCGGCTGCCTGTTGGGACTGGCGCTTTCGTCAGGCGCGGCCAAGGGCTTGTCCCAAATCGGCGTCATTCAGGTTTTGGAGGAAAATGGGATTGACGTGGATGTGGTGGCGGGGTCGAGCATGGGCGCCTACATAGGCGCGATTTGGAATTCCGGAAAGGATGGGGTGCAACTCGAGGCCATCGCGCGGGATATGGAATCCCATTGGGCGTTTTGGAGCCTCATTGACCCGGCCTTTCCACCCCGACAAGGCTTTGTGCGCGGCTTTGCCGTGAAACGACGCCTGATGCGATCCATCGGTCACGTCCGATTTGCCGAGTTGCAGCGACCGTTACGGGTGCTGGCCGCCAATCTCGAAACTCTCGAACGCACTGTTTTTGCAAGCGGGGAAGTCGCCAGCGCGGTTCATGCCAGCATCGCCGTACCGGGCATCTGCGTGCCGGTGAAACTGAATGGCGAGAGTTATGTTGACGGTGGCATTGTGGACCCGTTGCCGGTGGATGTGCTGCGCGAAATGGGTGTCAGTCGTATTATTGCGGTGAACGCCATCCCAACGCCCGATCGCATTCGTTATTGTCTCCAGGCCGAACGCGAGTTGGCGCAGTTATCTCCGAGACGCGCTCGTGAGGTCGTCCGCAAATGGCTGCCCCTGGAGACCAAGCTGAATTATTTCGCCCGCGGCAACATTCTTGAAATTCTCATGCGCAGCATTCACGGCGCGCAAATCCGCATCGCCGAATCCCTGGGCCGTCAGGCGGACATCGTCCTGCGCCCGCAAATCTGCGACGACCGCTGGTTGGATTTTCGCGACCCCGGTCGGTTCATCCACGCGGGTCGGCAGATTGCCGAACGTTATTTGGACGAAATCAAGGCGCTGGTCGCCAGAAAGACGGTGAAACATGAAACCGCAGTGGAGCCCATGGTCGAAGTGGCCTGAATCCAAAGTCCGACATTGGCAGGCGGAAAGGCTAAGACAATACCTCCGCAGCGTGGTTTTGCCATTTTCGGCGCGATACCGGGAGCTGTTTCGTGAATGCGCCTTGACCCCGGATTCGGTGCGCACGCTCGACGACTTCGCACGGCTGCCGTTCACGACGAAAGTCGATTTGCTCAATACGACTGAAAATCCGCAACGGTTTCGCGATTTCCTCCTCGTTCCCGACGAAAAAATCCTGTCTCGACAGCCGGGAACCATTCTTAAGGCGCTTCTGAAAGGACGCCAATCCGTACGACAAAAATTTGAAGCCGAATTCCGTCCGATTTTCATGACCTTCACCACCGGCCGCTCCGCGGAACCGGTTCCTTTTCTCTATACAAAACATGACCTGGACCGGCTTGCCGCCGCCGGACAACGTATGATGGAGGTTTGCGGCGCCCGGCGTGAGGAGCGGATGCTGAACGCCTTCCCCTATGCGCCGCATCTGGCATTCTGGCTCACGCACTATGCCGGCACGGCCTTCGGCGCCATGATGTTTAGCTCCGGCGGCGGCAAGGTCATGGGTACCGAGGGGACGCTCCGACTCATTCGCAAATTGAAACCGGAGTGTTTTATTGGCATTCCGACTTTCCTTTATCACGTCTTGCACCTGGCCGCAGAAATGGGCCTGCGCTGGGAGAACCTCCGTTGCCTGGTGTTGGGCGGCGAAAAAGTGAACGAAGGCTTGCGGCAAAAACTCCGCGACCTCACCCGCGACCTGGGCGCCGCCGAAGTGGATGTGCTGGCTACTTATGGTTTTACTGAAGCGAAGCTGGCTTGGGCCGAGTGTCCGTGTCCCCACGGCCAGCCGTCGGCCGGCTATCACTTGTATCCCGATCTCGGCATCGTCGAAGTTGTCAATCCGCGAACCGGCGAAGTGATGCCGGATGGTCAGCCGGGCGAAATCGTCTTCACGCCGCTCGATGCGCGTGGCACGGTCGTGTTGCGCTATCGGACCGGCGACTTCATTGACGGCGGCCTGACCTGGAAGCCTTGTCCCTATTGTTACCGCACGGTGCCGCGTCTGGTCGGCAATATTTCACGCAGTTCGGAAATCCGCGAGGTGAACCTGGACAAGATCAAAGGCACCCTGGTGGATTTGAACGAGCTGGAGCACGTGCTCGATGACGCCCCGCTGATTGGTACCTGGCAGGTTGAATTACGCAAAGTCCATGACGACCCGCTCGAACTGGACGAGATCATCCTGCACGTGCAAAAGATCAACGGTGCCGACGAAACCAGGTTGCGCCGGGATTTGAGCGAGCGCTGCAGCCAGCGCACGGACATTCATCCCAACCGGATCCTCTTCCACGATGCCGAGGAGATGCAACGGTTGCAGGGCGTCGGCACACTGTTGAAAGAACAAAGAATCGCGGATCACCGGCCCAAAACCGCGGCCGGCGAACCCGCCACCGCACTCTTATGAAAGCCAATCGTCTGGTCATCGTCGATGGCATCCGCACGCCTTTCTGCCGGGCGGGCACCGACCTCGCGTTGCTCGGCGCGGATGAGCTGGGACGCATTGCGGTGAACGCGCTGTTGACCCGCACCGGCCTGGATCCGGCACTCGTGGACGAGGTCATCTTCGGCTGCGTGGCTCAGCCGGCGGAAACCGTCAATATCGCCCGCGTCATCTCCCTGCGCGCCGGCATTCCACAAGCTGTGCCCGCCCTCACCGTTTCCCGTAATTGCGCCTCCGGTTGCGAAGCCCTGACCCAGGCGCAGGAGCGAATTCAGGCAGGCCGTGGCTCCATTTTCATCGTCGGCGGCGTGGAAAGCATGTCGAATATTCCGCTCCAGTTCAAACGCGCCGCGGCGGAAAAATTCTCCCGCGTTTCGCGCGCGAAATCAATCCGCCAAAAAATGCGTGCCTTGGCCGCGTTCCGTCCGGGCGACTTCCAACCGCGCATCGGCTTGTTGCTGGGCCTGACCGATCCCGTTTGCGGTCTGAACATGGGTGAAACCGCCGAACTGCTGGCGCGGGAGTTTGACATACCGCGCGCGGAACAGGATGAATTTGCGTTGCGCTCCCACCAACGCGCCGTCGCCGCCCGCGACAAGCTCGCTGAGGAGATTTGTCCGGTGTTTCCGATCTCTAATTTGCCTCCCGTCAATGGCCATCACCGATCAACCGTCATTCAGGACAATGGCCCGCGTGAAAACCAGTCGTTCGAAGCCCTGGCCCGGCTCAAACCTGTGTTCGATGCCAGGACCGGCGATGTCACCGCCGGAAATTCTTCGCAAGTTACCGACGGCGCGGTGGCCCTGCTGGTGATGGCCGAAGAACGCGCGGTTGAACTGGATTTCGAGCCGCTCGGCGTACTGGCCGGTTACGCTTATGCCGGCTGTGACCCGGCGCGCATGGGCCTGGGACCGTTGTTTGCCATTGCTCAGGCTGAGGCGCAAACCGGCTTGACGGTGGCCGACGCCGACCTGATTGAACTCAACGAGGCATTTGCCGCGCAATCCCTGGCGGTCCTGAAATGCGCCGCCTCGGAGTCATTCGCGGGCAACGGGTTGCACCGCGAGCGACCGGTAGGGGAGTTTCCTGCCGAAAAGCTGAACGTCAACGGCGGCGCGATTGCGCTCGGCCATCCCGTGGGCGCGACCGGCGCACGGTTGGTACTGACCGCCTTAAAGGAATTGCAGCGACGCCTGGCAAAGCGTGCTCTGGTCACTTTATGCGTGGGCGGCGGGCAGGGCGCAGCGCTCTGGCTGGAAAGGAATTGAGCTTATGAGAAGCGCGACAGACATTGACAAAATGATCCGGCCAGCGCCGAGGTTCCTGCCGCAAATGGTTCCGGCCGCGGACGAGTCGCGCAACCTGCGGCGCACAATGCGCGAGGACGGGATTTGTGTGCTGACGTTCGACCGGCCCGGTTCATCGGCCAATATTTTTGACCTTGCCACGCTGGAGGAACTGCGACGGGAATTGGATTTCATTGCAGGCGCACCCGAAGTCAAGGGCGTCGTCCTGGTCAGTGCCAAGCCCACGATTTTCATTGCCGGCGTGGATTTGCACCGGTTAACAGGCGGCACACCACAGGAGGAGATTCGGGCGTTGCTGGAATTCGGCCAGGCGCAAATCCACCGTTTGGCGCAGCTGCCGGTCCCTACGGTGGCGGCCATTCACGGCGCAGCCATGGGCGGAGGTTATGAAATGTCGCTGGCCTGTGATTATCGCCTGGCGGCGTCCGACCGCGTGACCAGAATCGGGTTGCCGGAGACTAACATTGGCTTATTGCCGGCGTGGGGCGGCGCGACGCGGCTGCCGCGCCTGATCGGCCTGCCGAAGGCGCTGGACTTCATTCTGGCCGGAAAAACCGTGACCGCACGGCAGGCGTTGAAGCTTGGCCTGGTGGATGAACTCGTTCCCGCCGAACGTTTGGTTCGGGCGGCGGTGCAAAAGATCTCCCACGGAAAATCCCGCCGGCCTTCGCACTGGCTGGTGAACAATCCGTTGGCGGTTACTGTCCTGGCCCGGCGGCTGCGCCGGCGGTTGCTTCAAAAAACCCGCAGCCATTATCCGGCAGTCATGAAGGCGTTCGAGGTAATGACGAACGGTATCACGAAACCCATTGCCGTTTCGCTGGCGCTGGAGCGCGAGGGCATTCTGGAACTCGCCCGGACAAACGCCTGTCACAACCTGATTCGCATTTTCTTCCAGCAGGAACGGGCCAAAAAGTTGACCCGCGAAGGACCCGCGCCGTTCCCAAAGCCAAAGCCGGTGGCACGCACTGCGGTCATCGGTGCCGGCGTGATGGGCGCCGGCATCGCGCAATGGTTGAGCGCGCGCGGCCTGCCCGTTGTCCTCCGTGACGTCAACACCGAGCGGGTGGCCGGGGGCATGGCTGGCATTGCCAGGCTTTACCGGGATGCCGTCCAGCGCCACATCCTCACGCCGCGGGATGCCAGGGACGGGTTGGACCGGATTTATCCGGCCCCGATGGAAGTTCCGCTGCGCCACGTGGACCTGGTGATCGAGGCCGCAGTCGAAAATCTGGAACTAAAAAAGAAAATCTTCCAACGACTTGGCGAACTGGCGGGTGCCCAGACGCTCCTGGCCACGAACACTTCGGCACTGCCAGTGTCCGGGCTGGCCGCGGTCACGTTGCGGCCGGAGCGGGTGCTCGGTTTGCATTTCTTCAATCCGGTCCACCGGATGCAACTGGTGGAGATCATCGCGACGCCGCAGACCTCGCCGGAAGCGCTGGCGCGCGCGGTGCAGTTTGTGCAACGGATCGGCAAATTGCCGGTCGTGGTCAAGGATAGTCCGGGATTTCTGGTGAACCGCATCCTGATGCCGTATCTCATCGAGGCCGGAAATCTGTTCGAGTGCGGCGCGAGCCGAGAGCACCTCGACGAAGCCATGCTGGACTTCGGAATGCCGATGGGACCGATGCGACTGCTGGATGAAGTCGGTGTGGACGTGGCGCAGCATGTGGCACAAACCCTGGCCGCCAGTTTCAGCGACCGGATGCTGGTGCCGGCCGTGCTGGCCAAAATGGTTGAAGCCGGGTTGCTGGGCCGCAAGTGCGGGCGCGGATTTTATCTGTATGGCAAATCAGGTGAGCCAAAATCCAATCCTTCCGCTGCCTTCGTTACGAACCAGACCGTGGCCGCCATGACGCGGATGGCACTGCAGGAACGGATGGTTTTCCTGATGGTCAACGAAGCGGCGCATTGTCTGGAAGAACAAATTGTCGCCACGCCGGACGACGTTGATTTTGCGATGATCATGGGCGCCGGTTTCGCGCCGTTCCGCGGCGGGCCATTGCGCTACGCCGATTCGCTGGGCGTGGAAAAAATTGTCGGCGCGATGGAAATTCTGGCCGACGGCGGCGCGACCCAGTTCAAACCCTGCGGCCGGCTGCGACGCATGGCCGCGACCGGGATCAAATTTTACTCCAAACCGTGAGACGTTATGACTGCGCTTAAAGCACCGCTCATCGAACCGCCGGAAAAACGGTCGGCGGCGACGCCCGCGGAACCACGTCCGTTGATTGACACGTCACGGATGTCCGCCGGCCAGCGCGCGGCGGTGGAGTTGACCGAGGCCGCGCGAGAACCGGCGCGTGAACGGACGTTCGCCGCCGGATTGTTCATGGGGGAATTCGATCTCGCCGGCATTCATCCGTTCCCGACGCAAGGCCCCGGCGACCGGGCGCGGGGGGATGTCTTTCTCGAGAAGTTGGACACCCTGTTGCGCCAGCAGGTGGATGCCGACGAGATCGATCGGACCGGCGAAATTCCGCAACGGGTGGTTGACGAACTGGCGAAGCTGGGCGCGTTCGGCATCAAAATTCCGGTGGAATACGGCGGCCTCGGGCTGTCGCAGACAAATTATTGCCGCGCGGCGATGCTGCTCGGCGGTTGGTGCGGCAACACGACGGCACTGCTTTCCGCGCACCAATCCATCGGCATGCCGCAGCCGCTCATTTTGTTCGGCACCGAGGCGCAAAAGAGAAAATATTTACCGCGGGTCGCGCGCGGCGAAATCTCCGCGTTCGCCCTGACCGAGACTGATGTGGGCTCCGATCCGGCGGCGATGACGACGCGGGCCGAGCCGACCCAGGACGGAAAATTTTTCATCCTGAACGGCGAAAAACTCTGGTGCACCAACGGCACGAAGGCCGGAGTGATCGTGGTCATGGCCAAAACCCCGCCGAAGCCCGTCAACGGGAAAGCGAAGGCGCAGATCACGGCGTTCATCGTGGAGACTGACTGGCCGGGCGTGGAAGTGTCGTACCGGTGCCGGTTCATGGGTTTGCGGGCGCTTTACAATGGCATCATCCGGTTTACCAACGTCCGCGTGCCGCGCGAAAACATCCTGCTGGCCGAAGGCAAGGGCCTGCGGGTGGCGCTGACGACGCTCGACACCGGCCGGCTGACGCTACCGGCGGCGTGCGTCGGTATGGCGAAACGCTGTTTGCAAATTTCGCGCGACTGGGCGAACCAACGTATTCAATGGGGCGCGCCGATCGGCCGGCACGCGGCCATTGCCGACAAAATCGCGCGCATGGCGGCCAACACATTCGCAATGGAATCAATGACCCTGTTCGCCGCCAGCCGCGTTGACCGCGACAAAAATGCCGACGTGCGCCTCGAAGCGGCCTTGTGCAAATTGTGGGGGACGGAAGCGGCGTGGCAGATTGTCAACGACACCATGCAAATTCGCGGCGGGCGCGGGTACGAAACCGCTGAGTCGTTACAGGGACGCGGCGAACCGGCGGTGCCGGTTGAGCGTTTCCTGCGTGACAGCCGCATTAACACCATTTTTGAAGGTTCCAGCGAAATCATGCGGCTGTTCATTGCCCGCGAAATGCTCGACCCGCACTTGAAAATCATCGCGCCGGTGCTGAATTCGCATTTGCCGTGGCCGCAGCGACTGCGCCTGTTGGCGAAGGCGGCGTGGTTTTACCTGACCTGGTACGCGAAACAATGGTTGCCGATCGCTTCAACTTTGAATCTTCGGCCTTCGACCTTCAACCCCCATTTGCGCTACGCCGCGCGGACCAGCCGCCGGCTGGCGCGCGCGATTTTCTACGCGATGATCCGGCACGGACAAAAACTGGAACGTGAGCAACTGCTCCTGGGCCGTTTCGTAGATATTGGCGCGGAATTGTTCGCCATCACGGCGGCCTGCCTGCACGCCGGGCAGTGGTTGCAGGTTGGCGATGAGGGGGCCGAATCGGAGCGCCTGCCGGAGCTGGTGGACTACTTCTGTCGCTCAGCGCGCTTGCGCATTGAGGAGAAATTTCGTCAGATTCAAACCAATACGGATCGTTCGGGGTACCAGTTGAGCCAACAGGTGCTTGCGGACAGGTAACATGGATCGTGCCTGAACACGCTCGTTCATCGGTTCACCCCGACATCCATGTTTTTCGGCAGGCAGGCGGTTTTGTTCAAATGACAATGTCCAAATTTTTCTGCTTTGGCCACCGGGGGGCGGCGGGACACGAACCGGAAAATACCCTTCGCTCGGTCAGGAAGGCGCTGGAATTGGGCGCGAATGGAATCGAAGTGGACGTGCATCTGGCGGACGGTCATCTGGTCGTGATTCACGACGACACCCTGGACCGTACGACCAACGGCACCGGCGCGGTGGCGGAGAAATCGTTTGATTATCTCCGCTCGCTCGATGCCGGTCGCGGCGAACGTATTCCGACGCTGGAAGAGGTTTTTGAGACCGTCAACCGCCAGGCCATCATCAATATCGAACTCAAAGGTCCGGGAACGGCCTCACCGGTCATTCGACTCATTGATCAATATGTGCAGGAGCGCGGCTGGCGATACGAGGATCTTCTTGTTTCTGCCTTTGATCACAAGCAAATCGAGACCGCAATTAGGTTGCGGCCGCAAATCCGGATCGGCGCCTTGATTGGAAAGGTGCCGCCGGGACTGGCGGCGTTTGCGGAACAGATGGGAGCGTGGTCGCTTCATCCAGGCAGGCGATGCGTGACACCTGGGCTGGTGGTCGACGCGCATCGGCGCGGGTTGAAGGTTCTGGTTTTTACCATCGATACACCGGCCGCAATCGCCACCATGGCCGCGCTCGGCGTGGATGGTGTGTTCACGAATTTTCCAGAACGGGTCGTGACATTTTTGCGCACGCAAAACAAAATCTGCCGGTGAACCGCGCCGCCTTCCTGGAAACCATCACCGCACACCGTGAAGCCTGGGACATCGCCGTCATTGGCGGTGGTGCGACCGGCGCGGGAATTGCGGTGGATGCGGCGTCGCGCGGGTACCGCGTGGTTCTCCTCGAACAAAACGATTTTGGCAAAGGCACGTCGAGCCGATCGACGAAACTGGTCCATGGCGGCGTGCGTTATTTGCAGCAAGGCAATATTCCACTCGTGATGGAAGCGTTGAGAGAGCGCGGCTTGCTGCTGCAAAACGCACCGCACCTCGTGCGCAACCTGGAATTTGTGGTGCCGAATTATCTTTGGTGGGAAGCGCCATTTTACGGCGTCGGCCTCAAAATGTACGATCTTCTGGCCGGCCAGCATGGTTTCGGTCCATCAAAAATCCTGTCGCGTGACGAGGTGTTGCAACACATCCCGACGCTGGAACCGGACGGCCTCCGCGGTGGCGTGATTTATCACGACGGTCAGTTTGACGACAGCCGGTTGCTGATCAACCTGATCCAGACCGCTGTTGAGCAGGGTGCCTTGGTTTTGAACTACGCCCGGGTAACTGCTTTGGTCAAAGATGCCAGGGGCAAAGTGACTGGTCTCACCTTCCGCGATGAAGAAAGCGGTCGCGAACACGCCCTCGGTGCGCGTTGTCTCATCAACGCTACCGGCCCATACTGCGACCAACTCCGGCGTCTGGACAATCCAGATACAACGCCAATGATAGCACCCAGTCAGGGTGTCCATCTTGTTTTGCCCCGCGAATTTCTGGCGGGCCACGTGGCGATCATGGTACCCCACACGCGCGACGGCCGGGTGCTGTTCGCCGTGCCTTGGCACGGCCATGTTCTGGTCGGGACGACCGATACGCCAATTTCTGAGATAAGTCTTGAACCGAGAGCACAGGAGGGCGAGGTGGATTTCATTCTGGAAACCGCCGGCCGCTACATGGCCAAATGTCCGACGCGGGCCGACATTCTGAGCGTATTCACCGGTATCCGGCCGCTGGTCAAAACCAAGTCCGAAGCCAACACCGCCGCGCTATCGCGCGACCACACGATTCAAGTATCCCCGTCCGGCCTGCTGACCATTGCCGGCGGCAAATGGACGACCTACCGGAAAATGGCCGAAGATGCGGTGAGCCGCGCTGCCGAGCTGGCCTCCTTGCCGGAACGTCCGTGCGTAACCAGGGAATTACGCGTACATGGTTTTCCAAGTCCTCCCGAGATACCCGGCCCACTGGCGGACTACGGTGCAGACGCCGGGAAAATAGCCGATCTCATCGGCGAACAACCCGGCCTGGCGACACCGCTGCATGAGTCGATGCCCATCTGCGGCGCGCAAATCGTCTGGGCCGCGCGTTACGAAATGGCGCGCACGTTGGATGACGTGCTTGCCCGCCGCACTCGCGCGCTGTTCCTGAACGCCCGCGCAGCGCTCGCCATGGCACCCGCCGCGGCGCGCTTGCTGGCGGACACGCTCGGTCGTGATGATGACTGGCAAAGACGCCAGCTTGCGGATTTTACCGAAATTGCTGCAGGGTTTCTTCCGGTCTGGCAGCCGTAACCGCTGCCAGGAATCAGTCCTGCAACCAACCTTTCGCCCGCCTTACCGCCTGATCCCAGTGGCGCTTCAGTTCAGCCACTTTCTCCGGGTCCATTGCCGGATGAAATTCCTTGTCCCGCTGCCATTGTATTTGGAGTTCCTTCGTGTCGCTCCAGAAACCCACGGCCAGTCCGGCCAGATACGCCGCGCCAAGGGCGGTGGTTTCGCGAACCCTGGGCCGTACGAGCGGGAGGCCGAGGATGTCCGATTGAAACTGCATCAGCAAATCATTGCCGGTCATGCCGCCATCCACACGCAACTCTTTCACCGGGATGGCGGAGTCCGCCTGCATTGCTTGCAGCACTTCGGCGGTCTGGAAGGCGACACTTTCAAGTGCGGCACGGGCGAGGTGCCCGGCAGTAGTGCCCCGCGTGAGTCCGGTGATGATCCCGCGGGCGGACGGATCCCAATGCGGTGCGCCCAGCCCGGCGAAAGCCGGCACCAGGAACACGCCGCCGTTGTCCGGCGCCGTCGCCGCGAGTTGCTCGATTTCAGCGGAAGTGCGGATGAGGCCCAGGCCGTCGCGCAGCCACTGGACGACCGCGCCGGCGATAAAGACGCTGCCTTCCAGCGCGTAGGTGGTCTGGCCGTCAATTTTCCAGGCGATGGTCGTGAGTAGATTGTTTTTGGAAGCCACCGGGTGGTGGCCCGTGTTGAGGACCATGAAGGCGCCGGTGCCGTAGGTGTTTTTTAACATGCCGGGCTGAAGACACATCTGGCCAAAGAGTGCCGCCTGCTGGTCCCCGGCGATGCCGGCAACCGGCACCCGCGCGCCGAAAAGACCCGCCACCGTTTCCGCGTAACGTTCGCTGGAGGCGTGCACCTCAGGCAGCACTGCCCGCGGAACGTTGAACAGCTTAAGCAAGTCGTCGTCCCACTGGTTGGTGTGGATATTATAGAGCAGGGTACGGCTTGCATTACTGGCATCAGTGATATGAACCGCTCCCCCGGTCAGCTTCCACGCAAGCCAGGTATCAATGGTGCCGAATGCGAGCCGGCCGGATTCCGCCCGCTGCCGCGCGCCAGCAACGTGATCGAGAATCCACTTCAGCTTCGTTCCGGAGAAATAGGCGTCGAGGACCAGACCGGTTTTCTGCCGGATCAACGGTTCCAATCCGTCCTTTTTGAGCTCATCGCATATTCCCGCTGTGCGACGATCCTGCCAGACGATGGCGCGGTGAATCGGCTCGCCGGTTGCGCGATCCCAGACGACGACCGTCTCCCGCTGGTTGGTGATGCCCACGGCAGCAATCTGCCGGAAGTCCAATCCCTTTTGCGCCACGCATTCCGTCAACACGCCAGCTTGTGTGGACCAGATTTCGTTCGCATCGTGCTCCACCCAGCCGGGTTGCGGAAAATATTGGGTGAATTCGCGCTGGGCAACGGCAACCATGCCGCCAGTCCGATCAAAGAGGATGGCGCGCGAACTGGTGGTGCCCTGATCGATGGCAAGAATGAATTGGTTCATGACCGGTTGAAGAGCGGCAACACGTTCAGTGAACGAAATGCGCTGACTCTTGACAAGAGTCAAGGCCTCGTTCGATTCCCACCTCGCCTTGTCATCGGACAAAGTTCCATTTCCCCTGAGGTGTCAATGAAACTGTCGATAAAGAGCAATGAGCGCGTGGTGGAAAGCTGTGCGTGATTGGTGATTGATGAGCCCCTGAAATTTATTATTTTTGAACCGCTGTCGGGCTCGTCACGATGCCATCCGGCCATGGGCTCCATTCCCGGCTGTCGGTGCAGGAGTGGCGGAGCGCAAGAGGGTGTTCGCCAAAAACAGGAGCACATTTCAGGGCTTTGCCGGCGGGCTCGCATTGGCTTCGGCGGGCGGGGTGGAATCGCGCAACGGCAGCGGCTCTTCCGTCAAAAAAATGATGGCTCGCAAGGGGGCGCGGACGTTGTCGGAGTGCCGCCGCAATTCGCCGCCCAGTTCGTCCACGACCTGGTTAAGCAGGTAGGCCATCAACAACGCGCGCAATTTTTCCTCGTCGCGAGGCAGCAATTCGGATTTTTCCAGAATGCGGAAATAAGCCTGCAAAAAGGCGTGGCTCACCGTTACATTCCAATGCCGGACCCACGGCTCGAACCTTGTCAGGTTTTCGCGGGAGATGACGCCCAAATCCACTTGCTGGTGAAAGCCGGCATACGCCGCGTGGTGGAACGAGCGCAACATTCGCGCCACGTCACGCAACGGCGAGCGTTTGATGCGCCGTTCGCTGATCGGCTTGGTCGCATCGCCTTCGAAGTCCAGAAAGACAAAATCGCGTCCCGTCCAGAGCAACTGGCCCAGGTGCAAGTCGCCATGGATGCGGATGCGCCAGGCCTCGAATTGATGTTCAATGAGGCGGCGGTAGCGTTGAAGGATCACAGGTTCCAAATCAGCGACTTGCTGGGCGACCGGGACCAGTTCCGGCGGCAGGGATTTGATCTGCTTGCGGAGCAGCCGCAGGTTTTGCACCGCCAGGAAGCGCATTGCCTGGAAGGTGCCGCGCAGGTAATGCGGTGTCATCGGCTCGGGAGAAAATTCCCTACCCTCCTTG
>DATJYM010000176.1:0-7650 GCA_035499615.1 Candidatus Acidiferrales bacterium | reverse complement strand
GAGGGCAAGTTCATCCGTCAGTCAGGCGGACGCGGCCAATATGGTCATGCCTGCATCCAGCTTCAGCCGAACGAGAAAGGCAAAGGCGTCGAAATCGAGAACAAGATAGTCGGTGGTGCAATTCCCAAGGAATACATCCCTGCGGTCATTGACGGCATTGAGGAAGCCATCAAGGGTGGTGTTTATGCCGGTTACCAGATCATTGACCTCAAGGTGCAGGTGGTGGACGGCACGTTCCACGAGGTGGACTCGAACGAACTGGCGTTCAAGATGGCGGGTATTTTCGCGCTCAAAGACGCCTTCAAAAAGGCGAGTCCGATTTTGCTCGAACCGATTATGAAGGTGGAATGCACCACGCCCGACGAATACCAGGGCGATTTGATCGGTGACATCACCCGCCGTCGCGGCCATATCGTCAACATCGAAGCTAAAATGGGGCAGACGATTGTGAGCGCGAACGTGCCGCTGGCCGAAATGTTCGGTTACGCGACGGCCATCCGGTCGTTGTCAAAGGGTCGGGCGTCGTATTCCATGGAACCATTGACATTTGAGCAGGTGCCACAGAGCGTGCTGAATACGATTCTGGATCAGGCGGCTAAGAAACCAGCGGCGCGGACGTAGATGGAAACGGCGCCAAAAACTTGTTGCACGGAGGAGTTTTACTGATAAACTTTGCACCCGCCTTCAAAAAATTGAAGCGGCAAACTATTGAAACCATTAACAGACAATTGTTCTTTGTATGGCTGCCCAACGCATTCGAATTCGACTTAAGGCCTATGACCATCGCGTCATAGACCAGTCGGCGCGCGAGATCGCCGACACGGTCAAACGCACCGGCGCGCGCGTCGCCGGCCCGATCCCGCTCCCGACCCGCATCGAGCGGTTCACCGTCCAACGCTCGCCGCACGCGGACAAGAAGTCGCAAGAAACCTTCGAGCAACGCACGCACAAGCGGCTGATTGACATCCTGGATCCGACGGCCAAGACGGTGGATGAATTGAAAAAGCTCAACCTCCCCGCCGGCGTGGACATTACGATTAAGATTTAGGAGTTAGATGAGCAACTCGTTAACCAAGTTATACAGGAACAAAGCTTCAGTAACGGCGCGTTACGGGTTTAACCGATCACCAATTTAACCAATTACGAACCCATGCCTCTCGGACTTTTAGGAAAGAAACTCGGCAACACGCGCGTTTACGACGCCCGTGGGATCATGACGCCGGTGACGGTCGTGCTCGCGGGGCCCAACCGCGTTTTGCAGGTCAAGACCCAGGCGGGCAAGGACGGCTACAACGCGGTGCAGCTCGGGTTTGACGATCAAAAGGAACAACGCCTCACCAAAGCCCTGCTCGGCCACATTAAGAAGCAGAACGGCGCGCCGGTGAAGCGTATCAAGGAATTCCGCAATTTTTCCAAGGAAGTAAAACCCGGCGATGTGGTTGGCCCGGCATTGTTTGCGCCCGGTGATTTTGTGGATGCCATTGGCGTCACCAAGGGCCGCGGTTTCGAAGGTGTGGTGGGCCGGCACGGGTTCGCCGGTGGGGATTCGACGCACGGCGCCAAAGGCTGGCACCGCCGCAGCGGCGCCATTGGCCAGCGCCTGTTCCCCGGCACGGTCATGCGCGGCTTGAAAATGCCCGGTCACATGGGTCAGGTCAAACGCACGACCCAGAATCTAGAAGTCATTCAAGTGCGCGAGACGGACAATTTGTTGCTGATCAAGGGTGCGATTCCCGGCGCGGAAGGCGATTACGTGGTGATCCGCGAATCCAAGAAACGGCCGAAGGGTTGGAAGCCGCCGGTCAGCCAGGCGCCGATGAAGAGGAAAGGCGCAGCCGAGAAGAAGCCCGAAGCCAAGCCAGCGGAGGCCAAAAAATAATTTGGTAGGGGCGACCTGCCGGTCGTCCGAGGCGGCGCCGCAGCGCAGCCCTACCGCAGATTGACATGAAAATTGCCATCAAGAATATCGCAGGAAAAAACCAGGGCGAACTGGAAGTAAAGTTCCCGCTGGTGGAAGGCGGGAAGGGCACGCAGGCCGTTCATGACGCGGTGGTCGCGTATCAGGCGGCGCAACGCAGCGGCACCGCCAACACCAAAAATGTGGGTGAAGTCGCCGGCACGAACAAGAAGCCGTGGCGCCAGAAAGGCACCGGCCGCGCCCGCGCCGGCTCGTTCCGATCACCCTTGTGGGTCGGTGGTGGTGTGGTTTTTGGTCCCCGCCCGCGAGATTTTGCCAAAAAGGTTTCCAAAAAGACGCGCTCGCTGGCGCTGCGCAAGGCATTAAGCGAACGGCTCAAGGCCGGTGACGTAATCGTGGTGGACGAATTGAAGCTCAGCTCACCGAAGACCAAGGAGTTTATCAGGGTGATTTCAGCGTTGGAACTGAAGGGCACCACGCTCGTGATTTCGACCGGCGCCGACAAAAATCTGACCCTGGCTTCGCGCAACCTGCCGGGAGTGGCCTTGGCCACGAGCGATTCGCTGAATACCTACGATATTTTGCGGCCGGACAAGTTGCTCTTTACGAAGAGTGCGTTTGAGAAGGTCGAAGCCCGTCTGGGCAAGGAATAAAATGAACACTTTTGAAGTCATCAAGACCGTGCGTTTGACGGAAAAGGGCACGCGGCAGGGCGAAAAGCTCAATCAATATACCGTGGTTGCTGACCGCCGGGCGAACAAGACGGAGATCCGCCAGGCCGTGCAGGAATTGTTCAAAGTCAAGGTCACCAAGATCAATACGTTGAACGTTCACGGCAAGCCGCGCCGCCTCCGGACGACCCAGGCCGGCAAGACGTCCGATTGGAAGAAAGCCATTGTGACGTTGAAAGCCGGTGACAAAATTGTTTTGACGTAAGTCATCTTCGACACGGAGGTCGCGGCTTTCGCAAGAAGGCCGCTTATTTTTTTAAGGATTGCGGTGCTCTTCCAGGACGCCGCTACGGATTTAATTCCCTGCTTTCACTTCCTGGCCTGGACAGCGTTTGTCCCACCCCTTCTGCAATATTCAGGCCCGAATGGACGCAAAAACCTGCATCAAGCCACGAGAACGAAAGGCCAACCTTTGCAGGCCATGTCCCTTGCCGCTTTCCCGTTCGTGTGTTCCGTTTATTTCGTGCTAAATTAAATCCTGCCGTGAATGCCAAGACACCCATTCGCATCCTGCACGTGGACGGCGATAGTTTCTTCGCCAGTTGCGAGATTGCCTTGAACCAGAAACTGCGAGGCCGTCCGGTATGGGTGGGCGGCGGGCGGCGCGGGGACGGCATCGTCATTGCCTCCAATCGCGCGGCTAAGACGTTCGGCATCAAGACCGGCATGGCGTGCTTCGAGGCAAAGCTGCTCTGCCCAAAGGGCGTTTTGTGCCGCCCGCACTATGACGAATATCGGCGGCTCTCGGCGGAGATGTTCCATATTCTTGAAGAATATTCCCCGACCCTTGTGCCCATCTCGATTGATGAAGGCTTCCTCGACTTTACAACGATGGACAAGGTGATCTGGCGAAACACCTCACCGGGAGATTACGTCAAGGAGATCTGCCAGCGAATTTTGAAGGAAGTCAAATTGCCCGTGTCCGCCGGTCTGGCGAATTCCTCGCGGCTGGCCAAACTGGCCACGGACGCGGCCAAGCCGGGCTTCATCGAGATTCCGGCCGGGCAGGAAAAGGAATTTTTGCAGGACCGTTCCGTGCGCGAGCTTTCGGGCATCGGCAAAAACCGGCAACGCGCGTTGGCGGCGCTCGGCGCGGAGACCTTTGGTCATGTGGCCAAACTGCCATCGCCGCTGCTCAAAAAGAAATTCGGCATCTGGGGGACCCAGCTCTGGCTGTTTGCCAACGGCCTGTGGGATGAACCGCTGCTGCTCGACGTGAAGGACCGCACGACGATTTCCAGCAACACCACCCTGCCTTACGACGAACCGGATTACGAGGCGGCGCTGACGTTCACCTTGAGCGAGGCGACGCGGCTGGTCGGCCAGTTGCGCCGCGAACAATTGCAGGCACGCGAGCTGGGGTTGACGATCCGGTTCACCGATTTCAGCGAAGTCGGCGGCGGCCATTCTTTTCACGCGCCGCAGTTTCAGAATTCGGTCATCAACGTGGCTTTAGAGGATATTTTCCGCGGGCTGATAAGCAAGGAATTCAAACCCGTCCGGCAAATCCGGATCGGATTTTGGAACCTTTCCCGGCTGGACACGCAACCGACACTCTGGGGGCGCACACATGCGGAACGTTGGGGCGCTCTCGACGACGCGGCGCATAAATTGAACTCGCGATTCTCTCGCGCGGAAAAGCCGGCGATCATGACGGGGGCGCAACTGGCCTTGCGCGAGCTGGAAGACGCCTTCAAGAATCCAAAGGCGAAATGCCCGTTCGTACCCCAACGGGAGATGGTAAAGAGGCTCTGGGGCACGGACGTGGACCCGCTGGCCCACAAAGGCGACTGGGAAGAACGCCTGGCCAGGGTCAGTAAACAATCGCAATTCCAACATTAAACCCCGGTACTTTCAAAGTTGCGTATTCTTTTGCGAATCCCCCCGCGTTTTGCAAGACTGGGGCGTAGTTTCAAAGCACGATGAAATTTCTGCGCTGAAGTGCCGGATCTGAACCATGCCCGAATACAACTTGAACGAAGGCCGCAGCGGGTCGCCGGAGCAAAGCGCCAGTCAAAAACGGGCTGGAAATTTGTCACGTTTGACCTTGCTCCTGGCGGTTGTGTGCCTGATTCAATTGGGCCTGCTGGCAATGCTGGTTTTCGGTCGCCGGCCTGAATCCGGGGTTCACTTTCAGCCGCCGGTAACGGTGATGCCTGCCATCGCCACTCCACAGGAACCTTATCTTCATGGCCATCCCGGTCCGTGGGGGGACCTGGAATACGCGCGCATTTCACTTGAACCGCCGGATGAGTTTGTTCCCGCGGACGCAAATTTCTTCGGCGCGACGCACTGGTTTTTCGAAGGCTACACACCCGCAACCTTGGCGGCATTTTTCGGCCAGTGCGGTTTACCGCCCGCACAACTTGCCGAATTGACGAATGCTGCCGCGTGGAGTGAGAAAACCGACGGCGTTCTGGTCCTGCCGGGTGACGATTTGGTTCTGGCGCTGGACGAACCCGCGCGGCAAAAGATCTATTCCGTGCTGGCCAAGAGCCAGGAGAACACGCTGCATTTATGGCCGTTCAAATCGCGTTCGGACAATCTCGAAAACTGGTTTGGCGATGCAGGACTGAGCGACGGAACGCTCGCGCTTTTGAAAAAATTGGTCTATCGCCGGGGGGAATGTCTGTGCTTCTCCGACATCTCCGTGGTTTATCCGCGCATAGCCCGCGACGACGAGCGGCGGCGTTTGATCAAGCGGCTCGCCCGCACCCGCACGTTGCTGATGAAATTGCACGTCACTCCGAACAGCAATGTCGACGCGCTGGCGGATTACTGGGCCAAAGGGCGACGCAATAAAGACATTGTGGCGTTGCTGGATTCACTGACCAATACTCCCGGGGGGATGACCATTGACGTGGCGCACTTGCTGCCCGCATTTGCGCGTAAATATCTCTATACGTTCCCAACTCCGCCGGCGGATCTTGCCTCGACGAAATGGCCCGACTGCAATTGGACGGCATTCAATTTTTTTCGCGATCAACCCGACGACCGGTTCTATGATTTCGACGTGTGCGGAAACGATCTGGTCCAAAACTACACCAAGGTGCGGGAGGCGACATTTGGTGATTTAATTGTCTTCTACCGACCTGACGGATTTCCGATTCATGTGGTGGTTTACATTGCCGACGACATTGTCTTCACCAAGAACGGCAGCAGCACGTTTCACCCCTGGACGCTCATGAAATGGGACGATTTGATTTCGGATTACACACTGGACTATACGCCGGTTTACGTCATTTTCCACCCTAAATGGCCGATGGAATAGGATGCGAGCCGGCGCGGGGGGCATGTCTGGCGCTCCAGGTGGAAAGCCGGATAGCACACCCTTCGTTCAATCCTCCTCTATTGAACCTGGTATTGCGGCTCGTTGGCCAGGGCCCATTGTTTGTGCAGCTCGAACTGCTGGATAAATTTCTGCGCCCACACAGCCGAGGAAAAAGTCCGGGCGGAATTGCCTTCCAGCCACGCGCTCTGGCTGAAATTCGTGCTGCCTTCCCAGCAGGCATAGTCGCCGGAACCTGCCTGTTGTACCACGAACCCTTTCCAGTGCCAGATATCGGCCGGTGCCCGGCTGTTAATGCCCGCCGTGGTAATGGTGACATCACCGTGTTTCAGGTTGGTAGCCAGATTCTTCACCTGGGATGCTTCTGCGCGTCCGGCCTCCTGGCTGTGGTCAAGCAGTAGATGAATTTTTACGCCCCGGGCATCGGCTTTGAGCAGTTCGGCGAACATCGGTTGCAGGGTAAAACTATAAGCGCTCATCCAGACTTCCCCGGGGTTCGCCAGCAATTCCAGAAACCGCTTTTGGGCGACGGCCCCGTCTTCCGGCATGAAATAATCCGTTTCGGTAATGGTGATGGTAAACATGAAGTTCTCCGGTGAATGAATCGTTCACGGATGAGACCGTGTTCGCGTGAAAACGACTCAAAAGTTCTTCTGCGAAGGTCGGCGGGGTTCTTGAGTCTTTCCGGCTGGTCCCTTACGGTTGGTCCGGCATGAAAGAACGGTTTCAACTCGCATTGCGACCTTCGGTGGTCAAACGCGCGCACAAATACGCTCTGGTCGTGGGGTTCATCCTGATTGCCATTCATCACAGTGACGCGATCCTGTCCGGACATATCATGCGGGGCGTTTGGGTCAAAATGCTGCCGACAGTAATGGTGCCATACGTGGTTTCCACCTTTTCGAGTGTTGGCGTTTTGCTGGAAATGCGCGGCCGGCCATGACGGAAAACTGCTCGCCGCACGGTATTTACTGGTGGTTTAGAGCTTCAAAATTCTTCAAAAAAACGCTTGCACTGAGACAGGCTTCTGATATTTTCTCCGCTCCGTTTCGCTCGGAAGACAGGCCCTTGCTGCGTTACAGCGCGACCCTCCTGCCGGGCAAATGGACAGCATGTTTGCAGACCGATAACTGAATCCCAGCCGGGACAGGAATGATGGCCTGCCGACTTCAAAGTTGCTGCTAAAACTTTTGTTTTTATGCCAGTTAAAACATTTAGACCGCTAACGCCGTCTCTGCGCTACGTTACGTACGCGGATTATAGCGATATTACGAAGACGAAGCCCGAAAAGGGGCTGGTCGTCACGCGGAAGAAAACCGGCGGCCGGAATGCCTACGGTCGAGTGACAGCACGCGGGATTGGCGGCGGGCACAAACAAAAAATCCGCCTGGTGGATTTCAAACGCCAGAAACACGGCGTGGAAGCGACGATCGCGGCGATTGAATATGATCCGATGCGCTCGGCGCGCCTGGCGCTGCTGCAATACAAGGATGGCGAAAAAGCTTACATTATCGCCCCGGCGGGCATCAAAGTCGGTGGCACCATTTCCAGTGGTCCCGCCGCTCCACCAGAGGTCGGCAATGCGCTCCCGCTCAAATCCATTCCGGTCGGCCTTGCCGTTCACAATATCGAACTGACCCCGGGTCGCGGCGGTCAGATGGTGCGCACCGCGGGGGGCGCGGCGACATTGATGTCGCGGGACGAAGGATACG
>DATJYM010000175.1:0-8039 GCA_035499615.1 Candidatus Acidiferrales bacterium | reverse complement strand
TGTTGCCTCAAGATGAATACAACAGCGACAACTGAATGCCAAACCCTGGACGTGAAAAGCAGCGCCACCGAATTGGGCGTTTGCGAAGAAACGATTCGCCGACTCGTTCGCCGCAAGGTGCTTCGCAAACTTCCCGGACTTAGGCGCGTGTTGATTCCGCGAACTGAGATTCATCGTTACCTGAACGGCGGAAGCCAGCCGCGCTTTTCCTAACTATCAGCGCCAAAACTCGCGGACCTGTTCAGTTGCCTCAAGGCTGCGGCGGACTCTCAGAGGCGTGAGCGACGATCCCAAAATTGGCCAAGAATTGGCCAAGCACGGTTTTTGAGGTTTTACGGAAGTCACGAGCCAAACACCATAAGCCATTGGCAAATATGTATTTAGAGATGGTGCCCCGGTAGGGACTCGAACCCTAAACCAATTGATTAAGAGTCAACTGCTCTACCAATTGAGCTACCGAGGCACTCAAAAGAGGGTGCGCAGCTTCTCATAACCACGCGGTTTGTCAATGTGATTGAAGCCAGACTCACTTGAAGCGATGCCCCAGTAGCAGAGCAGCAGGGCATCAATCAACCGCTTTGATTTCTCTAGACAAATCGCGTCGTCGGGCGCGTCATATAGGTTGGAATGCGGCGGGAACCGGAACTCGAACGGCTCTACGACGAGCACGCCCAGCCGCTTTATGCCTTTCTGCTCAATTTCACCCGCCACGAAGCCGACACACACGATGTACTCCAGGATATATTTGTCAAACTGGCCCGTAAGCCGGAGTTGTTGGACGGCATTCGCGACGAACGCGCATTCCTGATACGGCTGGCCCACAACGCGGCGATTGATTTAATCCGACGCCGCGGCGGGCGCGAACGAACCAGGGAAAATTTCGCCGCCGACATCATTTCTCCATTCGCGCCGGCAAAGGATCCTGACGAACAGACTTTTCGGGCTGAACTGGCCGGGGCGCTGGCGGAATTGCCTCCTGACCAGCGGGCCGTGGTCCACCTGAAGCTCTGGGAGGGGCTGACTTTTGAGCAAATCGCCGCCGCGCTGGATATTCCCCAGAATACCGCCGCCAGCCGGTATCGCTATGGCCTAGACAAATTACGCGGGCGCCTGCGTCCCCTTTACGAGGAAATGAAGAAGGCAGAATGATGAACGGAGAAATGGAACAATTTGAGCTACGCCTGAACCGCCAGCCTCTGCGGGAGGTTCCGGCCGAATGGCGCGAAGAGATTCTTGCCGCAGCTGGTCGAGCGTCGAGCGTCGAGCGTCGAGGGCAGGGGCGATTTGAACCTTCCACCCTTGTTTCTCGGCTCTCGACCCTCTTCTGGCCTCATCCCGTCGCTTGGGCCGGATTGGCCGCAATTTGGGTGTTTATATTGGGTGTAGATTTTTCACAACGTGGCGCGGCACCGGTGGTTGCGGAAAGCCACTCGCCGCCGTCAGTGGAAATCAACGTGGAAGTGCGCCAACAGCGACGGCTGCTTGCTGAAATGTTGGGGCCGCGTGAAACCCGCGAGGCCGAGCAGCTGAGGATTTTCTTCCCCCGGCCGCGGAGCGAGCTGCGCATTGAAATCTTAACGACGTAGCAGCGGACGTGCGTCCGCTCTGATCAAATGCTGAAAAATGGGCCGACTCACGTCGACTGCCACGATGGAATGGGAAATTTATGAACGATGAACCCAAAAGCATCTGGAGAAAATCATGGAAAGGACCAAGTGGATTTTTCTTTTTCTGGCTGCTGATACTGGTTGCCGCGTTTGTAATAATTTTTTCGATCGGGCTGTTGATTCAAATGACCAGTTCAATCACCGATTTGGTCCTGATGGCGACGATCTGGGCAAGTGTTATAGCGGTGGCCGGGTTTCTGATTGGTTCGTTCATTCGCTGGGTTTGCCACTGGCGGAACTTTAGACGGTTTCTTTTTGGACTGGCGTGCTTTGTGACGCTGATTGCGCTTTTTTATGCCGAGGAAGACTGGCGCGGCAAACATGATTGGGAGGCATACAAACGCGCAGGAGCGGCCAAAGGGGAACACTATGATATGGCCGGCATTGCTCCGAGCCCCGTGCCGGATGATCAAAATTTTGCCATGTCGCCGGTTTGGATCGCCGAGATCAAGGATTTGTTTCAAAACGAACCGAAACTGGCTGAAGAGTGGTATGGCAAGCGTATTTACAGCGAGGAGGTTTCCAATCTCTTGACCCGGCTTCCAGTTTCCGTATCGGGACTGGTGGGGACCAATTGGGTGTATCATTCGAGTCCAACACCTGAAGTAGCGAGCGGTTGGGCCACTGCCCGCATGATAAGCTTGCAGCCATGGCAGTCATACTATCGTGAATTGGAAAGGACAAATCCCGACGCGAACATTCCCACCACCCCACAGCCGCAATCACCCGCCGCCGACGTGTTGCTGGCGTTAAGCAAATTCGATCCGGTGATCGAAAAGCTGCGACAGGACAGTACGCGGCCTTACTCACGGTTTCCGTTGGAATATAACAAAGATAACCCGGCCGACATTTGGCTTTCGCATCTGGCAACGGTGAAGCGATATGCCCAAGTACTCCACCTGCGTGCCATCGCCGAATTGCAGGATAACCAAAGCGAAAAGTCTCTGGCCGATATAAGACTCATGCTGCGGTTGAGTGATTCCATCCAGACCGAACCGATTCTCATTTCTCATCTGGTGCGCATTGCCATTGTGAACCTCGCGCTCCAGCCGGTCTGGGAAGGACTGGAGGAACATAAATGGTCGGACAAACAGCTCGCTGAACTCAGCACTGAATTAGCGGGGTTTAACTTTCTGGCTGATTACAAGCTGGCCATCCGGGGTGAACGTAACTGCAATGTGGGTGTGATTGAATTTCTCCAGCGCCAAAATCTACGCCACCTTAGAGAAACCTTTGGTGACTTCGGGGAAAACGAGCATAGTCTGTGGAACTTGAGTGCCATCCTGTATTATTTATGTCCCAACGGCTGGTTTTATCAAAATGAACTGCACATCTGCCAGTTTTATGAAAACTGGTATTTGCCGCTCGTAAATGAGAAGGATGGAACTGTGTCGCCTGCTGCGGCCGATGCTGTCGACGATGCAGTAGGGCGGGAGTTGAGTCACCGGACCGCTGATAACTTTTTTGAATTGTGGTTGCTGCCCGCATTGGGCAACGCAGTGAAAAAATTCGCCTACGCCCAGGAATCAGTGGATTTGGCGCGCGTCGCCGTTTCGCTGGAACGTTACCGGCTCGCACACGGAGAATATCCCGAATCGCTCGACGCGGTCGCGCCACAATTCATTGACAAGCTGCCTCACGATATCATCAACGCTCAGCCGCTGCATTATCGCCGAACGGCAGGTGATCAGTTCATACTTTATTCAGTCGGCTGGAATGAAACTGACGACGGCGGCGTGGTTGTCCTGGACAAAGGTTCTTCCGGCAGAGTTGACTTCAATCATGGCGATTGGGTCTGGAGATCTTCGGCTGTAAGAAATTAGCCGAGTGGCGGTCGGCATCGGCTGTGAATTGCTACCGATACCGGGCTGGGAGTTTGGACGGGAAACTTGACAGACGTGCGGCTTCAGGGCATAGCCACCAGATGCGTGCTGCGAGCGTTCTCATTCTTGGCCTGGCCCTGGCTTCACTGAATGTGTTCGGGGACGAGAAGCTGCCCGTGCTCACAGCGGGTGGTGAAACTTACAGTAATGTCACCGTCATTAAAGTCTCGGCCACGGACATTTATTTCATTTCCGACAAGGGGCTGGCCAATACCAAACTGAAAAATCTCAGCCCGGCGTGGCAGCAACATTTCCATTACAATCCGGCGGCGGCGCAGCCACCTGCGGTCGTCAACACCCCGGATCAGTCCGGGGTTGCGGCCCCCGGCAAGGCCTCCAGTGTAGCAGAAGTAAGATCACAAATGGAAAATGCCGAGGCCCGGGTCCGGGAGATTGTCAATCAGCCGGTGACCAGCCTGGCGCGCACGCCCGACATGCAGGTGGCGACCTACAGTCCAGGCTGGTTCCATCCGGGAGCCGAAAAACCCGATTTTGACACGGTCGATGTCCGTACCACCCAGACGTTTCCCTATGACGAACAACAGTACGTCACCTCGGACCTGAATCCCGACGTTGTTTTCATCGGGTCGGAACTGGAATTCAATCCCATGACCAAATATTTTTATACGGACCGGACGGTGCCGAAGAAGAAACTGACCGAGGAGGAGATGGTGGAAATCAACCGGCTTTACCGCACCATCGGAAAATGCGAACGGCAATTGGATGAATTACAGAACCCCGCGTCGCCGGTCACGGTCACCCGCCTGTGGGTCAGCGCAAATAAACCAATCGCCATCGCCGCCGCGGCGATATTGTTTTTGGCACTCTTGTGGCTTTTACGCAAAAGAGATGCTGAGACATGACAGGCTCCCGGTCAGGGGCATTGCTGTTTACAACAAGGCGCTTGTGAATAACTCAGGTTGCCAGCCCGGAATTCTCCTTTGTCCTTGTCATGTTCCTGCGCCTGTTTGAACGTGAAGGAGTTTCCTCAGGCACAAAATCCATCCGGTTGCTTCCTATTCGTTCAAGCCCCACCGGATTTGGCCGTGCGTGTCGCGGAGCAACGCTTCGAGAATTGGACCGATCTCCGTTGCCTGCATCCGAATATGCTCTCTCACCTGCTCGGATTCTTCCACCACCAATTCAATGTCGCCATCCGTTACTGCCGATTTCACCTGTTCGCCCGGGCTGTTTGTGCCGTGCATCGGTTGTGTGGCCGGGTTCATATTTGAACCATGAGCCCATCCAGCATGATGTCAAGTCGGCAACTCCCTGGTTCTGACCTAGGCGTTCCGCCTAGTTGTGATGATGCAGAAATGCCGTTTCGAGCTGAAGAAACGAGAAATCCCTCTCACGGCTGGAAGCCGCCCTCTGTCCGCCAAGCCGGAGAGGGCAGGGCGTGGAGCACATTCACCTGATTTCTACGTCGCAGAGTTGTATTGAAACGTTAGTTACAGCCCCGGGGACCCGGCACGGCAGGGTTGCGAGTCGCGATTTTTATCGGCTTGTGTTTCAGTGGCAGAGCGGGGAACGTTTTCTGTCATGTCTGCAAATGATCCGGCTTCCAGCGTCGTTCCGGCGCGGAAACTATCGCGGCGGCTGCGGGCGTTTGGCGTCGTGGCACTGGTGTTGGGACTTGGCAGCGCCGTTGCGCTTTATTGGATCCGGACGCACTCGGGTGAACCGACCCAGGACGAATTGCTGTTGGGAAATGCCAGGGCGGAGTCGCATCAAATGGGACTGCTTTATGGCAAGATGGGCCTCCTGACGCAGGAACTGTCCGATGATCTAAAACAGCCCGGCACGCAAGCATGCCTCATCGCCGCGTTCGCGGTTCTGACTGCCGCCGGTTGTTTTTACTTTGCCCGGTTGGAAGACGATAACGATGAAGTCCGCTGACCAAATGGGAGAGCGGCGAAACAACCTTGCGCGACCGGCACGTTTGGCCTAAGACGCTGCGATGTCTGAACCGTTTCAGCCGGCCGATCCCCAGCGCTTTGAAGCGGCATTCCGCCGTTTCGACGAGGAAAACGCGCGCGACCCGAACCGGGAGACCGCCGAGGGCGTGGCGCGGCCGCGCGAATTGCTTTATGCGCAGCGATTAAGCGATTGGGTATCGCGGCTTCAACCGGATGCGTCCGAAGCTTTGCGTCTGGCGGCACGCTGCCAGCACCTGTGCCGCTGGGAGATCCCGCGCCAGTCCTATCCGATGACCCGCGCCGGGTACTTGCAATGGCGCGCTACGCTGAAGAAATTCCACGCTCAAAAGGCCGGCGACATGCTGCGTGAGCTCGGCTATCCCGACGAAACTATCCGCCGGGTCCAGGATTTGAACCTTAAAAAGTATTTTCCGGACGATCCGGAATCACGCGTTCTGGAAGACGCGCTCTGTCTGGTATTTCTCCAATACCAACTGGCCGATCTGGCCGCCCGGACGAAGGAGGACAAGACGATCAACGCCCTGCAAAAGTCCTGGCAAAAGATGACGGCCGCCGCCCGGGCCGAGGCGCTGAAATTAAATTATGGCACGCGCGAAAAAGCCCTGCTGGAACGCGCGCTCGACAAATAGAGCCAATTTTGCATGTGGGCCAAGCAGCCCGTCCCGCTCTGCGGTGATCCTCGCGGCCGGAGATTTGACTTTTAAGCCATGCCGCACGCCGGTAGTCTCGCCCCACCTTTATAATTCTGAGTGATAACGCCGCCATCATCTGACGCACCGCGTGAAAACCAGGTCCCGCTTTGTGTGGATTTGGACGGCACGCTCATTCAAACCGATTTGCTCTGGGAATTCCTGGCGCGCCTGCTCCGGCGCAATCCGTTCTGGTTGTTTCCCGTGTTGATCTGGTGGATGCGGGGACGGGCATTTTTGAAACAGCGGCTCGCACGGCGCGTTTCCGTTGATCCGGCGACGCTGCCTTACCAGGAATCGTTTCTCGCGTTTTTGCGCGATCAAAAAAGCGCGGGCCGCAAGCTTGTGTTGGTCACAGCCTCCGACCGGGAAATGGCCCTGCCCGTCGCCCGGTACACCGGGTTGTTCGATGAAGTGCTGGCCAGCGATGGCCGGACCAATCTCCGCGGCCGGAGCAAGCTGAAGGCACTGATCGAAAAATTCGGCGAACGCGGCTTCGATTACGCCGGCAATTCTTCCGTGGACCTCGCCGTGTGGCGGGGCGCGCGTCTGGCGATTGTGGTGAATGCCGGGCAGGGGCTGGTGAAGCGCGCGGCCGAGTGCGCCCGTCCCGGGCCGGCGTTTATCATGGATTATTCGCCCTACGGCACATTGAAGCGGTTTCTCAGTGAAATTTTCCTGCGCAGCGGTTATCTGGCCGCGATGGGTGCCGGGCTTTTACTCACGCTGGCATTTCCCAAATTCGATGTCGAAGGCTTAGCGTGGATTGTGCCGGGATTTCTGCTGGCCATCGCACATGGCAAAAACCGCGGTGATGCCTTCCGCATCGGTTACGTCGCCGGCCTGACGCACTTTCTCTCTTCTCTCTACTGGCTGTTGCTGATTCCCGCGGCCGGGTATTCGATTCTGGCTTGGGTTTCACTGGCGGCCGTCCTGGCCCTGTTTGTGGCCGTCTGGGTCTGGCTTCTGGCAGGAAAAATCGGTGAAGGCGATTGGGCGCGGCGGACGCGCTGGGCGCTGGCGGGGGCGGCGGCCTGGGTGGCCTTGGAAATGATGCGCGCGCGGGTGCTGGGCGGCTTTCCCTGGGATTTTCTCGGTGTCTCGCAATACCGGATGGTGCCGTTGATCCAAATCGCGTCCGTGACGGGGGTGTATGGTGTTTCGTTTCTCATCGCATGGTTTTCCCTGTCGCTGTTCTCCGCCATGCGCGCACTCTTTGGCGACCCGACCCGGCGCTTTGTCTGGCAGGCGGACATGGCCTTGCCGCTGGCGACTGTGATCGGATTGTTCCTTTTCGGTTACGTGCGGTCAGGGCAGGGGATCTCCGCGGAAACCATGCTGCGCGTGACCCTGATCCAGCCTAGCATTCCGCAAACGCTGATCTGGGATCCGGTCCAGAATGAGCGTCGGTTTCAGGAGCTGCTGCAATTGACGGACAAGGCGCTGGTTGAGAGCAGCAAGCAAGCACCGGAAAGGCGAGTGATACAAATTCTCAATTCTTCAAATCGGGATGAGGGACAAAATGGGACTCGCACAGCCCGTCCCTCCGGCAGAACAGATTTGTTGATCTGGCCTGAGTCCGCCGTGCCGGACCTGGATGGCGATACCGTCAACGCCATCACCCGGCTGGTACAGTCAAACCGCGTTTGGATTATATTCGACAGCGACGACGTGGAATTCCGGCCTGACGCGACCAATTATTACAACAGCGCGTTTCTGGTCACGCCGAAAGGCCGGTTGGCGGACGTGTATCATAAACGCCGGCTGGTGATGTTCGGCGAATACATCCCGCTGGCCCGGTGGCTGCCGTTCGTGAAGTATTTTACCCCCATCACCGGCAGTTACGTGCCGGGTGACCGG
>DATJYM010000174.1:0-4271 GCA_035499615.1 Candidatus Acidiferrales bacterium | reverse complement strand
GAGAGTCAACGCCAAATTGCGAATAAAAAACGCCAGATTCCGTGACCGTGATAATGTGGCCTGACTGTGATTGCACGACCGCTGGTTCCTATAACAAATGTTTCACACCGCCGATACAGTGCGCCGTCTGCAAGGCCTGGCGGACTTCGGTGATGGAGGCGCGGTAACGAGTTCGCTCGCGCTACTGTTTACTACAATACTAGGAACCGACCCGTTTACGTTTAAGGAACCGACCCGTTTAGACCCGTTTAAGAAGGAACGAAGGCGCGATGCGTTATTTTGAACGGGCATTGTCCTTGTAATCCGATTAGCAGGCTGTAAGATGAAGGCCATTAGCGTCATTCGACTCCATAACCGAAGTGAAATCTTCATTCGTGAAACCGGCCAATCGGAATCTTGTTCTCTTCAAGGCGGTTATGGCCGGCCTGGCCCTGGTTGTGAGCGGTGAAGTGAAGGCGCAGGATTTGACGGTTCTCCACAGTTTTACGAACAGTCCGGATGGTGCGTATCCATTTGCAGCTTTGATTCAGGCCAGGGACGGAAATTTCTACAGCACGACTGACCTCGGTGGTGAGTATAACGACGGCGTCGTTTTTAAAATGACATCTGCCGGCGATATAACGTCCTTGGCGCAACTCAACGTTGACGGGGTGCTGCCGGCGGAATCCACGGGCGCATTATTGGAGGGTGACGACGGCAATTTCTATGGCGTGTCGCGGCTTGGCGGGCCGACGAATCTCTCGGGTTATCCGCTGGGTCCGGGCACGGTGTTCAAGGTGACCACCGACGGGGCGATTACCACCTTTGGCCGGTTTGGCGGCACTGTCGGGAGTCATCCGGTCGCCGCCGTGATCCGGGGGCCGGACGGCAATTTCTATGGCACGACCAAAGCCGGTGGCGGGCACAGCTGTGGCGCAATCTATAAGCTGGCCACCAACGGCACACTGGTGAATTTTTATGCCTTTGTTGACAATTTGAACACCGGCTCGAACCTCTTCGCCGGTCTGATTTTGGGAAATGATGGGAATTTTTACGGGGGGACAATCTTTGGCGGGGCCAATAACGACGGGACCTTGTTCCGGATCAGCACCAACGGTGCGTTAGCGACGTTGCTGATTTTTAATGGCGCAAACGGGGCGAACCCTTACGGCACCCTGTTGCTGGGGAAGGACGGCAATTTCTACGGGACCACTTATGCCGGCGGCGAGAGCAACCTGGGAACGGTGTTTCAACTGTCATCCAACAACGTGTTGACGACGCTGGCGTCATTCGACGGCAGCCATGGCGCGAAACCGTATGCAGGATTGGTTCAAGGAACGGACGGTAATTTTTACGGAACCACTTTTAACGGCGGCGTCAGCAACTTGGGCACCGTATTCCAAATGACGACCAACGGTGTGTTGTCCACGTTGATATCATTTGAAGGGAGCAACGGCGCCAATCCGTATGCGCCGTTGATGCAGGCCAACGATGGCTATTTCTATGGGACCACCGAATATGGCGGTGTCAGCAACGCGGGGACGGTGTTCAGGCTGTCGTTGGCGCCGCAACTTAAAATCAATGTTTCGGGCAACAACCTGATTCTTTCGTGGCCGTCGTACGCTACGGGTTATGTTCTCCAGACCAACGGGGATCTGGGCACGACGAATTGGGCCAATTTTGGGAATGGCGCCGATAACAACAGCGTGACGAGTTCGCTTCCGGCAGAAAATCTGTTCTACCGTTTGCAACAGCAGGAATAAGGGGACCAGGAAGGTGAGGGAGGAGTTCCAGGTTCAAAGTTCGAGGATCAAGGTTCAAAATATTTAACCGCAGAGAACCATTCAATTTACCATTTGCGATCAAACGTATGGATTTCGTGTATTTCGTGGAAAGTCTCGGCTTCCTCCGTCAGCCTCTTTGAAGGATATTTAAACAGGAGGTAACAGAGAGAACGGAGAGGCAATAAGAGTTCAAGGCTCTAACTCGCCTTGGGCAAAGCCCGGAAACGGCACGGAATCCGCTGCCATGGACCGGTATGAGCTTGAGCCGTTTACTGTGTTTTGTGCCATTCGCCCGCCGCCTGGTCCCGCAAGAGCGGGATGCCGATCGCGAGGCGGCTGTGGGCGCTTTTATGATATCCCTTTCCTTCCATCTGCTGGCGGCAGTTTGGGGATTGATGCTGCTGGTAAGCGTCGCCGCTTTTGTTTATATCGGATGGCTCTCTCCCGGGGTGGCCTTCTTCGGCAGTCCCGATGCGCGCGATGCAGAGATTCAGAGCATAAACTCGGTAACGGACATTGGCGTGCTTCAACAGAAGGCCGCTTTCGACGTTTCCAAAGGTTACGACAACGGCGCAACCGCGACATACATTTGTTATATCGCCCTGGGGGCGCTGTTATTCATAATGCTCGGGTCCATCGCGGGTCTGCTGCTGGTTCGCTGGATAAAACGACACTTGAAGACCGGCCAAGACGAGGTCCCTTCCGAGAAAGCTTCGTTTCCTCTGTTTACTGCCGGGGAAAATGATATAACAGGAGGGAACGAGGAGAAGGTAAAGTTCAAACTCTAGAGTTCAAAGTTCAAGGTTCAAAATTCAAAAGCCACGCGAATTACGAGATACGAATTAGGATTGAAGAGTGCATTTTACGTGTTTCGTGTATTTCGTGGTAAATCTCGGTTTCATGCGGCGGCTCGGGATGGGCAGATTTTTGAGACGGCGTAGAAAACCAGCGGGTTGAGGGTGATGGAAAGCAGTGCGCCCGCGAGTATCAAATTTTGCGCTTCGACTGATATCAACCTCAGACTGACTCCGAGGGCCGCGAGGATAAATGAGAACTCGCCGATTTGTGCGAGCGCCGCCGAGACGATCAAGGCGGTTGTCAGCGGTCGGCGCAGCGCCAGCACAATCCCGAACGCAGCCAGTGATTTGCCGATGACGATGATGGCCACCACGGCCAGCACCTGCAGGGGATGGCGAACGAGTATCATCGGGTCGAACAGCATGCCGACGGCGACAAAAAACAGGACTCCAAACGCGTCCTGCAAGGGTTGCAAATCAACGGCCGCCCGCTTGTGGAGGTCGGATTGGTTGGTGACCACGCCCGCAAAGAACGCGCCAAGGGCAAAGGAAATGCCAAACAACTTAGCCGAGCCGAAGGTGACACCCAGCGCCAGCGTAATCACCGCCAACGTAAACAACTCCCGCGAGCCGGTGCGCTCGACTCTTTGAAGCAACCAGGGAAACAATCGCGTGCCAAACATGAGCATGAGGGCGATAAACGCCGACACCTTGGCCAGCGCCAGTCCGAGCGAAAGCCAGACCCCGGATCCATCGGCATGGCCTGAATCTGCGGCGGTGCCACCAAGACGTCCGGCAAGAGCCGGCAACAATACCAAGGTAAGGACCATGACCAAATCTTCAACGACGAGCCAGCCAATCGCGATCTTTCCATCCGGCGTGTTCACGGTCTCCAAAGATTCCAATGCGCGCAGCAATACGACCGTGCTTGCGACTGACAAAGCCAGGCCAAAAACCAGACCGCACCCAAACGACCAGCCCCAGAGCAGGGCGACACCAGTTCCCATGGCCATCGCGACGACGATTTGAAGGATGGCTCCGGGCACGGCAACGGACCGTACGGCTTTCAGGTCACGTATCGAGAAGTGCATCCCGACGCCAAACATCAGGAGAATGACCCCGATTTCCGCCAGTTGCGCGGCCAACCGGGCTTCCCCGACGAATCCGGGCGTAAAGGGTCCGACGGCAATTCCCGCCAGGAGATAGCCGATGATCGGGGACAGCCGGAGGCGAACGGCAATCAGGCCGCCTGCGAAAGCGAATGCCAAACCGATGGCAATCAGGGCGATGAGCGACTCTTCGACATGCACCGCGTCACGTTAACGATTGGCTTCGACGGGAGCAATGTTGACAAATAAAAAAGGGGTTGGCGTGGCGCGGTCAAAAATGTGAGCGACGGCAACCAATCAATTTACAAATTTCGAATTACGACTTACGAATGGACTGCATTTATTTCGTGGTAAATCTCTGGTTCCTCCGTTTGCTCCTGTAGAAAAGGTTTAAACAGGAGGTAACAGAGAGAACGGAGAAGGGGCAAAGTCGGGAGGTTTGGCGTGCTGCCGACGCACATTTCAGGGAGGCAACATGCCATCCCTGCCACTATTTTTCTTCTGAGAGAATTATTCAGGCCCGGTCAATGATGCCCGCCGCCACCGCCACCGTGCCCGCCACCGCCACCGCCGTGCCCGCCACCGCCGCCACCGCCGCCACC
>DATJYM010000173.1:0-6304 GCA_035499615.1 Candidatus Acidiferrales bacterium | reverse complement strand
CAATCCGAACTGGGCCAGTATTCGGTGATTGTGGGCAACGGCTTTGGTTCGGTGACAAGCTCGGTTGCCAATCTGTTCATGTATCCGTCCATCATCACCCCCTTCACAGGTCTGGTGACAGACTGGGGGCAGAACACCACCTTGAGCATCACCGCCTGGGGCAGTGGTCCGCTGACTTTCCAATGGTATGACAACGGCGTTGCCCTGCTCAACGCGACCAATTCAACCCTCACCTTTTCGGCCATTCAATTTACCAACGCCGGTTCTTATTCGGTGGTGGTCAGCAGCTCCCTCGGTAGCGTGACCAATACGCCGGCCCAGGTGGTGGTCAATCCTGCCGGGGCTGCTCTGGGAATGTATCCGGGCATCACCGTCACCGGGACAGTGGGTTACACCTACATCATTCAAAGTGATCCCGATCTATCCAACACCAACGGCTGGACGACCGTAGCCATCCTGACCTTGTTCCAACCTGTGGAGCTGTGGGTGGACATCAACAACAACGCAACGTCACCGACCAATCAGCATCGCTTCTACCGCGTCCTGCCCGGCCAGTGAAATTCGTTCGAAACCCGCTATCCCATTTAAATCGAAACGACTTTGCACCGTTTGGGCCGCCACACTTATTTCTTCTACCTGAAATATCTGCAACCCGCTCGAAATCTCCGATCCTAATCAACCGGAAGTGATGCGTTCTCCAAAAGCGGGTACGGCTGCAGAGACGTAATTGGCGCCGTGTTTTTCCGGTCAAGTTCCCGGAAGATTTATCTTGCTTGTTGATAAGTAACTATTTACTATTCACACTGTTGTTTAAGGCATCATGATTGCCTGGGCGACGGTTTAATCCCGACGCGATTTGAAGATCGCGAGGGCGGATAAAAACATGCTGTTTCGGGGCAAAAATCAGAAGGCCATTTATGAAGACAACAAATTCATTCTTCCCAATTCTCACCATCACGGCCGTACTTGCGATGCAAGTCCATGCCCAAACATTTCTCACTAACGGACTCGTCGCGTATTACCCGTTCAACGGGAATGCAATCGACGTCAGCGGCAATGGAAATAACGGAATTGTACAAGGTGCGACGCTCACGACAAACCGGTTTGGCGCGCCAAATAGCGCCTACGCTTTTGATGGCGTTCAGAGCCGAATCCAAATCCCAGAGAACATTTTTACCGCAACCAACACGGCGGTTACGATTTCATTATGGGTGACCACCGACAACGGTCCCTACACGGGTATTCCAAATATTCTTGAGAAAAGTGGCCTAAATGGCGCGGTGGCTTTTCAAATAGAGACGAATCGATTTGAGTTCGGCGCTTATCTCAGTACCCATATCTCTTATTGGGCCAGTTCACCCATGGTCTCAAACAGCGTGACACAGCTTGTCGGGGTCTACCAACAGGGGCAAGGTGTTTGGCTTTACATAAATGGTGTCCTTGCCGGTAGCCTAACCGGTATTCCCAATTTGACTCTTTGGGTGGACACGTCCGGATATCAATTGGTGTCAGCCATTGGAATCTATGATTGGACGCCCGCGCCGTATAATGGGTTTCGTGGAGTGATTGACGATGTCAGAGTCTACACGAGGGCCTTCTCGGCTTCGGAGGTTCAGCAACTCTATCAATACGAATCGGTTAAACAAACGCCTCCAATGAACCATCCCTCATTGCTGGACATAAATTTTGGAGGGGCTGACACCAACAAAGTGGGTTTTGCGGCCATCGGGGAAACCATCAATGATTACTGGAATGGTTATCAATTTGGCCAGCAAACTTATGGGGCGGTCACCAATTTGAAATGGGCAGACAGAAGCGATTCCGGAATAAATATCACCGTTCTAAATGCCCCAGGTGTGTGGGGGAACAACACCGGCGACGGCATGTATGATGTTTTCATCTATCCTTGGGACAACGGCAACGTCACGACCACACTTAGCAATGTGCCCGCTGCCAGCTATGACTTTTATCTCTATGGTCATAGTGCCAACGCTTGGGAAAATTCAAAATTCCAAATGACGATTGGGACAAACACGACGGAATGGAAACAAACTCAGGATTCAACTTTTGCGGCCACTTCAACTAACTGGGCCGAAGGGGTCCAATACGTTGTTTTCAGAAATATAGTCATTTCCAGCAACCAGCCGGCAGTAATCACCTGTGCGCCCGGCGACCAATGGAACGCCATCCTGAACGGCTTGCAAATGATTTCTTCAAGTGGGCAGCAAACGCCTCCAATCATCACTTCCTTTGCTCCGACTTCGGCTTTTCTGGGTTCCAATGTGGTTATCAACGGACTCAATTTCAGTCCGGTGACGAGCAACAACATCGTGTACTTCGGCGCGGTCCGGGCCGTCATCACGTCTGCCACTCCAACCAACCTGGTTGTTACCGTGCCGGCAGGCGGGACGTATGCTCCCATTACGGAGACCGTCAATGGTTTAACCGCCTATTCCGGCCAGCCGTTTCAGCCCACATTCACGGGTAGCGGACAAATCAATAGCTCGTCGCTTGGTACACCACTGGTTTTGCCGACCGGAATTGGACCGGGGCAAGTTGTCCTGGGAGACTTTGATGGGGACGGCAGGGTAGATTTGGTCATCGCTGATGGTGGCGCTGCTGACCTTTCCATTTACCAGAATATCAGCACGAACGGCACGCTGGCATTTGCACCGCGTCTGGTGATCCCCATGATGCCCGGAAATGGTTTTAATCCATTTTCTGTGGCTGTGGCGGACATGGACGGGGATGGCAAACTTGATATCGTAGCCATTAATGCGGCCAGCAACCTCGTTTCGGTCGTCAGAAACGTCAGCTCACCGGGCCTCCTCACCACCAACTCTTTCGCCCCTCGCATAGACTTTTCCGGGGGCAACGGAATGCGCGGGGTAACCACCCGGGATTTGAACGGCGACGGGAGACCTGACATTGCGGTGGTGGATTGGAATGATAACACCGTCTCTGTTTTTCAGAATCAGAGCACCATCGGAAATATTTCATTTGCCACACGACAATATTTTGCAGTGGGTTCCAACCCGTCAGATGTCGCCGTCGCCGATCTGGATGGAGACGGCTATCCGGATTTAGCGGTGGCCAATATGAATGGCGCCACGATCTCAGTGCTGCGAAATCTTGGCGCCGGCGGAAACATCGCGGGTGATTCCTTTGCTCCCCAAGTGGTCTTTGCGACACCGGGCCAGTGTTATGACGTCAAAATTGGAGACGTTGATGGGGATGACAAACCGGACATCTTGACGGCGAACTGGGCCGGCAACATATCCGTTCTCCGAAATCTTACTTCTGGACCGGGAATTACGACCGGTTCCTTTGCACCTCACGTCGATTTTTCCTTAGGAGGCTGGGGAAATGGTATTGCTCTCGGTGATCTGGACGGCGACGGTTTGCCGGATATTGCGGCCGTCAGCCAAATAAACAGTCTCCTTTCGCTCTTTCACAATGCGAGCACACCGGGCTCCTTTACGATAGAATCTCTCAGTAATCGTGTGGATTTTGCCAGCGGCTACAATCCGGCTCATGTAGTATTGGGCGATCTGAATGGCGATGGGAAACCCGATGTGGTGTTTGGCAATGACTATAGTTCAAACGTCTTTATTTACGCCAACATCGTTCCAAGCTCCACCTCTCCCACCATCACAGTGCAGCCCCAAGACGCCTATGTTTATGCCTATGGCACCGCTTCATTCAGTGTCGGTGCCACCGGAGCCTCAGGTTATCAGTGGTTGCTTAACGGTTCCAACATCCTGAACGGCACTTCCAGTACGCTGAGCCTCTCGAACATTGTTCAATCCGAACTGGGCCAGTATTCGGTGATTGTGGGCAACGGCTTTGGTTCGGTGACAAGCTCGGTTGCCAATCTGTTCATGTATCCGTCCATCATCACCCCCTTCACCGGTCTGGTGACCGATTGGGGGCAGAACACCACCTTGAGCATCACCGCCTGGGGCAGTGGTCCGCTGACTTTCCAATGGTATGACAACGGTGTTGCCCTGCTCAACGCGACCAATTCAACCCTTACCTTTTCGGCCATTCAATTCACCAACGCCGGTTCTTATTCGGTGGTGGTCAGCAGCTCCCTCGGCAGCGTGACCAATGCGCCGGCCCAGTTAGTCGTCAATCCCGCCGGGGCTGCCCTGGGGTTGTATCCGGGCATCACGGTGAGCGGGACGGCGGGCTACAGCTATATCATTCAGAGCAACCCCGATTTGACCAACACCAACGGATGGACCACGGTGGCAAGTCTGACGCTGTTTCAGCCGGTACAACTTTGGGTGGATATCAATAACAACGCGGCCTCCCCCACCAACCAGCATCGCTTCTACCGGGTTTTGCCCGCTCCGTAAGGCGGCCAGCTTTGGTTTATGTCGCCAACAGCCGGCGGCATGCAGCTTGAAGTTTCTTCAAGTTCCCCTTCGATCTGGCTTCGACGTAGCAGCGGATCAGCGGCTCGGTGCCGCTGGCACGGAACGCCACCCATTCGTTTCCCGGCAGGAGAAATTTGTAGCCATCAGTGGTAATGAATTTCTCCACCTTGAACGAACCGATGTTCTGCAAACCACTGCCGAGCTTGGCCAGCAACGCGTCTTTTTTCTCCGGCGCAAAGGAAACATTGATGCGGTCGGTGTAAAATTCACCAATTTTCCGGGACAACTCCTTCAGGATTTGACCAAGAGATTTCTTTTCGGTCGCGACGAGTTCCGCCATCAGCAGGCAGGCAAGGATCCCGTCTTTTTCCGGCACGTGGCCCTTGACGCTCAAACCGCCGGATTCCTCGCCGCCGACAATGATGGGTTCGCTCTCCATCAGCGCGCCGATGTATTTGAAGCCGACCGGCGTCTCGTACACTTTCACGCCCAACAATTTCGCCACGGCATCCACCTGATGGCTCGTCGGCACCGTGCGCACCACCGCGCCGGTCCAGCCGCGGTTCTTCTTCAAATGATACAGTGTCAGCGCCAGAATCTGGTTTGGTGTCAGCCAGGTGCCGTCCTGGTCCACGATGCCGAAGCGGTCGGCGTCGCCATCAAGGCCGAGGCCGATTTGCGCCTTGCCGCTGCGGACGAATTTACTGACATCCGCCATGCCGGCGGCGTTCGGTTCGGGATGATGCCCGCCGAATAATGGATTAATCTCATTGTGAAAGACCGTGACCTTCGCGCCCACCCCTTCGAGCAGGTGATCCAGATAACCATGCCCGGTACCGTACTCCAGTTCGACGGCGACCTTGAGTTTCGCCTTTTTCAGCACGGCAAAGTGAATGAGCTTGTGGAGTTGTTTGAAATAATCCGGCCGGGGATCAATCGTCGGGCATTGATAGGTGCCGATGACCGCGCCTTGGAAAGACCAGCCTTGCGCTTGCAGCCTCGCAATGTTCGCCTCGATTTGTTTCGTGACCTCCGGCGTGGCGGGCGCGCCGTTGCTCGTGGAAAATTTCAGCCCCTGATACTCCGCCGGATTGTGGCTGGCGGTCATGTTGATGCCCCCGGCGGCCTTGCGATGGCGGATGGTATGCGCGATGACGGGCGTGGGCGTGTCGCGATCGCACAGCAACGGTTTGAGTCCGTTCACGGCGAGCACTTCGGCGGCCGCCAGCGAAAATTCACGGCCCAGAAACCGCGTGTCATGACCGAGGATTACAACTTTGGACTTTGGGCGTTGGATTTTGGACAGATATTCAGCGATGCCCTGAGTCGCGAGGCGGACATTGTCGAAGGTGAAATCGCGCGCGATGATGTCGCGCCAGCCGGAGGTGCCGAACTTAATAATTGGTTGGGGCATTGGAGTATTGGAATTATGGAGTGGTGGGTGTCGGAATGTCGGTTTTGCATTGCTCCAATTTTCCTGCACTCCAGCACCGCAAGTTTTTCAGCTCTTCCAGTCAAACGCCTTTTTCTTGAGCGCGTACAGATAACCGGCAAACAAAATCAGCAGGAACGAAACCATCGAAGCCAGAATCAGATTGCGCGTGGCATGGTCGGCCAGCATTTCGCGGTAAACCACCGCCCACGGATACATGAAGACCACTTCGATGTCGAACAGGATGAACAGCATGGCCACGAGATAGAACTTCACTGAAAACCGGGCGTTGCCTTCGCCGATGGGGTCCTTGCCGCATTCGTAAGGGGCATCCTTGGCCCTGGTGCGTTTGCCGTACTTGCCGAGCAGGACCGAAATCATGAGCGTGCCCGCGGCGAAGCCGACGGCGGCGACGAGCAACATGAGCACCGGGATATATTGGGCCAATTGCGACGGTGGCGTCTGTTCCATGGGCGGAAATGTAGGACGA
>DATJYM010000172.1:0-11723 GCA_035499615.1 Candidatus Acidiferrales bacterium | reverse complement strand
ACCGTGGATTTTGGCTAAATACTCCCGTTTGCTGGGCAGACTCATGTTCGTTGTTTGGGTAACCACGATCTTGAGTCAACGAAGAGCCAAACCCCTCGTCCAGCTCCCCGCCCCGGTAACATTTATCCTGAGTCAACACGGAGCATGGAGACGGTTTATTTTTCCTCTCGACTTTTTTCGCCAATAGATGGACAATCATCTCGGACAGAAAACCGGAGGCTCCATGGCGAGACTGCTAGTTAAAACCGAAGGCTTGAGAGATCGGGCGCTTGAATTGAGGCTCGGTGTCAACCAGATTGGCCGCAGTCCGGAATGTGATTTCTGCATCGAACACCCCACGGTGTCGGTCAATCATTGCCAGATAGTGCTGTCGAACGACGGCGTGATGATCCGGGATTGCGGTTCAACCAATGGCACCTTTATCAATGGAGATCCGGTCCGGGAGGCCTGGTTGCTTCCGGGTCAAACGCTGAATCTGGGCGATGTGGAACTCTTCGTCGAGTCCACCGAGGTTAACGTCGCGATTCCCCAGTTCGATCGCGACCGGCCCCGGCCGCCAGTGGTG
The DNA here is from genome assembly GCA_035499615.1 of Candidatus Acidiferrales bacterium. Classification (GTDB taxonomy): domain Bacteria; phylum Verrucomicrobiota; class Verrucomicrobiia; order Limisphaerales; family UBA11358; genus UBA11358. The sequence continues at coordinate 11,158 of DATJYM010000172.1, read as the reverse complement.
CTGCCCGATGGCATGATTGTCTGTCCCCGCCACGCGCGGGCGCAGGCTACCTACCGGTGCACCCACTGCCACGAGGTCATGTGCAACGACTGCGTGCACGTGTTGCGCTTCAAGGGTGGCGAACCGCATTTTCTCTGCCCGTTATGCAGTCATAAATGCGAACTGATTCCGGTCCTGCAACCGAAGCGGAAAAAAGGCTTGTTCGGCTTTTTGCAGGACACGGTCAAACTCAGGTTTGGATCCGCCGGCGGTCGCCGGAAGACCAAAAGGTAACGACGCCGGGTCAGGCCGCGCCCGGGGACTCAGAAGCGTTCGATCATTTTCTCCAACGCCGCAATCCAGCTTGGATGTTCGTTCAAGCAGGGGATCCGGGTGAATTCCTTGCCGCCCGCCGAGAGAAACGTTTCTCGCCCGCGGATGCCGATTTCCTCGAGTGTTTCCAGGCAGTCCGAAACAAATGCCGGGCAGATGACCAGAAGATTTCTGACGCCCCGCTTTGGCAGTTCAGCCAGTTCAAAATCCGTGTACGGTTTAAGCCAGGGATCGCTCCCCAGGCGGGACTGAAATGACACCGAGAACTTGCCGGCGGGCACGCCCGCCTGCCTTACAAACGCCGCGACGGTTTTCAGGCACTGCGCACGGTAACACGTCGCGTGTGCCGGATTGATCCCCTCGCAACAGTTCGGGACCGCCAGACAGTGACGGCGGGTCGGGTCGGTTTTTCTGAGCTGCCGTTCCGGCACGCCATGAAAGCTGAACAACAAATGGTCGTAGCCCGCCTCCAGATGGTTCGCCGCGCTGGCCGTGAGCGCCGTGATGTACTCCGGCGAATCCCCGTAGGGCGGCTGGACCTTGATCAGCATGTGTGGCGCCAGTCTGGCCGCGACTTCCTTGACACGCTCGACCGCCGTTTCATAGCTCGACATGGCATAGTGTGGAAACAGCGGAATCAGCAAAACCTCGTCGACTTTCTGTTCCGCCAGCCCGAGGATGGCATCCGTGATGGAGGGTTTCTGGTATCGCATGGCCAGGGCAATCGGCAGGGTGGCGCGTTCCTGCAGCTTCGCCTGGAGTCGATGGCTCGTCACGATCAGCGGTGAACCTTCCGCGGTCCAGATTTGGTGATAAGCCTCGGCAGATTGCTTCGGTCGGGTAAGGAGAATCATGCCGACGATGAGTCGCCGTAAAGGCCACGGCGAATCAATAACCCGGGCGTCCATAAGAAATTCATTCAGATAACGCCGTACGTCTTTGACCGCAGTCGAAGCCGGTGAACCCAGATTGACCAGCAAAACGCCCCTGTTCATTTGGCCGTCAGGAATTTTTCCGCGCGCTCCACCACATTGCGACCGGATACAATTGAATCACCCAACGAAACCCCTTCGCGATAATGGCCGGCGAGAAATAGGCCGGCGGCTTGATTTTCGATGGTATTCATCAATTCGCGATAACCGCCGTACCCCAGATTATATTGCGGAATCGCCCTGGGGTAAAGCGCCGTGTGCCGGAAAACCGGCCGGCCTCTTACACCCAGCAACACGCGTAAATCTTCGCACGTCAGCTCCACCAGTTCGTCCGCGGACCGCAATGCCAGGTCCGGCTGCCGCTCGCCGCCGACGTAGCTCGTTAGCGTCAAATGGCCGGCTGGCGCGCGGTTCGGGAACAACGACGACGAGAAAATTGTGCCCAGGATTCGGAATCCTTCGATTTTGGGAATCAACATGCCAAAGCCCTGGCACGCATGCGCCACGTCTTCACGCCGGAATCCCAGAACCACGCTGGCCACCGGCGGATAACGGATTTCAGAAAATGCTGCGGTAGGGCGCGTCACTCCGTGCGCGCCGCCGCCGGGCAGGGGCCTGACCTCCCGACCTTCGACTTCCAACTCCGCCAACCGATACGCCGTGCCGCAGTAAATCACCGCACTATGCTCCGTTTCATCCGAAGGAGTCAAAACTCGCCAACCAACCTCCGTTTGGGTGAGCTTTGTGACCGAGGTGTTGAGTTTCACTTCGTCGCGAAGTTGGGCCGCCAGCGTGTCGGGTAACACCTGCAAACCTTCATCAAAGGAAAACTTCAGCGCCCGATCCCGGGCCACGTCACCGCGCCGTTTGCGTTCGCGGGCGCCGAAAATCTGGCCCCGGATGAGCGAACCGTAACGCGCCTCAAGGGCGGCCAGGCGCGGGAAGGCCTGGGGCACTGACAACTTATACGGATCGCCCGCATAAACCCCGGCCGCCAGGGCGTCAATCGCTTGATCGAGAAATTCCTGATTCAACCGGCGCTTCACGAACCCGGCGATACTCTCTTCCCGGCCGTCGCGGCGACGCGGCACAAACGGTTCACGGAGCACGGCCAGCTTGGCCCTGGCCGTGAACAGTTTGGTCGTGAGAAATTCCAACAGCGAACCGGGCATCTCGATCGGGCGCTGGTAACGAACCAAAAAACGCGCCCCGGCTTTGGGATCGGAATCCAGCCGGCGCGAGACCAGCCCGGCATCACGGACGAGCTGGGCGATCTTCGGCGAGGTTTCGAGAAGGGTATTCGGCCCGCACTCGGCCAGAAAACCGTCACGACGGATGGATTGAATTACCCCACCTACGCGTCCGCCTGCCTCATAAACCGTGACGGGAATGCCCCGTCGTTTGAGATAAAACGCCGCCGTCAATCCCGTGATGCCAGCCCCGATGATGGCGACGGATTTCATTGTGATTTTGCCGCCTGATACATCTGGTAGAGCAATATGAAGACACTGATGGCGATCCGCAGAAATAACCCCGCCAAAGGAAAAACCGGAGGATGGAGAAAAAAGGAGATTACAAGCAGAGCACCGACGAGAATTTTGGCAATTACCGGCGCTTCGCTGATAAAGACGAACCAGATCGCAAGTCCGATGGCAACCAAGAATGCCAATAAAAAAAGATACATGGTTTCAATTGCTCAAATGGTTTTGGAATGTCTCCGTTGGCCTTCAGGCGCCAGCGTGTTGTCGAAACACATGGCGATGTTGCGGATGAAAAGGCGTCCCGCATCGGTGACTTCAAGTCCGCCTGAGTCGCATTTCACCAAGCCATCGGCTTCAAGCGGCGCGAGCGAGGCGAGTTCCTTCTCAAAATGTTGCCCGAATTTGATGCCAAGCTTTTGCGACATTGCGGCGTAGTCGAGCGAGAGGTCGCACATCACGCGCATGATGGTTTCGCGGCGGATTTTGTCCTCGTCGGTGGGAAAATACGCACGGTTTAACGGCACCTTCCCGGCGTCCACGGCCTCCTGCCATTTCGGCAATTCCTTCTCGTTCTGCCAATAGGCGTCGGGGATCTGTGAGATGCTCGACATGCCGAACGCGTAAATATCCGACCCGGCCCGCGTGCTGTAACCCTGGAAATTCCGCTGGAGCTTCTTCTCGCGCTGCGCGATGGCGAGCTCGTCGGTCGGCTTCGCAAAATGGTCCATGCCGATATAGACGTACCGTCCGTCCGCCGTGAGTTTTTCGATGACGAGCTTGAGCACTTCCAGCTTGGTTTCCGGGGTGGGCAGGACTTCGCGCTCCAGAATCTTTTGTGACGGCTTGATCCATGGCACGTGCGCGTAGCTGAACACCGCCAGCCGGTCGGGCTTCATCGCCAGCACAACGTCGAGGGTTTCGTTGAACGACTCCGGCGTCTGGAACGGCAGGCCGTAAATCAGGTCCAGGTTGATGGAGTTGTAGCCGAGTTCGCGCATCCAATCCATGGCCTGCTGCGTCATTTCACGAGGTTGGATGCGGTGAATGGCCTCCTGCACTTTGGGATTGAAATCCTGCACGCCCATTGAGGCGCGGTTGAAACCAATTTCGCGCAACGCCACAATGTGCTCGCGCGTCAATCGGCGCGGGTCCACTTCCACGCTCGCTTCGATGTCCGACGAAAAGGCGAAATGCTGGTGGATGATTTCGCCGAGCCGGCGGATTTCATCGGGCCGGAGAAACGTCGGTGACCCGCCGCCGAAATGGAGTTGGACGACCTTGCGCTGCTGATTCAATCTTGGCGCCATCTTCGCCACTTCGCGGCCCAGTGCCTCAACATAGGCCATGCCCTTGTCGTGGTTGAGCGTGATGACGGTGGTGCAGCCGCAGAACCAGCAGAGCGTTTCGCAGAATGGGATGTGAAAATAAACCGAGAGATCGCGCGGCGCGCGATTGTTTTCCCCGATTTTTGCGGAAAGTTGTTCCCATGAAATTGCGTCGGTGAATTTTGTGGCGGGCGGATAGCTGGTATAACGCGGCCCCGGCACGTTGTATTTCTTCACCAGGTCCAGATTGACGTTCAACGCGCTCATTTGAAATTTTTTACGGTTTCGACCAGGGCGGTGATATTTTCCAGTTTGGCCTCGGGCGGCACGCCGTGGCCCAGATTGAAAATATGGCCGCCTGCGCCGCGCATTTCCGCCAAAATCCGGCCGGTTTCCGCGGCGACGATTTCCGGTTTGGTCAGGAGCAACGATGGATCAAGATTGCCTTGCACGCCAACGTGTTCCGGCAATTGGGCGCGCACGTCGGCGAGCCGGACCGTCCAGTCAATCCCCAGCACGTTCGCGCCGGTGTCCACCAGCGTGTGCCAGTGGCCATGGACGTCCTTGGAGAAAACGATGACGGGCACCGTGCTTTTCAAGGCGGAAATGATTTGCTTGATCCAATGGGCCGACGCGGCGGCAAACGCATTTCCGGACAGCAGTCCGCCCAGGCTGTCGAAAATCTGCACCGCGTCCACGCCGGCCAGGATTTGCATTTGCAGCAGCCGTGTCACGGCCACGGTCAGTTTCTTCATCAACATCGAGAAAATTTCCGGCTCGGAATAGAGCAGCTTTTTCGCCTGGGTAAATTCGTCGGCGCTGCCGCCTTCCAGCATGAAGTTGGCCAGGGTCCAGGGTGAACCGGCAAAACCGATGAGCGCGGTCTGGTCGCCGAGTGAGGATTTGACCAGTTTCAGGGCGCGCGGGATGTAGTCGAGGCGTTCTGGCAGGGCGGGAACGTTAAGTTCCTTGATGTCGTCGACCGTCCGGAGTGCAAACTTCATCTCAATGCCTCCGCCGTCACGAAACTTGTAGCCTTGTCCCAAACCTTCCGCAGTGACGAGGATGTCACTGAAGAGAATCGCCGCGTCGAAGTCAAATCGCTGGATAGGCTGAAGGGTAACCTCGGCGGCCAGTTCCGGTGTGCGGACCAGAGTCAGAAAGGGGAATTTGCTCTTGAGCTTGCGATATTCGGGCAACGCGCGCCCGGCCTGACGCATCAGCCAGACCGGAGGGCGATCGACCGCCCGGCAGCGGCAGGCGTCCAAAAACCGCTGGCGGTTGGTCGGCGCGGGCGCCTCGGATCTGGCTGGCTGGGCGGCAACGGCACTCATTTTCGCGTAAAATACGATGAAACCCGGCCAACGGCGAGCGAGTTTTCAGCGCAACTTTGCCGGTGCCCCGGTTTTTAACCTGCAGAACGTATGAAAGGCGAGCCGATTCAAAACCCACTGCGCGAGTTGATTTGGCGGCGAAAACTGAGCCAGGCCGAACGCGCGGAGTTACGCGTCCGGGCGGACACTCAGGCGGATTGGGAGCTCGAATCACGCCTGACCGAAGAGCTGGGCCGGCTGCCGGAGCTGCCAGTTTCCTCAAACTTCACCGCGCGCGTGCTTCAGGCTGTCGAACGAGCAGAGGCGCGGCCCCGGCGGACGATGTGGCACTGGAGTTGGCGTGTCCTGTTGCCCCGGTTGGCGGTCGGAGTGGCGGTCATTGGCCTTGCCGGTTTGTCGTATCAGCGCTATGAATTCAATCAGCGCGCCCAGTTGGCCAGAAACGTTGCGCTCCTCGCCGGGACGCAGCCCTTGCCCAGCGTCGAGGCTTTGAAAAATTTCAACGCCATCCGGCGCATGAGTCAGCCGCGTGCCGATGAAAAATTGCTTGCGTTGCTGCAATGAATGGTTCGCAGCAGACGCCCGGGTGGCTCGTGCTTTGCATTGCAGGACAATGGATTTTTTCCGCCACGTTTGCCGGAACCGTTCCCAATGTTCCTCCGCCTGTGAAATTGTTTTCGGCGCCGACCAACGGCCTTCCGGCGTTGCCCCGCCCCCGGTCACCCGTGGATTTGTTCCGGCAGTTGCTGGCCATGACACCCGACGAGCGTGACGGTTTTTTGACCAATCGCCCGCCACAAATCCGCGCCGGCATTCTGGCCAAGATCAACGAATACGAGGCGCTGGATCCCAACGAGCGCGAGTTGCGGTTGCGTGCCACCGAGTTGCGCTGGTATTTGCTCCCCCTCCTGCAGGAATCACCCGACCAGCGCGCCGCACGCCTGGCGCGGATTCCGCCCAGCCTGCGTGCCTTGGTTGAGTCCCGTCTCAGTCAATGGAGTATTTTGCCGCCGCCGATGCAGCAGGAATTTTTGGAGAATGAACGCGCCCTGCGCTACTTTGCGAACGTGGAGGTCAGCAACGGTCCTCCCTTGCCGCCCACCGCCTCCGCCGACCCGGAGACGGCGCGCTGGAGTGCGATGTCGCAAGAACAACGGGACAAAATGACTGCGAGCGTGAATCGATTTTTTGAACTGACGCCGGATGAAAAGGAAGCGGCGCTCAACACGCTCTCGGACGCGGAACGCAGACAAATGCAAAGGACCCTGCAGGCGTTTGAAAACCTGCCGCCCAACCAGCGGGACGAATGCATTCATGCCTTTGCAAAATTTGCCGGGATGAGCCCGTCCGAAAAACAGGAATTTTTAAGGAATGCCGCACGTTGGTCGCAGATGTCGCCCGCCGACCGGCAGGCCTGGCGCGATCTCGTGGTGAATGTGCCCGAATGGCCGCCGTTGCCGGCCAGCACTATCCCGCCGCCGCCGGCCTTGCCGTATCCTCCGGGCTTTCCTCAGGTGGCAGCGACCAATCCGAATTGAAACGGTCAATTTGCAGTTAACATTCCTCCCGTTCCGATTTAACTTCTCAACGTGCATCCGATTGCGTTTCAACTGGGGCCGCTAACCATTCATTGGTATGGCATCATGATTGCCGTGGCGTTCCTGGCCGGTTTGTGGACGGCCAGCCTGCGCGCCCGCCGCGCCAACATCCCCGCCGAGCGCATCGCCGACATTGTGCTCTGGCTGATGGTCGGCGCCATTCTCGGGGCGCGCATTGTTTATGTGACGACCTATTGGAAGGACGAATTCGCCGACCAGCCGCTCTCGGAGATTTTCATGATTCAACACGGCGGCCTCGTTTATTACGGCGGTTTGATTGGGGCGACGCTCGCCGGATTTATCTTCATCCGTTGGAAACGATTGCCCTTATGGAAGGTTGCCGACGTCCTTGCTCCAAGTTGCGCACTGGGCAATGTTTTTGGCCGCGTTGGATGCTTTCTCAACGGCTGCTGTTATGGCCGGCCCACCGATTTGCCGTGGGGTGTCCGTTTTCCCGCCGGCCACCAATACGCCGGTGTGCCGGTGCATCCAACGGAAATTTATGACGCGGTGAATAATTTCCTGCTTTACCTTCTGCTGGCCTGGCTCTTCCGACGCAAAAAATTCGATGGCCAGGTCTTTGCCACCTACCTCGTCGGCTACGCCATCACCCGCACCGTCATGGAATATTTCCGCGGCGATTATCCGCCCGACCACATCCATTACGGCCTCACGCCGGGGATGCTGGTCAGCATTCCCATTTTCATCGTCGGCCTCGCTCTGGGCGCCATCCTGTCGCACCGCGTTGAGCCAAAGCGAGGCTAGTGGATGGAGAATTGATCATGGTCAAGCCCGATCTCCCATCTCCCATCTCCCATCTCCCAATCTTGATCGCCGGCCAGACCGCCGTCGGCAAATCCGAAATCGCGCTCCAGCTTGCCGAACGGCTTGGCGGTGAAATTGTCGCCGTGGACTCGATGCAGGTGTATCGTGGACTCGACATTGGCACGGCCAAACCATCATCCGCCGACCGCGCGCGTGTGGCCCATCACCTGATTGATATCTGCGACCTGGCCGAATCCTTCGATGTCGCACAATACATCCGGCTGGCGCAAAAGGCGGTGGAACAAATTCAATCACGCGGTCGTGTGCCGATTCTTTGCGGCGGCACGGGGCTTTACTTCAAAGCCTTCCTGAGTGGGCTCGGCGAAGCGCCATCCGCCGATCCCGAACTCCGCGCCCGGCTGGAGGCCATGCCGTTTGAAGCGTTACTGCGTGAATTGCACGAGCGTGATTCGGCGGCGTATGAAAAGATTGATAAACAAAATCCGCGCCGTGTCATTCGCGCGGTGGAAGTGATTCGCTTGACGGGCAAAAAATTTTCCCAGCAACGCGCCAGGTGGGGCGAGACTGCTGGCGAGCCAAAGGTAGGGTCATCGCGCCGCGATGACCGGACGTCGCAGCCCGTCTTCCGTAGCAGTTCTGCGGAGGGTGGACGCGCCGTCCCTTCCATCTCGAACTTTTTCGCATTCACACGCCAACCGGACGATTTGCGCCGGCGGATTGACGTCCGCGTGGATACGATGTTCGCGAGCGGTTTGGTTGAGGAAACTCGGGAACTGCTCAAGCATGGCCTTGAAGAAAACAAAACCGCGATGCAGGCCATTGGTTACCGGCAGGTGGTGGAACATCTGCGCGGTGAGCGCTTGCTCGCCGAAACCATTGAACTGGTGAAAACCAAGACGCGCCAGTTTGCCAAGCGACAGTTGACCTGGTTCCGCCGTCAGCTTGAGCCGGAATGGATTGAATTGCAGCCGGACGAGTCGCCGGAAATGGTCGGGCGAAAAATTTGCGAATTAATTTAACCGCAGAGACGCAAAGACGCAGAGATGAATTTGCAGGAGACCACGTAAGAAGTCTCTGACTACAGCAGAAAACACGTCAGAGTCTCGTTACCTCGACTCCTACAATTCTTGCCAGGCGGCAACCACAACCCGCAATCGGCTTCAAGGAACCGGCACAATCCGGTACAGCCGTGCCGGCTGGCCGACGGTAGACGTGTCAAAATAAAGCTGAGACGTGTTGGTCAAAGTGACCGTATCCAGCGTCATCCAGGCATCCGTCGGGCCGAACTGATTGATGCAATCCAGGCGCATCGAGTCGCCGATGTTCCCGGTCAACGTGATGGCCGGGACAAAGGTCAGGCTCAGCGACGGGACGATACTCGGTGTTCCCATCTGCCATGCGCGATAAAACCGCTGCGACAGGAGTGTTGTTGAGGCATCCACGCAGTACTGCGGCGGGTTGGTGAGGTTTACGATGTCCAACGTCAGCCAATTTGGAGCGGGACTGAGGGACTCGGTGTATTCCACGTTCAACGAACTTCCGATTTCACCCATCACCTTGACACCGGGTACCGGCCTGCGCTCAACCGCTGGAATTACATTGAGCATGGCCGGTGCGCTGGTCACCGCGCCGAAGGCATTGGTGACGACGACAGTGAAAGTTCCCGACAGCGAGAAATCAGCGTTGGTGATCAGCAAACAATTATCAGCGCCACAACTGATGAGATTCGTACCGTTGCAGAACCATAGATAAGTCAACGTTGGGTCATCGCCGGCGTTAACTCCCAAAAGGGTGCTGGATTCCAACTCGACTGTTTGACTCGGGGGTGGAGTTGAGACGGACGGTAGCAGCGACAACTTGAATACCACGCCGCAATTGGTGGTACCGCCATTATAGGTCGTCCCATACAACATCGTCCCGTCCAGTAGCAGACCCGCAAACGGCCAACACCCGTCATCGCCTGTGAATTGCTTCAGCAGGTAATAGCCACTTCCATCTGTGTTGACCCGGAAGACCGTGCCGGCCCCGAAATCGGAAGGGTCATAACCGTAACAGCCACCCACGACTGTGGTGCCATAAAGTGAATTGCCCGATAGTGCTAGCCCGCCCAATGGCGAAGCACCATCAAGTGGAGCTCCGAAAAACTTGTGGAGCAGCGTGTAACCGCTACCGTCTATATCGATGCTGAAAACTGTTGCGCCGACGTATTTGCCGCTGGCGAAATCTTCGCCTGCCGTGGTGCCATAAAGTGTGGTACCTGACAGCACCAATCCGCCGTTTGGATACCACCCGTCACTACCATCGAACTCCTTTAGTACGGCGAAACCGCTGCCATCGGTGTTGATTTTGAAGATAGTGTCGGAAATGCCGGAGCTCGACGTTGCACCGAACAGCGTTGTGCCGGACAATACCAATGTACCTTGTGGCCCCCACCCGTCACTGCCATCGAACTCCTTTAGTACAGCGTAACCGCTGCCATCGGTGTTGATCTTGAAGACCGTGCCTTTGCCGAAACCACCGCCGGAGCCCGTCGTTCCATAGAGCGTGTCCCCGGACAAGACCACACCTCCAGACGGACCGGCTGCATCATCGGGGGTCACTCCAAAATTGTGCAGCACGATATAACCATTCCCACGGGCGTTGATGGCAAATACCGTGCCATTGCCATTCGTGCCGCCCCCAGAGGTTGTCCCGTAGAGCGTTGCGCCCGACAACACCAAGCCCCCATTCGGCCACTCGCCATCGCTGCCGTTGAAATCCTTGAGCGCCTCGTAGCCGCTACCATCCGTGTTGATGCGGAAAACTGTGCCGTAATCATAACCACCACCTCCTGAGGTCGTCCCAAACAGGTTTGTCCCGGACAACAACAAATTTCCAGTTGGATAACCTCCATCATGACCTCTGAAGGATACAGTCATGGTAAAACCGCTGCCGTCGGTATTGATCGCGAACACGGTGCCGTGATCGAAATACCCGCCATCACAAGTTGTTCCGTACAATTTCGCACCAGACAACACCAAGCCCGCTGCCGGGTGGGCTCCATCGCTACCTGTGAAATTCCTGAGTACCGCGAAGCCACAGCCATTGGTATTGATGGTGAATACCGTGCCGTAACCGTAATTACCGCCATACTCTGTCGTTCCATAAAGGACATCGCCCGATAAAATCAATCCGGCCACCGGATTGGCTCCGTCATTATTGGTGCCGGTATCGGGGTCACATGCTGTGAAGCTATACAGGTTCGTAAAACTTGAGCCATCGGTGTAAACGGCGAAAACCGTGCCGTAACCGTAGATACCGCCATACTCCGTCGTTCCATAAAGGATATTGTCCGATAAAATCAATCCGGCCACCGGATTGGCTCCGTCATTATTGGTGCCGGTATCGGGG
>DATJYM010000171.1:0-3793 GCA_035499615.1 Candidatus Acidiferrales bacterium | reverse complement strand
TGCCCGGCGGCAGGCATTTGTCGAGGCAAGGCACGCCGGGCGTGCTGGCATTCGCAAGCAGGGCGTTGGGATCAACAAAGGCCATTCGTCCTCAATCATAATTGGCGTCGCCGGACCCCATGCCAGCCGGCATGTCAGCTTCGTCAGGCGTCATTTCCCCGCCACCCTCCTCGCCTTCGCCCTCATCATCCGCTTTGACGGGCGCATACTTGACCGAGATTTGGTCATCGTGGATGCCGGTGATTTTCAGAACGACTTCGTCCCCTACCTTGAACTCTTTTCCGGCCAGGATGCTCTTGGGCAAAATGGCTTCCTCCGAGTCCGATTTTTCGTCCTCGTCGCCGTTGGGTTTGTCGCTGCCTTTCGCCCCCGTGGGCGCGGAATCGTACAAATCCTCGCCGCCCATGTTGTCTGGTTGTTCGGCCATAATCGTTGTAAGTTACCGGTTTTCCAATCGAGAACAACCCCGTGGAGCATACGCCCCACGGGGCACCCACAAACCCAATCAGATGTCCGGGATGGCCGGCAACGGCTGCTGCGGCGTCGGCGGATTCCCGTCCTGGGCGCCGGTCGGCACGCCCGCGCCGGGAGGCCCATACGGAGCCAGGGTGTAGAGACCGGATTGCAGCGTGCCCGACACGCAGGTCGGCAGCGTGCTGCTGTAAGTCTGCACCGGATAGCCGGGGTCGGAAGAGCAGGGCAGCACTTGCGGGATGCAATACTGTTCGCCCTGATGGAAGAAGGCTTCCATGAACTCGACGTGCCGCGGCTCGGCGTAATATTGGAACCACGCCCCGAACTGGCCTTTGTTCTCCCACTTGTTCGAGATGGGCACCCCGTTGGCGTCGGCCCCGAAGTCGTGATTCAGCCATTTCCAGCGGCCAGCGAAGTCCGTGTGACCGAACTTGGTCTCGCCATTGAGCGTGTCGTTGGTGGGGACGCGCAGAACCATGCCGAGCTTGTGGTAAATGAAGCTGATGCGGAAGTGCGCCCGGTCAAAGTCGGGGTTGGCATCGTCGCCGATGCCCGCCGATCCGCCCGCGCCCGTCGTGATGCCGTTCTTGTAGGGCAACACGACCTGATACCGGTAACGGTTGCCGTTGCCACCGTTGGCCGACGGGCCCAAATCGGTGACGAAATTGAACCGAAGGCCCATCTCGTCCACCCGCACCATGAAGTTTCCAACTTGGCCGCTGAAACCGTAGCGCCAGTACTCGTTGGCCGCACCCCATTGTTCAAACCGCCAGTTGCCCGCGATGGAAGGCACACCGCCGACACCCTGGCTGCCGCCCAAGTGGTCGAGGTTGTGCGTGGTGTCCATGTCGGAGACCAACTCGATGTAGGGAGCGGTTTCCTTGAACGGATTCATCCCGGCGTAACCCACGCGCATGAGCGGCGAGAACCGGTTTTGCAGCATCTGCGGCACCAGCATGAACACGTTGTTCGGGTTGACGGAACAATCGAAGTACTGTTCCTCATCCAGGTTCGGACCGCCGAGGGACCACTGGAAGGTGAACTGTTGCAGGGTGTTGTTGGCGATGTTGTGGCGCTTGGCCCATTGCAACACCCGTTTCCGGGCAAAATTGCTCTGAATCGCCACGGTGCCGGGCCGCAGAATGTCGTTGATGATCTGGTCAACGTGCTGCCGGGCGTGCGTGATGTGCATGTCCTGCATCTGGCACAGCAACGGCGTCTCCCAAGTCTGTTGCTCGGCGTAAAACGTCAGGCGGTCAGCGCCCCAGCCGAGTTGATGCCCCGTCAAATCACAAGCGGTGGTGCACCCCGGACCGTTGGCCTGAACGCGCGTCCACTGTTTCGTGGTGTTCGGAAACACGGCGCGGAACCGGTCCTGCGTGATTTCAACGGGCGTTCCGGGCGGCGAGGATTCGATGGGAATGTGCAAAATCCAGCCGTCGGTGGGCCGTATGTCCTCCATGATGACCTGGGAGAAATACGGCGTCTGATCCACCATGAACTGGGGATAATCACAGGCTAAAAGCGTGCCAGAAGGACAGGACATAAATCGAAAAATCTTTCACATTGTTTCCCGCATTACATGCGAGTTGCCCGTTTTGGGCGAAACACCGTTTGATTTTTCGGCTGAAAAGAATTCTAAGGCCCGCCGAGGGCAGCTTCCGTTTGGTCAGGTGAAAGAGAACCTGTTTGCCGGGCCGCAGACGGCACTGTCAAGCGACTGTGAGGAACAAATCGCTCAGGACTTTGAAATTGTCAACAACTTTCTTTATCAAGGCTCACTTTATCCACTTCTCTTGCGCCTGATACATCCGGTCGCGGGCTTTCGTCGCCGCCGGGACAGCCGTCGTGGAAGTGCCCCCGGCGCGTGAAGGCTCGGACGCCTTGAATTGGCCGTTGGACTTCTTGAGAGCCGCAACCTCCTCCCGTAGCTTCCGAATTTCGTGTTTCATCCTCCCAAACGCCGCCGCCCGATTGCGCACAGCCGCATGACGCCGGACTACCTCCGTTCGTTGTTCGGGCGTGAGTTTCGGGTCCATCGGATTCTCCGAGAAAGCCTTGTCCACCAGCGCGAAACCCTTCCCCAAAAGCTGGTTCACCGTGTCATCGCCTTCTACCGGTTTGAAAAACTCACCGATGTCGGCATTGGACAGCACGGCTTTATTGGCTGATTCCCACGTCTGGCTGACGTGTTTCTTCGTGTCGTCCATCCATTTCTTGCCGCGCTCCTGCAACTGCTTCTCGCGCTCGGAACCTGTCTTTCGGGCCTCAGCCAGGGCGTTGTTTTTGCTCTCGAACAAATCCCGGATTTCCTTGCGCGCGAGCATCGCGTCCTGGGCGAAGTCACCCCATTTTTCCGTGGCCAGCTTTCGGGCATCCGGCAGTTCCAGATTGACCAGATCGAGAATATCGGTGGCCGTCATCGGACGCGAATTGCCGCCGTCATCCAGGACCGTCACGCCACGCAGGTCGTGCATGTGCTTCGACCACGCCTTTTCGTACGGCTCCTCGTATTTGGTCTTGAACTCGTCGGACTTTTCGTACGATTTGAAACGGATTTCGTCCTCGTATTCCTTGAGCTTGGTCTCCGCCTTTTGAATTCGTTCCTCGTACTTCGCCTTCTCGGTCTCCGCAAGACTGGACGATTTCGCCTCCTCAACCTGACGTTCCAAAGCGGCGGCGCGCTCCTTCTCGGCTCGCAAAAGTTTCCACGGATTCTTGTTCTTTTGGTCCGGCGGCGCGTCCTCGGTCGGCTGCGGTTTTTCGTCGGCGGGTTGTTCCCGAGGTTTTTCGCCCTCTGGTTTCTTGGGAGGAGTTTCGGCTGCTTTCTCCGGCGCGCGCGCGGGCGGCTCCTCCAGATTGCGTTTCGCGGCCACTTCGCGGTGCATCCGTTCGCGCGCGCTTCCCGGACGGGCCGGCGAGGGTGGCGTGGCGGAGGGTTCGGCTAGATTTACCGGCGTCGGAGCGGGAGCAGGCGGCGGTGGCGCGGTTGCCGGCGTTGGCGGCGCGGGTGGTGCTTCAATGGTGGCAGGCATCTCAGTTCGCGTGGTTCAAAGTGCGGGCCTTGCCCGGCGGCAAAACTTCAATGGGCCTCTCCGCCAGCCCACGGAATTCAGCCAGAAATTCCTGAACGCCGAGCAGTTTATAGCCATTGACCATCGCTTCCTGCTGCGAGTTTCTTGGAGGTCCCTGCGGATTCTGCGGCGCGGCCAGTTGCGAGGCCAGCACGCGGTTGTAATGCAGCCACGCCATGTCCTCGGCCCGTTGAAAGGCCGGAGAGGCGATCAGTTCGTGATGGGCATCGCACGCGCCGGGAATG
>DATJYM010000170.1:0-4069 GCA_035499615.1 Candidatus Acidiferrales bacterium | reverse complement strand
GGTCTGTTGCTGCTCACGATGACCAATCGTCTCGGCCGCGCCATTGATCGTGCCCGGCAATTGAAGAGTGAACTGCCGAAACGCACCGAGCCGGACCGGCAACAGGTCCAGGCGCAGGTGACCATCATTTACCGGCGCGCGCGAATGATTCGTTTGGGCATCACGCTGGCCGCACTCAGCGCCTTGCTGGCAACAGCGCTCATCATCACGCTGTTTGTAACGGCGCTATTGCGCCTGGAACAGGGTTTGTTGGTCTGCCTCATCTTTATCGCGTGCATGGCGGCGCTCTTTGCGTCGCTCGTTGCGTTCCTCTACGACATCAATCTGTCGCTGCGCGCGCTCAAGCTCGAACTGGAAAATGTAAAGCCGGATGCCGGATAATTGCGCTTCCGCAGCCGGACCTGATTGCACCGGACGAGTAATCTTGCCAATAGCTGCCCGTTTCTCGACGGGCGAAAGCACGTTTATTTGCCTTCCACTTCCGCGATTTCCTGCGGTGTAAGGCGGAACTCCATCGCGCCGATGATGCCGTCCACCTGCTTAGCATTGCGCGCACCGACAATCGCCCCCGTCACTGCTGGATGCCGCAACGTCCACGCGATGGCCGTTTCACCCGGCGAACGCCCGTGCCGGGTGCCGATGGCCCGTAGTCGTTCTACTGCCTTGAGATTCTTTGACAATTTCGGTTCCTTGAACTGGTCATTCCTGGTGCGCCAATCATTTTCGGGCAACGCGGCGATGCGTTCGCGCGTCATCGCGCCGGTGAGCAGGCCGGAAGCCATTGGCGAATAAACGATCACCCCGACCTTTTCGAGCTGGCACCACGGGAGTTGCGATGATTCCACGTCACGCCGGATGAGGGAATAGGGCGGTTGCAGCGACGTGATACGCGCGATGGTTTGCAGCTTTTGCATTTCCTCAACGCTGGCATTCGACACGCCTATCCAGCGTACCTTGCCTTCCTTTTGCAGGCCGGCGAGCGTGGTCCAGCCCTCGATCGTCTCATTCAGATCATCCGCTGTCCAATGAATCTGGTAGAGGTCTATCACGTCCACCTTGAGCCGGCACAGGCTGGCTTCGCATTCGCGCCGTACGGAAGCGGCATGCAGGGAGTAACTGATTTCGCCTTTGGCATTCCAAAGCATGCCGCACTTGGTAAAAACGAAGGGGCGTGCGCCTTGCCATTCGCGCAAAGCGCGGGCGACAACCTCCTCTGAATGGCCCAGACCGTAAATTGCCGCTGTGTCAATCCAGTTTATGCCCAATTCGAGCGCACGGTGTATCGCGGCGATGGATTGCGTGTCATCCTGCGCGCCCCAGCCGAATTCCCACTCGCCGCCGACGGCCCAGGCGCCGAAGCCGATGGGGGTGATGGCCAGGTCCGAATTTCCCAGTACTCTCGTTTTCATGGCCCAAGCATAACACAGAAAATGAAAAACGGGACCCGGTTTTATCCGAGTCCCGTCTGGAAATACCAATGGCGATCAGTAGCGATTACGGCTGCCACTGTATTCGCGGCGGCCACCACCGGCCGGGCGCTCTTCGCGCGGGCGGGCGACGTTGACCGTGAGGGCCCGTCCGCCCAATTGCGCGCCATTCAGCGCCTCAATGGCCTTTTGCGCCTCCTCCGGCGTGCTCATGGTGACAAAGCCGAACCCGCGCGGGCGGCCGCTGACGCGGTCCATCATCAGGTTTGCCTCCACAACCGTGCCATGCGCCGCAAACGCATCTTGCAGTTCGTTTTCCGTGGTTTCGAAGGATAAGTTTCCAACAAACAATTTATTGTTCATGTGATGTTTTAACTGTGAGATTAACCGTTGCTCTAGCCAGACTGTTCCCGTTAATCGGATTTCAAATCATCACTGAACCAAGTTCACCTGAAGATTCACCATGCCGTGGAAGCGATACGCTATCTAACAGACGCGCGTAATATCGCCGATTCCACCGGAATAGCAACAACAATCGGCAACGGAATCCGGAGCGCCCGTTTTGCCAGAATCCTCTTGCTGAAACCCCGTGTCTGATCCACCGTGGCATTGTGACACATTATTGTTGTACCGGAATGAAATCCTTCAAAGTTATTCCGCTGCTGATAACGGTCATTACGATGTATCTGACGGTGCCGTCCGCCTCGAGTGAGGTCATATTTACCACGTTAGTTTCGTTCACGGGCACCAACGGCCCTTACCCGGGCGCCAATCCGTCGGCAGCATTGGTGCCGGGGGAAGATGGTAATTTATACGGTACGGCGCTGAACGGCGGCGGCGCGAACAGCAACGGCACCATCTTTGAAGTTTCAGCTGATGGCAGCGTTTTCACCAATCTTTACAGCTTCGGCGAGGGAAACAATGGCGCCAATCCTTTGGGCGCATTAATCTTTGGCAGCGACGGCAACTTGTATGGCACAACCTACAACGGCGGCGTGAGCAATTCGGGAACGGTGTTTCAATTCTCCACCAACGGTACCTATACGGTGCTCGGGTTGCTGGGGGGCACCAACGGCGCCCATCCGGATACGGCCCTGGTCACGGGCCCGAATGGCAGTTTGTATGGTGCAACCAGATATGGCGGACCTTATCCCAAAACCACGTTTGGCGGCACAGGTTATGGGGTGGTTTTCCAAATTACGACGAACGGTACGCTCCTGACCCCGGTGGTGTTTGACGCAACGAACGGGGCCAATTCAGCTGCTATGGTGCCGGACCCCGACGGCAATTTCTATGGCACCACGGAGTGGGGCGGAACCCTCAGCCTGCTGCCCTACGGCTTTGGCACAATCTACCGCTTTAATCCCGATGGGACTTTCACCAACCTGTATAAATTCTCCAGTGGCGATGACGGCGGATTTCCGGTAGCCGCGCTGGTGAGGGGTAACGATGGCAATTTCTACGGCACCACCGAAAACGGCGGGACGAACCAATTGGGCACTGTGTTTTCAATTACTCCCGCGGGGCAGTTCAAATCTTTGTATTCTTTCATGAGCAGCAGTGCGGGCGCTTATCCTGACGGCGCTTTGGTGCAAGCCAGCGACGGCAACCTCTACGGGACAACTTACATCGGAGGAGACAATCAATTCGGCACCATATTTGAAATCACCACCAACGGCAATTTGACCCGTTTGGTTTCATTCACGGGAACCGGTGGTCCTTCGCCCGGCGCCAATCCACAAAGTGGTTTGGTACAAGGCCCCGATGGTAACTTCTACGGCACCACATCCCTGGGCGGTGCGAACGGTCTGGGAACGATTTTCCGGCTGAGTGTTCCGTTGCCTCCGGTAATCGAAGCGATAACGCTCACCAACGACACGATCGTCCTCACCTGGAGCGCAGTGGCAGGACAAACCTATCAAGTGCTATACTCGGATGATTTGACCAGCACGAACTGGCTGTTCGTGACCAAACCTACAGTGGCCACGAGCGGCATCATGACCGCGACCGATTACGATGACGTTGCTGCTTTTACGCAACGTTATTATCGCGTGGTCCTCGAGTGAGCCGATCTTTCGCCAGAGGCCGCCCCACGCACAGGCAGCACGTCGCCCGCATCGCGGCAGGAACTCCGCGCTGTTCAACGAAACTCATTGAGTCGTTGGCGCAGGTTCATGATAAGGTTTGCCGGCCCGGTAGAGCTCGAGCAATTGACCGGTTTTCGCCGCCACCGCCGGCTGCCCGGTGTTGATGGCGAGTTGCTCCGCCTTTTCCGCGGTAGTCGCCGCTTCCGGAAAACGGCCAGCCTCGGCATAGGCGGCGGCCAGCGTCCCCACAAACCACGGCTGCGCATAATGCGTTAATTCACACGCACGTTCGGCCAGCCGGACCGCTTCGGCCCCGTTGCGAAGCTGTTCGTCTGAACTGGTGGCCAGGATCCACGCCAGGTTGTTCAGGGCTGTGGGCAAATCCGGATCTAATTCCAGCGCCTTCCGGTATTGGGCAATCGCTTCGCGGGTGCGGCCCATTTGGCCGAGTGTCAGGCCAAGATTCAGGTATGTCCCCGCGCGCCCGGGGTTGATTTGGATGGATTGGCGATAACTCTGGATAGCCTCGTCGAACCTGCCCCGGGCGGCGAGGGC
>DATJYM010000169.1:0-6672 GCA_035499615.1 Candidatus Acidiferrales bacterium | reverse complement strand
GGTCGGAACGATGGATACGATTCTGGTTCATCCGAGAGAGGTGTTCAGGCTGGCAATCATGGCAAGCGCACACGCCATTGTTGTTATGCACAATCATCCGAGCGGCGAATCAACGCCGTCAGAAGCAGACATCAAGGTGACTCGTGATCTTCTGCGAGCCGGGCAATTGCTGAAAATTGATCTGGTGGACCATGTGGTCATTGGCAATGGCAACCACACATCGCTACGCGCATTGGGCTACATGAGCTACTAACAAATCTTTGCTTCAAGGCTTCGCCGGGGGCGGAGATTATTTGGAGGCCCGCTTTTGATCGCGAGCAATGATTTTGGCCAAATCAAGGCCACATTGATTCTAGCAGATGTTCAGTTGCGATGTTTCATTAAACAGGTTCCACGTCAAATCAAAGCATGTTTTGGTTCGGAGCGGACAAAATATGGCACGGCACTCCCCACATTTTTCACTTGAATGAAACGTGTTTGACACATCCAATTTGATAAGACAGTCGAACGGGGCAAAACAAAGCCAGATTAGGAATAAAACGAACGGGAAAATATGAAAGCTACCATGAAGATCATCGGAAGATTGGTAGCGGGTTGCGGTCTCGCCTGCTGCCTAAGCTCAAAAGTTGAAGCGCAAATCAATCTGCAATTTACCAGCGCCAATGCCACGCCAGAAGGCGCAATTCAATTGCATTGGGCAAGTGTTTCAAACGCACTTTACCAAATCCAATACGAGCCAACGCTGACCAATGGGCAATGGAGTGTCCTGGTGAATAGTTATCCTTCCCAAGGAACCAACACGCTCTGGCTTGACACGGGGAATTATTTGCAGACTCCGCCAGTTAATCATCCAAAGTATGACCCAACACGATTTTATCGAGCAGTTTATCTCGGCACCAATACCGTCACTCCTCCTACAGTCGCCGTTATCTTTCCGACGAACGGAATGTCTTTGTTCGGCCAGACAACCGTAACGGTTGTTACGGCGAGCAGCACGTTGCCAATCCGTAATTCTTACCTCTACGTTGACGGCCAACAAGTGTACGACAGCGATGATGGAACCAATTTCGTCATCAACACCTGTGAATGGCCAAACGGTTTCCATATCCTGTTTGCAACGGTAAAAGGCGAGTCCCAATTGGCTGGGCCATCCGGCTCCTTTCCAGTCAACGTCGCGTACGCCGCATCGCCTTATGTGCCTGTGACCTTTAGCAACCTCGTTTCGCGAGTTGCGTTCAGCCAGCAGTTCTTTCAACCGTCTTTGGGGCAAACACAACAAGTCTCAGCGGTATTTGCTGCAAATTGCAATTGGACGCTCCAAATCATCAACGATTCCAGCAATGCCGTTCGCACCATTTCGGGCAGTGGAACCTCCTTACAGTTCAACTGGGACGGCACGGGCGACGGAGGCGCCAGCATACCGGATGGTAATTATTACTATGCAATCTCGGCGCAAACCAATGGGCTCTCCGGTCAAATTGCCGACGACGATTCCGGTAGCGATGGAAGTGGCGGTAGTCCTCCGGCCCCTTCGCTCTCTTCATTTGCTTCTCCGTCGGCTGTGAATCTGGATTCCACGGCATTATGGGCAATACCCCTAGATGGTTCAGGAGGCGTTGCGCCGCTCGCCATTTATCCTCCCGGTTTCGATACCAATGATTTGCTTATTTTTGAAGCGCCATTGTCATTAGTTGAATCAGACAGCGTTCCATCGTTCACTGCTGAATCCATCAGTCCGATGGATGAGGTCAGTTCTTACTCCGGCCCATCGCCTCAAAATACGCTTGCACCAACGAGACCACCAACCGCGCCAGTCAAAGGCTCGGCAGGAATTTTTGGCGTTGCCTACTATAATTTCCCCACGACAAAGAGCTATGCCGTTCCCAATAGCGGCATGCCCTATCCACTAAACAAGGTGTCCATTGAGGGAAGCACGGCCAACGTGCGTTTTGATCCCATTCCTGAATGTCCTAACACGGCCAACAATTTTGCGACCAAACTTGCAAGCAAAGGGTGGCAAGTGGGATTCAATTTCTCAGGCAGTGTGTTTCGCATAAATGATTTGAGAGCCACCAGCCTGGGCGGAAATGAGATGTTCGGTAGGGTCAACCTTGGTCTTTTTCTGGATCATGGAAGCTATGGAACATCTTTAGATTACAATTCGGACGCCAGCCAATCTTACGAAACATACTTTGCAAGTGATAATTCAGCCGATGCTAGTGCCCCTTGGATTCGGATGTCCGAATTCGGATTCGGTGGCAGTTTGCGCTGGGTGGCGGTACTCGCTTGTAATAGCTTGCGAGATCAAAATTACAACAGCATGTTAGGCAACGGTGTTCTCCCGATTCCGAGCAACCTTCATTTGCTTTGTGGCACAACTACCATCAGTTACATGAGTGACAATATCGGTGAACTGTGGGCGGCAAAAATGCTTGGAAGTTTCTTCGCGTCACCAGAAACGGTCGAACAAGCTTGGTATGACGGTGCGCATAATTCTTATCAATACGCAACGAATATATCGAACACCGTTATATTCCGGGTTGCGGGTTCAGATAATTGTTTCAGCGACACGCTAAAGAATTATGCTGGAGGAACGAGTGGCAATATCACATCCACGACAAGACAGGTTTACCCGTGAAACAAGTTTTAATTGGCTTGCTGATTTTTGGCGTTGCAAGCGTTTATGGTGATGGAGCGCTATCGCTTGAACGCGCTGGCGTTCCATTTGTGCCGGTAAATGCTGAAATTACTTGGGGCGTTCCAACGAACCAGCAGCCAATGGAACTGTGGGTCTATAGAACTATTCCGCAGAATTTTTCGCCCAATGCCATTTCAAACCTCATGGCCTTGGGTTCTTTTACCACGAATGATCAAAGAAAATTAACTGCCGAAGAAGGCGCGATAGACAAAAACGCCTTGGCATTTGTCACAAAGGACGAAAATCGTTCTTTAGGAATCTCACCAGCACTCGGCTGGATTATTTACAAAGATAATCGAGCCTTCGATGTCAGAGATAAGATCCAAGGCGTTCCGAGTGATGCAAAGGCGAAGAAGTTGGCCCTGAAACTTTTGGACGAGATTGGGATTCCTCGTTCTGAACTCGTCAAAGAATCGAAAAACGGGGAACCGCTGACTTTCAGAGAAACCGGAACTCGAGGCCCAACGTATCATACAAAAACGAAAACAACCACCGGCAAGAACGAGATTGATTCTCGCGGCGTCTTTTTCATCAGACAAATTGAAGGAGTGAGTTTCGCGGGCATCGGCGTGGCTGGCGGATTTTATGTCCGCTTTGTCAGTCGTGCGAAAGTACAAGAATTGGAGCTGGTGTGGAGGAATCTCCAGCGATGGAAAGAATTTCAAGTGGCAAGTCCTGATCAAATCGTCCAATGGATTAAAGAGGGCCGGGCAGTTATGCCCGCACCGAATGTAAATCCAAATGAAGTGATAAAACTTACGATTACCCAAATCTCACCGCTTTATATGGGAGAATTGGGCGGCAAACGGCAGGATTTCACATATCCTTTCGGCAGCCTGAATGCCATCGCCGACCTCGGACGAACAAATGTCAACCTCCAGCTTTATTGTCCTATCCTTTCCATGAATGACAGTACCTCGCCATGAAAAGAACACTCTCTCCGTTTCTAAAATGCGTCACTATCCAAGGAAGAATCTACGCTTCAAATCAACGCCAATCGCGTAGATTGTTAAGCTTGGTTCTGAACACGAGATAATCCCTGACCAAGCGGGAATTCAGCACTCGTCGGGGAAAACATCCTTCAGGTGAATTTTCAATTTCACGAGGACTGTCTCCAATTTGTCCAAAGTCAGATGATGCTCGCCATGCTCAATGCGATAAAGCGTTTGATGCGAGAGGCCGGTCTTCCTGGCGAATTGCGCGTAGGAAAGCTCCGCCGATCCGCCTTGACCAACGCACGGTTTGCTCCGCTTCACAGGCTGGAAATCGGCCCTGTTGCCCTTCCGACCCCGCCAGTTCCGCTGCTCAAATCCGTGCCCTCGTCACGAGCGGCAACTTAAGTGACCGCAAGTACGGCAGGCTTCCGTCTGCGGCTCGGCGGCGGGCGTTCCGCAGCGGCTGCGCTTCACTAGACGTTCCTCTCCGCCCGCGCTCCACTTTCCCCACTCGCCGACCACAGACCGAAGCCGAGTGCTATCTCTTTCCTGTCATCCGGCGTGCTTCAGCCTGACGCGCCAAAGCCACACGCGCGCGATTGACTTCGCGAGCCAACTCCGATTCCGTCGGCAGCGCCGTGATGTATTCACGCACAAGCATCTGGTTTCGCAGTCCGTCCAGGGCGTAACGCGCCAACGCTTCATCCTGTTCCGTGCAGAGAATCAACCCGACTGGCGGACGTTCATCAGGCTGCGTCCAATGGGCACGGGCGTAGTTGCAATAAAGGTTCATCTGCCCAATGTCGGCGTGGGCAAGCGGCCCGATTTTCAGGTCAATGATGACAAGACACCGTAAACGCCGGTGAAATAGCAGCAAATCCACGCGATACCATTCGTTGCCAATTCGCAAACGCCGTTGCCGCCCGACAAACGTAAAGTCGTTACCCAACTCCAACAAAAACTTTTCCAAATGCAAAATGAGCGCCTCTTCCAAATCGCTCTCGGAGTATTCATCCTTCAGGCCGAGAAATTCCAAGAGGAAGGGACTACGAATTTCATCGTCGGCGGTCACTTTGTCTTCGGGCAACTGACATTGCCCCTTGACCAGCATTCCGGCCTTGTTTCGCGACAAGGCGATGCGCTCGTAGAATTGCGAATTCATCTGCCGTTCCAGTTGCTTCACCGTCCAGCCGCCGCGCACCGCTTCCGTGTGATAAAACTCAACGGCATACGCCGACCGTAACCGCAACAGCCTCGTGTAATGCGACCACGGCAGGGGAAATCGTTCCGCGATCAAGCGCAATTGTTCGGCCACTTCGGCGCTGCAAGATTTCCGCAACGCCGTTGCGGAAATTGGCGAAGGCCCGCTGGACTCGGAAATCCGCAATGGCGTTGCGGATTTCCTGGCAGCTACAAAAGTGAGGAAAAATTTCCGGGCGCGTTCGAGGTTGTCCACGCTGAAGCCGCGTCCGAACCGTTCCGTTAGATCTGCCGAGAGGCGCGGGAGAAGCTCCGCGCCATAGGCGGCGCGTTCTTTGCCCGCTTGCTCGTGCTCCACAATCCGCCGCCCGATTTCCCAATACGTCGCCGTCATCAGCGAATTGACCACGCGGGCGGAGGCGCGTCGCGCTGCATCCAGCAATTCGACCACACCCGCCAACACGTTGTCGTAGTCGGCGGCTTTGGGCTGAACCATTTTACCGACTTTCTGTTTATCTCTCGGTTTCCTCATAAAAATCTGAGTCGTTGTTTTGAGCTGATTGCCATTCGCTGTGAGAGCCATCCGACTTGCCACCGGGACAGCGCGATGAAGCCCCGTTCGATTGTGTGGCGGCGTCGGTCGCGTCAAGGATTCTACGGGTCGCTCGCTTAGACGCTTCCGCTTCCGTTCCTCCTTTGACCCGCCCGCCGCCGCCGAGGAATTTGCTTCTAGGATTTCATCGCTGGAGTCTGGATTCTGAACGTAAATATCGTGTGTCATCTCAATTGCAGTCTGTCTTTTCAGTGTCATTCGGTATTGAATGGGAATTGCTGTTGAATAAAATGACCAGCGGCAGATTGAAAAAGTCCGTTGATAAAACTTTCTACCGTAATGGGCAACTTCGTGAAGTGGTGCCATTGCGCAATGGTCGCAGGCATGGCGTTGTCCGTGTCTGGCACAAGAACGGCGTGTTGGAGACCGAAGAACCCTACGAGAACGGCTTGATGCACGGCGTCAGCCGCCAGTGGAGTGAATCCGGCAAATTGCTTGGCAAATACCGCCTGATTCACGGCACGGGCATTCAGCGTGCGTGGCACGAAAACGGAAAACTCCAACTGGAATTCTCCACCGTGCGCGGTGATTTTTCGGGACGCTATCGCTTGTGGTTGCACGACGGCACATTGCTGTCCGAGAACATTTATCTGCACGGACGTTCCGTGACCGCCGGGGAATATCGTGCGGCCCGCGCAAAAGATAAATCGCTGCCCATTCTGAACGGCCAATCCGTCAAGCCTTTGCCCCAAACCATCGCCACGGATAAACACGCCCATGAAGTTTTCGTCCGGTTCCTTTTGGCGCACAAGCGTTGTTCCGAGGCGCGGAAGTGGCTTGAAAGGGGCGGCAAGGCCGTGCGCTCGCTTGGACGATTCAAGCGCCAGGATGATGCCTTGAAATTTGTTACCGCCCTTTACGAAGCAGGCGCGACCGGAGTGATCGCGCCTGACATCTACAACGGCAAAACTGGCGCTCAATTCGCCGACTGTCTGTTGGTGAGGATGCCGAAAATTGCCGCCAAGCGGAAAGCCGTCCGCAAAGCTTGCGGCCAACTGTCGAAACGCAAACTGGGGGCTTTTCTGCCGGACAAAGACTTTGGCGAAACGCATCTGTATCTTTCGCTGGCCTGATTCACAGCACAATCAGGCAGTCGCGCTTTTCGTCAAACGTCAGCGTGCCGCTGGCCGGACGCTCGTGCAGCAGGCATTCCGACACCGCATCGCCGACCAGCTTTTCCACCGCGTCGCGCATCGGACGCGCTCCCAACTTCGGATGAAATCCCT
>DATJYM010000168.1:0-2764 GCA_035499615.1 Candidatus Acidiferrales bacterium | reverse complement strand
GACCAGTTCCAAATCGCGTTGAACTCGGCCTGCCGGTTCATTTGTACCGCGATTATCATTCCGTAAGACATACCCTCGGTGCGCACGTCGTGGTGCTTGATGTCGGTGACATAGGCGAGCGGGCCATTCGAATTCTTGCCGGCGGAGTAATAGACCGCCTGGTTGGTCGGATTGCCGTGAAATAATTGTTTAAAGGCGACCTTGAGTTTGCGGTTTACCTCCCCTTGTGAATGCCCGTTCTCAACAAAAAGATTCCGGTAATGGCCGGTAACGTAGGCGCCTGAACCATCAATGCTATTCGTTGCCTCACCAACGCTCCTTCCTTTCCCCAAGTCTGGCCCGGTGGGCGGAGCGTAAGCGTACAGGGCGACCTGCGGACGTTGGGATGAAACGGCGGGGCGATTCGGTGGCGGCTCCGCTCGAGTCTGGAGGCACAGCATACCGGTGCAAAGCGTGACGAAAGTCACAACGACAAATCTCATGGCGGATGACAATTTATATTGCAGCCACCGGTGCCGCCAGTACTGGAGGAATGGACAAAACTATGATCTGGATGGACAATTCTCCACCTACCAAGAGGCTTTTTATGCTGTAAACATTGATGGGCCTGCAAATGAGTCGTTGTTAAAGCAATCACCGGTTCGTACGATAGCGGCATGCATTCCAGGTGCTTTGCCGCTCTAGCTTTCGCGGCAATCGTGTCGGTTGCGATGAACGCGAGTGTCGCGCAACCGTTGGCTGTTGGCACGGATCAAGGTGATCATTGGGTGGGCACGTGGGGGACATCACCACAATTGACAGAACCGCGAAACCTGCCGCCCCCGCCGGGCTTAACCAGCAATACGCTCCGCCAGATCGTGCAGGTGTCCATTGGCGGAGAAAAATTGCGCGTGCGGTTTTCCAACGTGTTCGGCACAAATCCAGTCACGATGAGCTCAGTTCACCTGGCTCTGGCGGCTGGCGGAAGCGCGATCAAAACCAACACCGACCGGGCGCTGACATTTCAAGGCAAACCATCCGTGACGATTCAGGCGGGCGAAAGCGTTGTCTCCGATCCTGTTGATTTTGTCCTGACGCCATTGACCGATTTGGCGGTGGCCATTGAGTTCGGTGACACGTCGGCGGCGGTCACGGGACACCCGGGTTCCCGGACCACGTCTTATTTGAAGGCCGGCGATTGGGTTTCAGCGTCCGAGCTGTCCGAGGCGGCTAAAACCGAGCACTGGTACATTCTGACAGGTATTGACGTAGTGGCGAAGGATGCCAGCGCGGCCGTTGTGGCGCTGGGCGATTCCATCACGGACGGTCGGGGTTCGGGCACGGACAAGAACGACCGTTGGCCGGATAATCTGGCGCGACGTTTACAGGCGGACAAAGGCCTGGCGGACATCGCGGTGTTGAATCAAGGCATTGGCGGCAATTGCGTGTTGCACGGCGGCCTGGGCCCCACGGCGCTGTCCCGTTTCGACCGTGACGTACTTTCGCAAAGCGGCGTGCGCTGGCTGATCGTGCTGGAGGGCGTCAATGACATTGGCGGCAGTCGCGGCACCAACTCTCCGGTGGCGGACGAATTGATCGCGGCATACGGCAAAATGATCGTACAGGCCCACGCCCGGAACATCCGCGTGTATGGAGCCACCATCACACCTTTCGGCGGGTCGTTCTATGACCGCCCGGGCCATGAAACCACGCGCACAACGGTGAACGATTGGATTCGGACCAGCGGCAAATTTGACGCGGTGATTGATTTTGATGCCTCGGTGCGCGACCCGCAGAACCCCTCGCACCTGTCGCCGGCGGCGGACAGCGGCGACCACTTGCACCCGAACGAGGCCGGCTACAAAATCATGGCTGAAGCAATCAACTTGGATTCGTTCAGGAATTGAGTACCTCGAAACGTGGCCGCGTTTGTAGTCAAAGGAACCACAACAAAAACATCCGATTTATGCGACTTAAAGAGTTTTCTGTTTCACTGACGGCGTTGACCGTCGGGACCTTCGCAGGGTTCAGCCAGGCACAAACAACGACAACGCAATCCGCATCCGCGGATGTGCCGCCTCCCATGAATTGGAGCGCCGAACAAGACCATCGGAATATGATGGAACAACTGGGCATTAAGACCTTGCGGCCCGGCGCTGAGGGCATGAACCAGCGGGCCGCCAATTATCAGAACACTGACGAGGCCAAAGCCAATCCTTATCCCGATCTGCCCGACCCGCTCACGCTGAAAAACGGAAAAAAAGTCACCACGCCGGAAATGTGGTGGAAGCAACGGCGCCCGGAAATCGTCGAAGATTTTGACCGCGAGGTTTACGGCCGGGTTCCGAAAGACGTGCCGAAGGTGACCTGGGAAGTGACTGGCGTAAGCCGGACAAACAACGGCGCGGTCCCCGTCACCACCAAACAACTCATCGGCCACGTTGACAATTCTTCGTGTCCGCTCATCAGCGTCAATATCCAGTTGACGCTGACCACACCCGCCAACGCATCTGGCCCGGTGCCGGTGATGCTGGAATTTGGTTTTGGAAATTTCGGCGGATTCGGCGGGTTCGGCCGGACGAACCGTTTTGGTGGGACAAACAGTTTGGCCCGGTTCGGTGGAACGAATCGCTTTGGCGGCTTTGGCGCGTTTGGCGGCGGACCCAATTGGCAGCAACTTTGTTTATCCAACGGTTGGGGCTGCGCCATCATCGTGCCGACCAGTTATCAGGCCGATAATGGCGCCGGCTTGACCAAAGGCATCATTGGCCTGTGCAACAAGGGA
>DATJYM010000167.1:0-4040 GCA_035499615.1 Candidatus Acidiferrales bacterium | reverse complement strand
GTGCGCCCGATCGTCGGCCGAAATGCCGGTGGTAACGCCAGGGCCCCTCGCATCAATCGAGACCGTGAACGCCGTGCCGCCCAGCGCGGTGTTATCCCGCACCATCGGGGCAAGTTCCAATTCGTCAAGCCTTTCGCCGGTCATGGCCAGGCAGATCAGTCCCCGTCCGTGCGTTGCCATAAAATTGACCGCCTCTGGCGTGATCATTTCCGCCGCCATGGTCAGGTCGCCTTCGTTTTCGCGATCTTCATCATCCACCACGACGATCATGCGTCCGGCTCTTAGCTCGCGAAGAGCGTCCTCGATGCTCGTAAACTCAAAATCTTCCTCATTTGAATTATCGCCTGCTTCCATTTGCTGTCCCAGATTCAGGTTGTGTCCCATTTTTTCCTTTTTGGTCCGCAGGTAGGGGAGGGAATGTCGTGTGGGCGCAGCTTCGCACGGAATCTGAGAAACAACTTCGATACCGGCATCGGACAGCGCCCGAGACTTGTGGGGATTATTCGTAAGCAGGCGGACTTGCCTGATGCCCATTTCATGCAGGATCGCGACCGGCAAGCTGAAATTCCGGCAATCAGTCGGAAATCCCAGCGCATGATTTGCGTCCACCGTATCCAAGCCGGCGTCCTGGAGCGCGTAAGCCCGCAACTTGGCCATCAGCCCGATGCCACGGCCCTCCTGATACTCGTAGATCAGCAGCCCGCGTCCTTCTTCAGCAATGGCCTGCATGGCCAGTTCCACTTGCGCGTTGCAGTCACAGCGAAGCGACCCGATCATCTCGCCGGTAAAGCACTGTGAATGAATCCGCAGCAGCGGAGCGCCCTCCGAAAGGTCGCCCATAACGAACGCCAGGGCAGTTTCGATTCGGCCAATTCCGTTGACAACCTCGCGTTCGAATCCCAAGGCCTGAAACATACCCCAACGAGTGGGCAGTTGTGTGGAGACAACCCGTTGAAGGCTGAAAACTGCGGCCTGATGAGTTCGACCTTTCATGTTTGAAATGATTGGCGTTTGTCGAAATGGTGAACCGAAACGAAATGCAGTCTCCTTGTCGAGGGTTCAACTGCCATATTTGAAAGAGAGCAACACGCGCGTGCGATACGCCTTCACTTTGCCGTCCTCGACCTTGAGGTCCATTTTCACAACTTCGGCAATCCGCAAATCACGCAACGTGTACGCAGCGGTTTCCACCGCATTCCTTCCAGCGTCCTCCCAGGATTTCGTGCTGGTGCCGATCACCTCTACCACCTTATAGACTGACTCTTCAGTTTGAGATTGTTTGGTCATACTATGTCCTTTCCATTGGCTTTTATGTGTTTGTTTTGCTTGCTTCATCGCGCAGAGCCGGCAACAGCTGCCTCAGCCAAATGCTTTGCGTGCGGAATCGCGCCGCTCTCGTGCAAGCCGTCAATCTCCGTCGCGCCAAATCCCAGTTCTTTGAGTACCTCTTCGTTATGTTCGCCAATTTCCGGGGCGCGCCGGGCCGGCACTTTCGTGACGCCATGCACCTGAATAGGACTGCTGATCGTCGAGGTCAGCTTGCCGCCGGCTCCTCCGAGCGGAACCACAATGTCGTTGGCTTTCAATTGTGGGTCGTTGATGACTTCCTGCGGCCCGCGCACAGCGCCGAAAGTGACGTGAACGCCATTGAAGATTTCATACCAATGCGTCATCGGCTGCGCGCCGAACACTTCGTCGAAAATGGCGGTGAGCTGCGGCATGTTCTGCATCAGCTTGGCGGGATCGGAGAATCGCGGATCGGTAAGGAGGTCCTCACGGCCAATTGCTTTCGCCACGGCAACCAACTTGTCAGGCGTGACGATAAGAACGAACCAGGTGTCATCCGACGAACGATAAACATTCAAAGCCGCATTCGCAGGATGCTTCCGGTCGTGCAGTCCGAAAAAATTCGCCTCGCACAGCGCGGCTTGGATGAAAACACTCGCCGACCAGATGCCTGAAGCGAGGAGCGAAGTCGTTACATAGGATCCCTTGCCGGTGCGCTCACGACGATAGAGCGCCGTCACAATCGCGGAATACAGACCTACAGCGGTTGCATTGTCACCGCTGCCGGCCACCGGCCAAGTCGGCGGCATGCCAGCGTCGCGCGTCAGGGACAATAAACCACTTCGCGCCCAGTAAGCCGTGATATCGAATCCCGGAAGATCGGCGTCGGGGCCTTTCTCGCCGAAGCCGGTGAGATCCGCATAGATCAGGCGCGGATTCCACTGCGCGACGTCGTCATATTCGAGCTTCAATCGCTTGCGCGCGGGATGCGGTGTGTTGACGATGAGCACGTCGGCCCACTTGACCAGCCGCTCGAGCACCGGTTGAGCACTCGGAGATTTAAGATCGAGCGTGATGCCGCGCTTGTTGCGGTTGGCCAATTGGAAGGGATAGGCGTCTTTCGACTGCGGCTGCGGCGGGATCTTATGCCCCGTTCTCCAGAGTTCGCCGGCGGGTGGCTCCACTTTGACGACGTCCGCGCCAAAGTCAGACAGAATCACGGCCGCGCTCGGACCGGCGATGAAGCTGGCCATTTCCACTACTTTCAATTCTGAAAAGATGTTGTCATTTGTCATATTATTTTCTTTCTTGTTTCGCTGTCAGTTGTTGTCATGCCGTCTGAAGCTGGAGCAAGTGCTCTGAGGAATCACCTGCATCTCGTTCCTTCAGTTTCTCCAGCAGCAAAGAGATCCACTTCAGCAGGCGTGCCTGCACTTCATCGCGGTTGATCTCATTGAGCATTTCGTGTCGTCCGCCTGGGTAGAAATCGTGAGAGATGTCTTCGAGACCGGCTCGCCGATAGCGATCAATCAGAACACGGACGCCTTGGAGCTGTTGCCCCACCGGATCCTCACTGCCCGAAAAAATATAGATGGGCAGGTCTTTCCGTATCCTGCAAAGATTGTCCGGATCGGAAAGGCGGGGAGCAGCCGCGAGAAACGACGCGAAAGATGCAGGCTGAAGTTCAGCAAAGCACAATGGGCTATTCATGAATTTATCCACAACTCTTTTATCGCGGCTCAACCAGTCGAACGGAGTCCGAGCCGGTTCAAAGGAGGCGTTCAGGACGTTGCTCCCGGCCGGTGCCGAATTCACCAGCCGTGAAAGTCCGTCCAGGGCGCCTGAACCGGACAGGATGAGGCCATCAATTTCATCGCTGTGTTCGAGCACGAATTGTTGCGCGGCGAAAGAACCCATGCTGTGGCCCAATAACAGGTATGGTTGAAAGGGACATTCATGTCTCGCGATGCGGCTTACACAGAGCATATCTTCCACCAGCGAGTCGAAACCTCCTTCGCCGAAATCCCCGAACTGGGCGGGCGACAATGCCGTGAGGCCGTGACCCCGATGATCGTTTCCATAGACGGTGAGTCCGGCCGACACCAGAGCCTCGATAAGGGCCTCATAGCGGCCAACGTATTCGCCCATGCCGTGGGCAATTTGGACTACGCCGCGCGAAGCGCCCTGGCCGTCCCAGCGGACACAGGCGATGCTCGACCCGTCTGCGCTGGTAAATCGGAAGTGGGTGGGAGAAAACATAGGATTTCTCAGAGTCTGGGTTTTAACGTCCTTGAAACTTTGGAGCGCGCTTCTCGAGAAACGCGGAAGTGCCCTCTTTTTTATCTTCTGTTCCAGCGCACAGGCCGAAGAATGAAGCCTCCAGAGCCAGGCCCTCGTCCTGGCTGGTTTCCAATCCCTTATTCACCGCTTCAAGCGAATGCTTGATGGCGATTGGGGCGTTGGCGAAAATCTGTTTCAGGATTGCCTCGGCGCGGCTGATGAGATTGGCGGCCGGAACAATTTCGTTGACCAGCCCGACGCGATAAGCCTCCTGCGCGGTAATCATTTCTCCCGTAAGAATGAGCTGCAAGGCGCGGCCTTTTCCGACGAGCCGCGGCAACCGCTGCGTTCCACCGGCGCCTGGCAGCACTCCCAACTTCACTTCGGGCTGGCCGAATTTCGCGGACTCAACGGCGATCCGAATCGTGCAGGCCATGGCCGTCTCGCAGCCACCACCGAGCGCGAAGCCATTG
>DATJYM010000166.1:0-25825 GCA_035499615.1 Candidatus Acidiferrales bacterium | reverse complement strand
AAGGTGTAAGCGTCGCGCGAATAGCGTTTGTCGCGGTTGAGAATCAATTCCACCGCTTCATCGAAGTTGATTTCTTGCATCTTTAAGGTTGGGCCTGCTGAGTGGTTGCCGGCGCCGGATGAGCCGCCCGATACGTTTTGACGGCCAGACCGGTCAGGAGCAACCCCAGAACGATACAGAGAACCAGTTGTTCCTGCCTCGTCAGCCCGTTCATCGCCTCAATATAGTGGAAATCAGGGCAAACGGCAACAATCTCATTTACGATTGATGATTTACGATTTACGATTGAAAAAGCCGGCTCGACCCGAAAAGGCAAATCATAAATCAAAAATCGTAAATCATAAAACCCGATGGCTGCGATTGGCCGATTTCAGAAGGGCAACGAGATTTTTTACGCCAAAGTGGTGGACGGCGAATTGTTCCGCCAGCGCGGCGAGGTATTTGGCTCGCCATCCTTCGACCGCAAGCCGACCGCCCGGAAGGGCGTGAAAACACTGGTGCCGGTTCTGCCTTCGAAGATTATCGCCGTCGGGCTGAATTACATCGAACATGCGCGCGAAACCGGCAAGCCGCTGCCGCGCACGCCGTTGTTCTGGATCAAGGCCACCACGTCACTTCTCCCGGATGGCGGGAAAATTGAAATTCCCTTTCCGCATCATCGCACGGATTACGAGGCTGAACTGGCCATCATCATCGGGCGCAAAATCCGCAACGTCACCGCCGCGGCGGCCGCGCGCTACATTTTCGGCTACACCACCGCGCAGGATATCAGTGACCGGACGATTCAAAATGCCGAGAGCCAGTGGACGCGCTGCAAATCGTTCGACACCTTCACGCCGCTGGGGCCGTTTGTGGACACGAAACTCGACCCCGGCGACCTGACGATTCAACTGTTCCAGAACGGCCATTTGCGCCAGAACTCGAACACGAGCCAGCTCATCTTCAAACCCGCCGAACTGGTCAGCTTCATCTCCACGAACCTGACGTTGCTGCCGGGTGATGTGATTCTGACCGGCACACCCAGCGGCATCGGCCCGATTCAAAGCGGCGACCGGTTGGAAGTGCGGATTCAGGGGCTGGCACCACTGGTGAATGCAGTGAAATAGTTTAAACGCAGGGACGCAAAGGCGCGGAGAACGATGAAATATTTTCCTCTGCGTCCTGGTGTCTCTGCGTTAATGTTTTCACATGCTTTGGACTAAGACCTTGATTCCGACTCTGCGTGAACCTCCCGCCGAGGCGGAGATACTTTCGCACAAACTGCTGCTGCGTGCCGGGTTAATCCGCAAGCTGGCCGGCGGCGTTTATACCTTTTTGCCGCTCGGCTTGCGTGCCTTGCACAAGGTGGAACAAATTGTCCGTGAAGAAATGGATCGTGCGGGTGCGTTGGAATTGCTCATGCCCGCGCTGCACCCGAAGGAAATCTGGGAGCAGAGCGGCCGCGCTCAAACCGCGCGGGACGTGCTGTTCAAGGTCAAGGACAGCGCGAACCGTGACTGGTTTTTGAGTCCGACGGCGGAGGAGGTCGTCACCATCGTGGCCGCCGGCGAAATCAATTCCTACCGGCAGTTGCCAAAGAATTTATACCAGATCAGCGTAAAATTCCGCGATGAAATCCGTCCGCGCTTCGGCCTGATGCGCGCCCGGGAGTTCATCATGAAGGACGCCTATAGCTTTGACGTCAGCGATGAGGCCGCGACCGCGAGTTATCAAAAAATGTATGAGGCGTACGAAAGGATTTTTTTGCGCTGCGGCCTGAAAACCTTCGCCGTGGAGGCGGACACCGGCATCATGGGCGGGAAATTTTCGCATGAATTCATGGTGCCGGCGGAAACGGGCGAGGACGAAGTCGTTTTCTGCGAGGGTTGCGGTTATGCCGCGAACATTGAAAAAGCCGCCAGTGGCATTCCCAAAACCGCGGCGCGGGAAGTCGGCCCCGCCATCGAGAAATTTGCCACGCCCGGCGTGGTCACCATTGAGGCCTTGACCAGGACGCCTTACAACGTTCTGGCGAATCGCCAGATCAAGACACTCGTTTACCTCGGCGACGGCAAGCCGATCATTGTATTGATACGCGGCGACGATCAATTGAACGAAACCAAACTCAAGGCCCGGACGGGTGCGGTTGCCGCGGCGATGAAGTCACCGGACATTTCCATTTTCGCCGACGAACGTTTGCGTGGGGCGAACGACATGACCACCGGCGCCAACGAGGACGGTTTCCATTTGAAAAATGTTTCCCTGGAACGCGACATCAAGGTGACGGATTGGGTGGATTTGCGAAAAGTTACGGCCGGCGAACCCTGTGCCCGGTGCGGCAAACCTCTGAAAATCCGGCGCGCCATTGAGGTCGGTCACGTTTACAAACTCGGCACGAAATTCAGCGAACCGTTGGGAGCGTCGTTTCTGGCCGAGGATGGCTCGCGCAAACTGTCCCTCATGGGCTGTTACGGCATCGGGGTTACGCGCACCTTGCAGGCGGTGATTGAGCAAGGCAACGACAAGGACGGCATCATCTGGCCGCTCAGCATCGCGCCCTACCGGGTCTGTATTACACCCTTGAACGTGGATCCGGACAGCGAAGCGATGAAGCTGGCGGAGAAATATTATGCCGAACTGACCGCGCACGGTGTGGATGTGATCTTGGACGACCGCGATGAACGGCCCGGCGTGAAATTCAAGGACGCGGATCTGGTCGGTTTCCCGATACGGCTGGGCATGGGCGAGAAATCGCTGGCCAAAGGCGAGGTGGAAATAAAACCGCGCGGCGGGGCATTACAACCCGTCAGGACCGATGCCGCAGTCGAAGCTGTGATGAAGCTGCTCTCCGCTAAAGCCGCATGACGCGAAATACTTGATTTAAACATCCCCGGTCCTGGCCAAAGCAGGTTTGGCGCCTTCGTGTATCCGGCAAGTTATACGAATAAATCAATTTCTATAGCGGGTATCGGACGTGGCGTTATTTCGCGTCGTCGAACGCGATGTCTTCGATGAAAAAGCTGCAATCCACCGGCTGCGGCGAATACATTCCCATCTGCAACTCGCACACTTTGGTCGGGTCGAATCCCGAAGGGGTGCCCATATCAGCCAACGGGATGGCGACTTTGTGCCAATTACCGTCCCCCAAAGTGGAACAATATTTGCGCAACTGCACTTTTGCGGTGTGATGTTCGGGGGTATCGAGCTTCTGGCCGCCGCAGAGCAGATTGATTTCCAGGTCGCCGCTTTTTTCAGTGCACTTCACCCAGAACGTCAGACGCTTCATCGCCCGGACGTCGGTGCCTTCACCCTTGGCAAAGGCCACCCAATCCCAGCCGGCCCCGAGCCACAGATTGCCCTTGCAATGCAGTTCCAACGCGGTTTTACCGCTGTGCGTGACGGCTGTTTGCGGCCGCAGGCTGACAGTGCCGCTCCCGGTGGTACTCGTCCAGCCGGAGCCCACGACAGCCTGTTCGCCATCCCACACGACTGTAATATTGGTGGTGGCGCCTGCGGTTGCGACGCAATTCGCCGCTGCCGCCAACGCCACGACAAATGGGATCAGAGGTTTGAATGCGTTCAAATTGATGCCGAAGTTTGCTTCAGCATTTGCTTTTCTCCAAGTAATAAACGCAATCCCAGGAACGCGTGGCCTGGCGGGTGAACTCCGTTTGATAGTTTGGAGTTTCTGTTCCACTCGAACGGGAGGGCGGGTGACACCGCTGCCCATTGGCATTTGTTTCAGCGCGGCAGAGGATGGAAGGCAAACCGCGCCCGATGGCCGGCAGCCGGATCGATCTGCATCGTGAAATAGCCGCCGTCGTTCAGCAGTTCGATGCCGGAAAGGGCGGGGCAGAGCCGCACATGGAATGATCGCCAGTGATGGGCTTCGTGCAGGGCCGAGGTCATGCGATTGACGGCCTGTCCCAGAAATCGAATGGGCGGAATGCCGGACAATACCCGGCTCTTCCACAAAACCAGTTGCGTGTGCAGATGCCCGATGATGGTTTGTTCGATTTGCGGCAGCCGGCGGCGGACGACTTCTTCACGTACGAGAAACGGCAGCGCGGTGGGATCGTGACAAAACAGAATCACCCGTTGGTTCGGGGGTAGAGCCTCGAATGCGCCATGGATTTCCGCCAGATGTGCTTCCCGCAGCCGCAGCCATTCCGGCCATTCCACCGCGAACGTGTCCAGTTGATATGCCGGAAGCGCGAGCAGAGACGAAGTCAGGCCCATAAGCGTGTAGCGTCCGAGGTTGAGTTGCCAGAATCGCGGCAGGCCAAGAGTTACCGTGGCGGTGCGCCAGCTCGCCAGTTGCATTTCGCCCCGGCTGAATAACGCCTGTTTGCCCAATTCATGATCGCCGATCACAAACTGCACGCGGTCACTGAATTTGGCGCGCAGTTTATCCAGGCATTCCTGTGCGCTCTGACACGCTGCCGGATTGCTCACACCCACAAAGCCGGTGTCGCAGGAGTAATCCCCGTTGGCCACCAGGTAATCCACCGGCCCAACGTCGGCCAGAAAACGTTCCAACTGCTGTCCCTGATCGAGCGGATGACGCATCCAGACGCCGTGTCGGAAGGCCCGGGCGCAGACACGGAGCAGGGGATTGGTTATGGCGCGCAGTTCGTAATCTTGCCCGCGGGCGCGTTCGGCGGCGCCCGCATAGTGAATGTCGCTCAAAATGCCGACGGTGACCTCGCCTGACACGTTTGCATCCATCCGATATCAAAGGGGCACAACCAGGGTGGCGACGTCATCGGTGGTTTTATCAAGGATTTCGCGGACCGTTTTGGCGAGGTCGGCGTGGGTATAGGGCTTTTGCAGATAGCGGGCTTTCATTTTCACGAGCAGGTCGGTGTTGACCTCGTTGGCGGTGTAACCGCTGGTGAAAATGATTTTAAGGCGGGGATTGTTGGCGATCAATTGTCGGGCGAGTTCCGCTCCGGAAACCCCTTCGGGCATGACCATGTCCGTCAGAAGCAGATCGATTTCGTCAGGTTTCTCCTGCCAGTGGTTGAGCGCTTCCCGGCCGGACGAGGCTTCGCGAACGCGATAACCGTACCCGGTGAGGATATCGCGCGCCATTTCGCGCAGAATGGGCTCGTCTTCGACGATGAGAATGGTTTCGTTGCCGCCGGACGCAGTTGTCACCGGCGCCGGTTTCGCTGTAGGCGGCGGAAGTGCTTTTTCACTCGCCGGGAGAAAGACGTTGAACGTTGCGCCTTTTCTGGGTTCGCTGTTTACTTCCACCCAGCCCTCGTGTTGTTTGACGATGCCATAAACGGTCGCCAGGCCGAGGCCGGTGCCTTTACCGACTTCCTTGGTCGTAAAGAATGGTTCAAAAATGCGATGCAGCGTGGTGGCATCCATGCCAATCCCCGTGTCGGTAACGCGCAAGCGCACAAACCGGCCCGCCCGCGCATCGGCATGTGATTTTATGTAATCGTCGTCCATCGTCACGGTGTCCAGGCTGATAGTCAGCCGCCCGCCCTGGGGCATGGCATCGCGCGCATTGACGGAAAGGTTCATGATCACCTGCTCGATCATGCCGATGTCGCCTTCCACGGCCGGTAACTCCGCCGGCGGCAGAAAATCCAGCTGGATGGTTTCACCCAGCAACCGTTCCAGCATCTTGGACATGTTGCCGACCACCTGGCGCATATCCAGCAGGTTGGATTGGATCACATTTTTACGACTGAACATCAACAACTGACGGGTCAAACCGGCCGCGCGTTCGGCGGCAAAATAAACGGCCTGGAGCGGATCCAGTACGTCCGGGGGCAGCGCCGGTTTGGCCAGCAACGCGCTGGAATGTCCCTGGATGATGGTGAGCATATTGTTGAAATCGTGCGCCACGCCGGCCGCCAGCTGGCCGACCGATTCCATCTTTTGCGACTGGCGCAACTGCTCTTCGAGGTTCAACCGGTCGGTGATGTCATCCACGTAGCAATGCACGACGTGGCTTGGCAGCACGGGATGGAACAACCACGAAAACGTCCGGCCATTCATTTCCGTTTCCAGACGCATCCGGCTCCGACCGGTGGCCAGGCAGTCGTGAACAATGCTGTTGATCTCCGGCGGCAGCACGTCGCGCGGATGCTTTTTCCGGACGGACAGCGCGAGTTGCTGCGCAGCGTCGTTGAAATAGCTCATGGCTCCGTTCTCGGTAAATTCCATGGTCGCCGCCGGGTTCAGCTTGGCAAACGAGGCGACTTTTTCGATTTCGGCATCGGCGCGCTTGCGTTCAACCGCCATGCCCACGACCGTGGCCACCGCCATGAGAAATTGCATTTCATCCGGTGTGAAGTCGTGGTGCCGGGTCGTATGGGCGCCAATGACGCCGAAGGGACGCCCGCGGGTCGGAATGGCAACCGCGATGCTGGCGTTGATACCGTGTTCCGAGAAAATCTGAGGAACGATGAATTGAGTTTCCAGCTTGAAATCGGGTACCACAATCATCTCGCCGGAATTCAGGGTCAAGCCGAGTTGCGAACGATTATCGCCGGGGATTTTGGTTTCGCCGACGCACCCGCGTTTCCAGCCGGCGCCGGCCTGCAACAACAACTGGCCGTCGGGCAATCGTTCCCAAACGGTGCTGAATTCCAGTTCGAGGGTGTGAGCGATAAGCAATCCGGCCTGGTTCAGCAACGGCGCCATAATGCCTTCGGTCAGGGCAAAT
This sequence comes from Candidatus Acidiferrales bacterium, assembly GCA_035499615.1. Lineage (GTDB taxonomy): Bacteria > Verrucomicrobiota > Verrucomicrobiia > Limisphaerales > UBA11358 > UBA11358. The sequence goes on along the minus strand of DATJYM010000166.1, from coordinate 19,158 downwards.
TGGCCCAGGGCGGCGATGGCGGTTTGCTGGAGCGCGCGGTTGAGCAGGATTTTTTCCGCCTTTTCCCGCTCGTTCATGCGCTGTTGCAGGGATTCGGCCATGCTGTCAAAAACTTTTGCCAACTGGCCGAATTCATCCTGGGTGGGTTCCAATCCGGTGCGGGCCGTCAGGTCACCCTTGGCAAAACGCTGGGCCGCCGCGGACAACGCGCGTACCTGTCGCAGAATAAAATGTTCACCCCCGAACCAGGACGCAATCAGAGCCAGCAAGCCGACGGCAAAACTGGTCCAGGGAACGTCCAGGGCATACTGTCGCAGCCATTTGGGCGCAAATTCCCAGAACCAGGATTGGTTGACCAGAAAGGTCAGCGCCAGCGCGGGCGCGATGGCCACGAAAACGCTGGCCACCAGCTGCATCCGCACTGTGGAAAATGTTTTTAAGATTTTCTTGATCATTCGCCCGGGTCCGAGGCTGTTAAGACAGCATATCGCAAACCAAATTTTGCGTCATTCCGAATCTTGGACAGTCAGTGCGGCGCTCCGGCCCTTGGGCAACCGGCCGAGCTGATAGACCATAAAACCATGCAGAAAGTCCTGCAATTCGGCAACTTGGTCCGGGGTTGGTTTCAACCGGCCGCCGGCGTGCCAGTCTCCCCGGATTAACAACCGGCAGATTTTTTTTGCGCCCGGCGACAGCCGGGTTTTTACCCAATCCGGCTCCAAACCAAGTTCACGCAACAATTTCAATTCGAGCGCGAGAACCGTTTGCGGTCGGGCGGCTTGTTCGCAGAGGTAGTTCAGGAATCCCATCATCAATTCATAAATGGCCGGCAGCGGTGTTTCGGTTTCCGTCACCTGCTCCACCAACGCCGTGGCATAGGCCCCCTGGCGCAAGCCGGCCAGATTGCGGCGCAGAGCGGGGTTGACTTCGCGCAGGGTAACCTCACGGAGAATATGCAGGTCCGAATGCCGGCTGCGGCTGAACGAAAAGTCCGCCACGTAAAACAGGTCTAGCTTGCCGAGAAACGGTGATTTGGGCCGGCGCGCTCCCCGGGCCACGGTGGCCAGGCGCCCGAAATCCGGCGTGAGCCAATGGATGATCAGGCTGGTTTCGGTGAGAGGTCGCGTCCGCAAAATCAAACCAGTGGCGGATTGAATCATTTGAGGGGTGACGGGGCCGATTCATTCGCCAGCGCCCCTATGCTGATGATGTACTTGAACCCGTCGGCCACGGACATGTCGAGCTTCACAACTTTCTCCTCCGGCACCAGGATTAAAAAACCGCCGCTGGGAAGCGGGGTCGTAGGGATGAAAACGCACACGCATTTCCTGCCCGTTTTTTTCTCCACTACATCCGCCTGCTCGCTCGTGATGAAACCGATCGAGTAAATCCCCTCGCGCGGGTATTCGACAAGCACCACGGTTTTGAACGAGCTTTTTTTTCCGGACGTGAACGCTTCATCGATCTGCTTGATGGTGCCGTAAATCTTGTTGAGCACCGGCACGCGCAGCATCAGGTGGTCGGCCCAGGCAATCAGCCGTTTGCCAAAGTAATATCGCGTCAGGACGCCGATGACGGTCACGAGGGCCACCGCCAGCAACAACGCCAGCAGGCTCCAATGCCAGAACATCGGGCCGGAGATACCATCCTGGTAAATGGCTTTGGGGCTGACAAAATACGGGAGAAAGAAGAGCAGGGTGTCGGTGAAACTGGAAACTGTCCCGAAAAGCCATTTGACCACCGCCAGCGTGATGACGCCCGGCAGCACGACGGCCAGACCTGTTAAAAAGCTGGCGCGCCAGCGTGCGATCAGCGGTTTATTCACCCGGAAAGTTTAGCGGCAGGCGCCAGTTGCGCGAGAGAAAATCGCCGGTAAAGTCGCCGCAACAGACGGTCTTCCTCCCGTTTCATACTCTGTCGGGCGCTCGTGCAGGAATCGCTGTACCCCAGCAAATGCAAGACACCATGCACCAGATAACGGACGATTTCCGACTGCCAGCTCGTGTGGAACCGGCGCGCCTGCAAAACCGCTTCATCCGAGCAAACGAAAATTTCACCGTGCAACGCAGGACAGGCCTCCCGCCTGTCCATTTTCCGCCCAGGCGGTTTTGGGGACAGGCTGGAAGCCTGTCCTGCGTTCTTCGCGTAATCAAACGCGATGACATCCGTCGGACCGGCGTGCCTTAGATACTTTTCATTCAGGCGGATCATCTCTTCGTCGGCGACAACATTGATTTCCAGTTCCGCATTTTGGATTTTCAGTTCGGCGAGCAACGCCTCCGCGATTTGTTTCAGCAGACGCAAATTGACCTTCCGCGTCCACTGGCGATTGAAAACGCAAACACTCATTCCAGGAATTTGTAGGAGACGACATGAGGAGTCGCCGGATTTTCAATTTGAGCCTCGTTACCCCGGCTCCTGCAGGAAGATTTCATTCACTTTTCGCCCCGCCGCGGTGTTGCTCGTAGGCCGTGATGATGCGCTGGACGAGCGGATGACGGACGACATCGCGTTTGCTGAATTCAATGACCGCAATGCCTTCCACATCGACCAGAGCCCGGTGTGCCTCCAGCAAACCGGAATGTTTGTTTGGCGGCAAATCAATCTGCGTTTCATCGCCGGTGATGACGGCCTTGGAGCCATGGCCCAGCCGCGTGAGAAACATCAACATCTGTTCCGTCGTCGAATTCTGCGCCTCGTCCAGGATGATGAACGCGTTGTTCAGCGTCCGGCCGCGCATGTAGGCGAGCGGCGCAATTTCGATCGTGCCCCGCTCGGTATGTTTCTGGATTTCGTCGGCAGGCAGCATGTCATGCAGAGCGTCCTGCAGCGGGCGCAGATACGGCGTGATCTTTTCGTATAGGTCGCCCGGCAGGAACCCCAGCGCTTCGCCGGCCTCCACCGCCGGACGGGTGAGAATGATTCGTGAAACTTTTCCGTCGTGCAACGCAGCGAGCGCCATGGCCACGGCCAGATACGTCTTGCCTGTGCCCGCCGGGCCGACCCCGAATGTCACGTCATGCCGGCGAATGGCATCGAGGTATTTTTTTTGGCCGACAGTTTTCGCGGTGACACCGGGTTTCCGGTCGTGGGTCAGCACGCGGTCACTGACCAGGTCCTTGAGAGTTTCCGCGCCTTCATTTTTTACCACATTCAACGCATGGGCAAACTCGCGGTTGCGGACCGGCGTGCCGGCTTTCAACAGGGTTTCGAGTGAACCAAAAAGGTGTCGGGCGCGCTCCAGGGCGTCGGCCGGGCCTTCCAGTCTTATCCAGCCTTCGCGCGCAGTGGCTTTAACGCCGAGTTCGGCTTCCAATGACTGTAGATTACGCGGTTCATTGTTGAAAAGCTGCTGCGCGAACCGCGCGTTTTCAAAATGGAGGGTTTCGGTGGCCATTGAAGATTACTTCGCCAGTTCCGCGCGCAGTTTGGCGGCCAGTTCGGTCAAGGCCTGCGGCAGGACGGTGGTGTTGGCAAGTACCGGCATGAAGTTGGTGTCCCCATTCCATCGGGGCACGACGTGGATGTGCAGGTGTTCCGCGACGCCGGCGCCCGCAACTTTGCCGAGATTGATGCCAATGTTGAATCCATCCGGCTTCATCACGGTATTCAGTGCGTTCACGCAACACCGCGTCAGCTTCCATAGATCGGCCAGTTCGTTGTCGGTCAGGCCGTTTAAATCCGCAACTTCCTTGTAAGGCACCGTCATCAAATGCCCGCCGACGTAGGGGTATTTGTTGAGCAGCGCGAAACAGGTGCGCTCGCGCACGAGCACGTAATTGGCCTCGTCATCGCCGGATTGCGCGATGCGCGTGAACAGGCTCGCGTCGAGCTGCGGTTTGGGCGCGAGGATGTATTCAATCCGCCACGGCGCGTGGAGTGAGTCCATGCCGGCAGGGTAATTGTTGTGTCCCTGAAAGTCAAAACCGGTGGGGCGAGGCTCCTGACGAGCCGTTTTTGAGTCGTGAATCCAGCTCGCGGGGACGCTCGCCCCACCGAACTCACCGCCGCCGAAACAAATACCTGGCAAACGAGATCAAACCGGAAAATTTGTAACTTGAGTCAACGTATTTTTCCATGACATAGAATGCGAAATAATAAAACCGGCATAAACTCCAAACGGCCACCACGAGCAAAACGGCGGTCTTCCATGTCGGGCTATCGAGGAAAAGCAGGAGGGTCGCGGCAATTCCGATGAGCAGGAACAACAGTCCTTTGACTTTGATCCAGGTCGGGCTGGTCAGATTTTTCATGATTTTTTCCGAATCGTTGCGTCGAACAGGCGTCGCGCCTGCTTCCATTAGGACAAAACCCTGCTCAGGCGGAGCAAAAAGCCGGAGACAGGCGCGACGCCTGATCTACGCTCGAAATAAACTCAAAATCGCCATGGCCGCACGTTCGGTGGCGCCGGGACTACCGAGGGCGGAAATAATTTTCGCCAGTTGCGATTTGATTTTCAGCCGGCGCGAATCATCCTGCAGAAGTTCCAGCGCGGCCCCAGCGATGTTTTCCGGGACGGCGGCGGTCTGGATGAATTCCGGATAAACCTCCCCGTCCGCCAGCAGATTCGGCATCGTCAACGATTTGACCGTCACGATCCACCGGCCAATTTGGTACGTGCTCCACGACGTTTTGTAGAGCGTCACCGTGGGCACGCCGAAGAACGCACATTCCATCGTGACCGTGCCCGTTGAGGCGATGGCGACATCGGCCTGGGCCAGCGCCTGCGGCAGGTCACCTGCCTGGATCTCAACTTTCGGCGGGGGGGCGGACAATCTGTCTGCCAGTTCCTTCAACGCCGGGTTCGGCAAGACCATGCGGGCGCGGCTCGCCGGCAGCTTTCTCTGAATCAATTCCACTGCATCGAGCATCACCGGCAGATGCCGTTTTAATTCGCTCGTCCGGCTGCCAGGCAAGAGCAGGATTTGCGGTTTCTGATTGGTGATGGACATGATTTCCGGTTCCCGGCGTGTAAATTGTAAATCATCATTCGTAAATCTCCCAATCATGGGGTGTCCGACGAATTCCACCCGCAATTTCGGCGCACGCTGGGCGTACCAGTCCTTCTCAAACGGGAAAATGCTCAGGAGCAGGTCGTAGTCCGCCTCCAGCACTTTCGCGCGGCCCGGGCGCGACGCCCAGACCTGCGGTGAGACGAATTGAACGATTTTCGGGTTCCATTTGGAAAAGGGATTTTCGCGGACATATTGTTTAACCGCATGGCCAAAACGGAGGTTGAACCCGCCGAAATCGACGCCGATAATAACGTCCGGCTGGCGCTCGATGGCGAGGGCGAGCAGTTGGTTGAACAACCGGCGAAATTTGAAATAATTTATCAGCACGTCCGAAATGCCGGTAACCGAGTACTGCGTCAGGTCAACCGCCAGATCCACGCCCGCGGCGGCCAACTTCGTGCCGCCCGCGCCCAAATACGTTGCGTCCGGCATTTTTTCGCGCAATGCGGATACGAGTTCCGCCGCGAGCAAATCCCCGCTCGCCTCACCGGCGATCAGCATGATCGATTTCGGTTTCACGGTTTCATTTTACCGCAGAGGCGCAGAGGCGCAGGGATATTCATGGTTTAGCACGGGATTTTGTCCGTTTGTCTTTCCAGGACAGAATTACCAAAGCCGCCAGGATGGCGCCAGTTGTACCTGCGCAGAACGGTGCGAGGAATCGGTCTAATGGTAGCGAACCTCGCATAGGCAGCCGAAGGTCCGCGGAGAGGATTTCACCGACTCCAGGAACGGAAGTCTGGGCCACGACATAACCACCTCCGGTAACGGCCTGTGAGATGCCGGAACTGGCCAGACGGAAAATGGGGACGCCATATTCCGCCGCTCGCACGGGTGCAACCCGCGAATGCAATTCATGTTCATGCCGGCCCCAGTCTTCAACATCCATCGTCGGCACGATGATTAGTCGCGCACCTTCCTCCACCAACCGGTCGGTGACGCGCGTATAACTCAAATCGTAGCAGATGCAGATGCCGATTTTTCCCCACGGCGAATTCCAGACATCCTCTTTCTGCGCCGGCAAACCGTCCTTGAAAAACTGAATGGGTACGCTCTTGGCCTGTTTGAAGATGATGTCGCCATTCGTGCCGACCACGAAGGCGGTGTCATAAAAATTGTCCGCGCCAGCCGGATCTTCACCGCCGACGATCAGGTAACGGGAATGATGGCGGCACCAATTTTTCAGTGCATCCGGTACCGAGCCATGAAGTGTGTATTCACTCAGAACGAAAACCGGCGTATTGGTGTTTTCCGCCAAAGCCCGGTTGAGTATTTTGGGAATCCCATTCTCAGGCGGAAATTCCATTTGTACGCCGACGATGGGAAGGGGAGGATCCGGACGTTCAAATCTGGCCATGACTAAAAACTCGCAAATCATTGCCAGCGGAATCGTCAGAAACAAGAGGCTGGCAAGCAATGCGGCGGAGCGCCTAAGTGGTCTTCCCCAAAAAAGAACAGCCACGAGGAAGACCATAAAACCGACGAAATACATGCCAAAAACATCGACCGGAAAAATTTGCAAATTGGGAAAGGTGTATCCAATGTTCAACCAGGAAAATTTAAAGTAGTAAAGCTCACTGCGAAAATATTCCAAGCCGGTCCAGATAAAAGGAATCAACCAGACCGCTTTGTTTTTTCCCCAGCGACGGATGCAACCACAGGAAATTGCAGTGAACAGGCCAATCCAGAAGGCGAATACAAGCCAAAGAACAATCGCGGCCATGTGAAAGATGTTCCAGAAGAAAAGTAGCTGCGGTGCGGCGCAGAGAAATCCGGTTGCCAAGCCAAAATAAAATGCGCGACGAACCGTTGGCTGGTCGGTCAGCCGAACGAGAAAACAGGCGTAACCGAAGATGAACAGGCCCAGCAATGGGAATTTGATGGAAGTGTAGGCCGCGTGAAAGCAGGCCACCGCGAGAACCAGCCACAAAAACGATTTTCCCCAGCCGGAAGGCTGAACAGATGATTTTGGGAAATTCATCTTTTCTTCGACTCGGCGCCTCTGCGTCTCTGCGGTTAGAGTTTCTGATTTTGAATCTGGTGCGTGATTTCAAATGCCAGGTCCAGCGCGCGTTTGGCGGATTCACCGCTGACGACGGGCGTCTGCTTTTCGCGGACACATTCGACAAAGCTTTGCAGTTCGAGCTTGAGCGGCTCGTCCTTCGCAATCGGCACCGGCTCGCGAACTACCTTTTTTCCGGCGAATTGGCTGACGATCGTGGAGTCCTTGCCAACGCCCAGTTTTGCGGCCAGAACCTTTTTCAAAAGCGGCGTTTCCTGTTCGTCTTCGCGGGCGATGCGGTAAATGAATCCCTCCTGCGCACGGTAGTCGAGCGAGATGTAGCTGGGGGGCGTCGTCCCGCCGCTGAACACTCGAATCTTCCGCATTTGTTCCGGGCTGACGCGGCTGGCGGTGAGGTTGGCCACGCAGCCGTTGGCAAAACGCAGCCGGGCGTTGGCGATATCCTCGCTCTTGCTCAAGACGGAAATGCCCACGGCATCCACATTCGTCACCGGTGATTTGACGAAGGCCAGCACGACGTCGAGGTCATGAATCATCAAATCGAGCACAGCCCCGATATCAGTTGAACGGGCAGGGTAGGGCGACAGCCGGTGGCACTCGATGAACCGTGGTTCAGGCGCGGCGGTCTCCAGATATTTGAACACGGGATTGAACCGCTCCACGTGACCGACTTGCAGGACGCAATTTTTCTGTTGCGCAAGCTGGACGAGTTCGGCCGCCTGGGCGGTGTCATCGGTCATTGGTTTCTCGACGAGGACGTGTCTGCCTTGCGCGAGCAATTGTTTGGCCAGTTCGAAGTGTGTGCCGGTGGGCGTGACTATGTTCAGCGCGTCGGCGCTCTCCGCGGCTTCGGTGATCGAATTAAACACGTGCGCATTATATTTGGCGGCGACTTTGCGGGCCGTGTCGGCGTTGATGTCAAAAATGCCGGCGAACTCAATCCCGCACTGCGGGACCTTTGCCAGTTCCGCGTAAAGGCGGGCATGATTTTGTCCCAGCGAACCGACGCCCAGGACGGCCACCCGGATTTTGGGATTGGAATTTGCCACGCGGCGAGTTTGCCATTGAAAGCCCGGAACTGAAATCAGAAATCTCGCGTCAAGGGCGCGACGATTTTGGAGCACTCGGACACGTCCGCGCCCTGGATTAACGCGACATATCGCGTTGAAGAAGGCGGCGTCAAGCCGCCGCGATCCAAAACTTTCAACTTTCAACTTTCCGCTTTGAAGCGCTAGACTGCGGCCATGCCAGATTTCGCAGTCTATCTTTTGATTGCAGCAACGGCATATTTGCTGGGGTCGATTCCGACCGGTTTTCTGGTGGCGCGGGCCAAGGGCATTGACATCCGCACCGCCGGCAGCGGTAACATCGGCGCCACAAACGCCATGCGTGTCCTGGGCAAGCCGGCGGGAATATTTGTGTTGCTGACGGACTTTTTGAAAGGTTATGCCGCTTGCGCGTTCCTTCCCCCATTGATTTTCAACTGGCTGGCCCCTCATGCTTCAGGGCTCTTCCGTTATTTTCAAGACGAGCCGTTTGAACTCCAGATCCGATTTTATGTGGCAGCAGGAATTTTTGCCGTGCTCGGACACAATTACACCTGCTGGCTCAGGTTCAAGGGCGGCAAGGGAATCGCCACGAGCGGCGGGGTTTATCTGGCGCTCGCGCCGTGGCCAATGCTGATTGCACTGCTGATATTCATTCTGGCGTTGCTGGCGACAAGATACGTTTCGGTCGGTTCCCTTTCCGCGGCGGTGGCGTTGCCGGCTGCAGTTTGGATGCTGCCGCCGCACAATTTATTGCTCGGCATTGTGACGACGGTGCTGGGCGTGCTGGCCATTTACAAACACAAAGGCAATATTCGACGGCTTATGGCAGGAACGGAAAATCGTCTTGGCAAAAAAACGCCGACGGAGGTGGCGAAGTGAGAATTACCGTCCTTGGCACCGGCGCCTGGGGAACCGCGCTGGCCAAGGTGCTTCACGAAAACGGCAGCTCGGTGGTGCTTTGGGATATCAACGCCGAAACACTAGTGGAACTTCGGCGCGGACACAGCGAGCGTTATTTGCCCGGTGTCAAACTGCCGGCCGACTGGAAAGTCGAGGCCGACTTTCAAAAAGCGGTTGGTGGGGCCGAGTGCCTGGTGATGGCGATTCCATCGCAATCTTTCCGCGAAGTGGCAGCAAAATTGAAAGGGCACCTGGCAATTCTCGTAAGCGTGACCAAGGGCATCGAATTTGAAACGGGCGAGACGATGAGCCGGATTTTGCGCGAACACGCCCCCGCCAACCGTGTGGCGGCGCTGTCGGGTCCGAGTTTTGCCCGGGAAGTGGCGCTGGGTATTCCCACCACGGTGGTTTGCGCCAGCGAAAGCGATGGTACGGCGCGCACGGTGCAGGGACTTTTCCATCGCCCCGAATTCCGCATCTACCGGAGCACCGACATCCTGGGTGTGGAATACGGCGGCGCATTGAAGAACATCATCGCCATCGCGGCGGGCGTCAGCGACGGTCTTGGTTACGGTGACAACACCAAGGCCGGCCTGGTGACGAGGGCCTTATCCGAAATGCGCCGTCTCGGGGTGGCGTGTGGCGCACAGGCGGAAACGTTCTCCGGCCTGAGCGGTCTGGGCGATCTCATGTTGACGTGCTTTTCCAAGCAAAGCCGCAACCGCGATTTGGGCGACCGGCTGGGACGTGGCGAAACAATGGCGGCGATTCAGGCATCGCATCCGAAGCTGGCCGAAGGCTATCCCACGGCTCGTTCCGCGCACCGGCTGGCGCGCGAAAAAAAGGTGCCGACGCCGATTATTGACGAGGTCCATGCCTTGCTCTATGAAGGCAAAGACCCGAAGAAAGCGGTGCGCGATTTGATTTCGCGTGCGTTTAAGGCGGAGGATTGACAATCCTCCTCGTTTTCGTCGTCGTCCGCGTAATCGAAAACCGCGGACGAGAAGGAGGACGAGGACGATTAGGATCTTAATTCTGCTTTGATCAGTTTCAACAATTCGGCCAGCGATTCGACGGCTTTGAACTGCGGAAATTCCCGTTTCACCTTTTCCGGCGCGTGAATGAGGAAACCGACGTTGGCTTCGAGCAACATCGCGCTGTCGTTGTAGGAGTCGCCGGCGGAAATGACGTGATAATTCAGTCGCTTGAAGGCAGCCACGGCCTCGCGCTTTTGTTCCCGGAGGCGCAGTTGATAATTCACAATGCGGTCGTTTTCGATTACCAGCCGGTGGCAGAGCAGCGTCGGCCAGCCGAGCTGGCGGAGCAGGGGAGAAGCGAATTGCTCGAACGTGTCGGATAAAATAATGACCTGTACGACCGAACGCAGCTCATCCAAAAACTCTTTCGCACCGTCCAGCGGCTTAAGCGAGCTGATGACACTCTGGATATCGGACAGTTTCAAGCCATGCTGGTCCAGGATGGCAAGGCGGCCACGCATGAGCTTGTCATAGTCCGGTTCATCGCGCGTGGTACGCCGCAATTCCGGGATTTTGGTTTTCTCGGCGACGGCAATCCAGATTTCCGGCGTGAGCACGCCCTCCATGTCCAGGGTGACGATTGATTGTTTCACTGTGGAGAGTTTTTCAAATTGCGCCCCAAAGTCCAGTGTTAGAACGGAATGGATTCCCGTTTCCGCTGGATAAACCGGCAGCATTCCCGGTAACCGACGTCGCGTGCCAGTTGAACGGCTTCGGCAAAATTCATTCCCACTTCCTCCGGCGCATGGGCGTCGGACCCGAACGTAATCGGCACACCGGTTTGAAACGCATGCTGGAGGATTTCGCGGCTCGGATAAATTTCCCGGCAATCCTTCCGCAGGCCGGCGGTGTTGAGCTCAACGGCACAGCTGTGCTTCCGGGCGGCCTGCAGGAACCTTTGGTAAAGCGACGGGCCATCCGGTGGCAAACGATGACCGAATTTCTTCGGCAAATCCGCGTGGCCGATGATTTCAAAGAAACCCGTTTCCGCCGCCTTCGCCAGCCGTTCGAAATACACCCTCCAGACTTCCGCGGCGTCACGGTTTTTCCACTCGGACACCTTTTGCGGATCATCAATGGCCCAATGGTCCGAGACGTAATGAACCGAACCAATGAAGTAGTCCCACGGATATCGCGCGGCGAGGTCGCGAATCCAGTCCTCGTAGCCGGGCAGATAATCCACTTCGAGCGCCAGGCGGATGGTCAGTTGCGGAAAATCCGTCTGCACCTTGCGAACTTTGGCGACGTATTCATCGAGTTTGTCGGCGTTCATCCGCCAGTTGTCAAAATCGTCCTGCGGCATGGGGGCGTGGTCGGAAAGTCCGATTTCCTTGAAGCCGAGCTCCAGAGCGCGCCGGACGTACTCCTCCGGCTCACCGCGCGCGTGGCGGCAGAGCGGCGTGTGCATGTGGTAATCGGCGGGCAGCGACATGCCGCAAGTTTCAAGTTTCAAGTTTCAACTTTCAAGTGTTGAATAAGGGCGATGACGGGTGAAGATGCCGCTGGACGCTTCCGGCTTTTTGTGGCGATTGCCCTTCCGGACGTAATCCGGGAGAAAATGCTTCGCGTTCAGCACGAATTGCAGGCGCTGACGCCGCGCGGGGTGGTCCGCTGGACGAAACCGGAACAATTTCATCTCACGCTCCGGTTCCTCGGCGACGTTTCGTCCAAGCAGGTGGCGGCCTTGCAGGAATCTGTCCGCACGGTTTGTGTCGGCGTGCCAGCGTTGCATCTGTGCGCACACGGAGTCGGCTTTTTTCCCAATACCCGCTCGCCACGAGTCATTTGGGTCGGTATCACCGACGGTGAAAACCGGTTGGCGGATTTCCAGCGTAAAATCGAGGATGTGGTTCAGCCCTATTCGGCAGAGCGAGGTGGCGAACGGTTTGCCGGGCACGTCACTTTAGGACGACTCAATAGTTCCAAGTATCATGGCATCAATGTATTAACTGAAAGTGCGGGCGCGATGAAAGATTCGAAGTTTGGCCAATGGACCGTGCGGGAAATTGAAATCATCCGGAGCGAATTACTGGCAACCGGGTCACGTTACACCGTGCTGGCAGCCTTTCGACTGGGCACGGATATTGCATTACTGTGAAACATTTTAGTCTCACTTACGTCTTTAAGAACGTATGCTTAAACCGCTACCAACGGCCCGCTGGGATTACCAGACGGCGGCGCATTTGTTGAATCGGGCCGGCTTCGGCGGCCCGCCGGCAGTCATTGAAAAGCTGGCGGATCTTGGTCCCGATGGCGCGCTTTCCACTTTGCTCGATTACGAACAGTATGCCGACCCGACGACTGATCCAGATTGGGCAAAGCCCGACCCGGAAGGGGTGAAGCAATTGCGTGACGCCGCAAAAAACGCGTCGCCGGACGAACGTCGCAAGCTCTATCAGCAGGAGATGCGAGTCCAATATCAGCGCCTGATGGAACTGCGCGGTTGGTGGCTGAATCGCATGGCCAAGGGGCCGCGGCCGTTTCAGGAAAAGATGGTGCTGTTCTGGCACGGACATTTTGCCACCAGTTTTGAAAAGGTGCGCAACAGTTATTACATGTGGCGGCAAAACGAGCTGTTCCGCCGCCTGGCCACGGGCAACTGGCAGGAGCTGCTCACGTTTGTGGGCAAAGACCCGGCGATGCTCATCTGGCTGGACCAGGCGGAAAGCCGCCGGCCGCACGCAAACGAAAACTTTGCCCGCGAGGTCATGGAACTTTTTTCACTCGGCATCGGTAATTACACCGAAAAAGACGTGACCGAGGGGGCCCGCGCGCTGACGGGCTGGTCACTGGACCGGTTGAATCAGGACTATGTTTACCGTCCGTTTTTTCACGACAACGGCACCAAGACCTTTTTGGGGCTTACCGGCAATCTCAACGGCGACGACGTCATCGCCCAAATTGTCGCCCAACCGGCGTCCGCCCAGTTTATCACTGCCAAGCTGTGGAATTATTTTGCCGGACAGCCACCGTCCGCCGGGTTGAATGGCGCGCTGGCGGCGGTTTTCAGTGAAAATGGGAACAATTTCAAGCCGCTCCTGCGGGTCATGTTCCGCAGCGAAGAGTTCTATGATCCTGCCATTGTTCGCAACCAGGTCAAAGGCCCGGTCCAATGGTTGGTGGGCACCGCGCGCGTGCTGGAATGTGATTTGCCGCCGACCCAGATTTGCGAAGGCATCACACGCCGGATGGGGCAGGATCTGTTCGCGCCGCCCAACGTGAAAGGCTGGGATGGCGGCATCTCCTGGATCACCACCGCCACCTTGCTGGACCGCTACAACACGGCGGCCATCCTGGTGCAGGGCGCGGATATTCCCCAGGCACGTTTGGAAGCCATGCAGGCGATGAACCAGATGACCGCCAACCCGTCGGGACAAAACACCAAACGAGTCCATGTCGGCGGTGTTGACGTGGAAAAAATACTTTCGCCGGATGAACGCACCGACAAGGAACGGCTGGTGGCCGCGTTGCAACACCGGTTGCTGCAATCCGCGCTCAAGGACGATCAGGCCACGGCGCTGAGCGGCTTTCTGAGTGCGCGGGGCAAAATAAACGACCCGGACATCCGCTTGGCCATCCGCCTGGTGATGGCAACACCGGAATATCAAGTGACATGAAACCAAACAAAAACGGAGTAATGGAGGGGTGGCGTATTGAAGTATTGCGTTGCTGCCAGCGGAGTGCAATTTTCCCATCCCTCCACCTCTCCGCCACTCCATCACTCTAATTTTTCCCATGAACGAAATCACACTCCAAACCCGCCGCCAGTTTTTGCGCGCCACCGTGCTGGGCGGTGCGCTGAGCTGGACGGTACCGGCATTCCTGGCCGACACTTTCGCCGCTTTACACAGCGAAGCCGCCGATTCCGCCACGCAGATCGTCACCGGCAAGGACGCGAGCATCCTGGTGGTGCTGCAAATGGCCGGCGGCAACGACGGCATCAATACGGTGGTGCCCTACACCAGTGATTATTATCGCAACGCGCGCCCGAAACTCGGCCTCACACCGCAACAGGTCCTGGACTTGAATGGTGAAATCGGGTTCCACAATGCGCTGACCGGATTTAAAAGTCTCTTCGACGCCGGTCACCTGGCTGTTGTGCAGGGCGTCGGTTATCCCAATCCGAACCGTTCGCACTTTCGCTCGACCGAAATCTGGCAAACCGCGAGCGACGCGGGCCAGGTGGAAAAATACGGCTGGCTCGGCCGCTATTTTGACAACGCTTGCGCGGGTTGCGATCCGACGGTGGGCGTGGACATCGGCGGCCAGACGCCGCAGGCATTTTATGCCAAAACACCCACTGGCATCAGCCTTGCCAATCCGCAGAGTTACCGATTTCTGTCGCCCGGACGTTTCCGGTCCGGCCAGGTCGATTTGCTGGAGGAATCCTACGAGAAAATGAATGAATTGCCCGATGGCGCACCCGATGTCAATTCGGGCGGGAGTATCGGCGCGCTGGCCAGCGGCATGGCGCAACCCGGCGGTTCCGCGTTGCATTTCATCGAGCGCACCGCGCTCGATGCGCAGGTCAGTTCCGACCAGATCCGCGCTATCGTGGCGCGGGTAAAGAGCCAGGGCACCTATCCGGCGACGCAGCTCGGCAACCACCTTAAACTGGTGGCCCAACTCATTGCCGGCGGCCTGCCTACGCGGGTTTATTACGTCTCACAGGGCGGTTATGACACACACATCAACCAGGCCGGCACACAGGACCGGCTGCTCAAGGAACTCGGCGACGCGGTCAACGCGTTTGTCGGCGACTTGAAGGCACAGGGTAATTTGCAACGCGTGTTGGTGATGACCTTCAGCGAGTTTGGCCGGCGCGTCGCTGAAAACGCCAGCGGCGGCACCGACCACGGGGCAGCCGCGCCGCTGTTCATCATCGGCGACCGGGTGAAGGCTGGTCTGCTCGGACGTTATCCCAGCCTGGCGCCACAGGATTTGTTCGAGGGCGACATCAAGTACACGGTGGATTTCCGGAGCATCTACGCCGGCGTGCTGGAAAGCTGGCTCAAGACCAAAAGCATGCCGATTCTCGGTCGCCAATTCGAGCCGTTGCAACTGGTCTGAACGGTCAGATCTGTTTCGTCGACGGAGACGCGGCGGTTTTCGGCGGGGCGGTGCTTTTGCGTTCGACGAGTTCGGCGGACAAACGTTTGGATTCCACCGGCTGGCCGCGGAGCAGACTGGTCATCATATCCATTCCCGCCATAGCGAGCCGGAATTTGGGCTGGCGGACGGTGGTCAACGGCACGCGAAAAAATTCTGCCGTCAACCCATTGCCAAAGCCTACGAGTGAGATGTCCTCCGGAATCCGCAGCCCCTGGGAGAACAACGTTTCCGCACAACCAATGGCGACGAGGTCGTTGACGGCCTGCACGGCGGTGGCATTGCAGGATTCGTTGAGCATCTGCAGGGCGGCTTTGGTGCCGTCTTCGATCGTGCTGCCGGCCTGAAAAACCAGCCGGTCATCCACGTCCAGATTGGCCTCGCGCAACGCGCGGCGATAGCCTTCGAAGCGCTCGTGCGCCCACGGCGTGGATTGCGGCCCAGTGAAATAGGCGATGCGCGTATGGCCGAGTTTCAACAAATGTTGCGTGGCGGCGGCACTGGCGCCGAGCTCCTCCGTTTCCACGCTGGGAAATGATTTGCAGAACGGGGCCGGCGGGCCCAGTAGGACCGTGGGGATTTTGCGCGCGGCCAGCTCGACGTAAATCTGCGCCTCGGCTTCAAAGCGATACACCGGCGAGATAAAAAAACCGTCCACGCGCCGGGACATCATGCGCCGGATACAGGTTTCTTCCCGCGCCGGGATATTGTGGGTGTGGGCGATGAGGATGTCGTAACCGAGTTCGTAAGCGCGCTCCTCGAGGGCAAAAACGATGCGCGCGTAGATGGGATTGGTGATGGAGGGGATGACGAGGCCGAACTGTTTGGTGGTGCGCATGCGCAAACCCTGCGCGGTGGAGTCAGGGACGTAGCCCATCTGCTGAGCGAGCTGTTTGAGGCGTGCCTTGGTTGCGACGGAAACATCCGGCTCGTTCCGCAATGCCTTGGAGACGGTCATCACGGAAACGCCGGCGTATTGGGCGATGTCTTTAAGTCGAACCATGTGAAATCAAACGTAGGCGCCGCGCCACTGCAGTTTGCGACGCAAGGTTTCCAAAAACGAACTGTCGGCCAGATGCATCAGCC
This sequence comes from Candidatus Acidiferrales bacterium, assembly GCA_035499615.1. Classification (GTDB taxonomy): domain Bacteria; phylum Verrucomicrobiota; class Verrucomicrobiia; order Limisphaerales; family UBA11358; genus UBA11358. The sequence goes on along the minus strand of DATJYM010000166.1, from coordinate 2,939 downwards.
GGATGGCCCGGCGACTGCGACGGATTGTCACTTCATCACCCGCGTCCAGTTCCGCGACCACCTGGCCGTCCATGCTCAAAAGGGTCGCGGGCGACGGATTGGTCGGCTTGACGCGGATGACGGAGGACAGGGGGAAAATCAGCGGGCGGTTGGACAACGCGTGCGGGCAAATCGGCGTCAGGGCAAACACATCCGCCGTGGGGAAAACCACCGCGCCACCCGCCGACAGGGAATAGGCCGTGGAGCCGGTCGGCGAGCTGACGATGAGGCCGTCGCAGCGGTAATGGGTGACGAGTTCGCCGTCCACGCTCACGTCCAGGTCGATAAGTCGCGAGACGGCACCGCGGCCAACGATAATGTCATTCAAAGCCATTCCACGAAACGGCCGGCCTTGAAAGCGTCCGCTGGCTTCGATCAGCGCGCGGGATTCGTATTTGAATTCGCCGTGCCAGATATGATGGAGTGCGCGGGGCAGTTCGTTCGACGGCACGGCGGTGAGAAAGCCAAGGCCACCGATGTTGATGCCAAGCAGGGGGGTGGCGGAACCGGCGATGTCGCGGGCAGCGCGCAGCATTGTGCCGTCGCCGCCGAATACAAGCAGCAGATCCACTTCCCGCGCCAGCGCGGCGGTATCCGGGTTCATGGCGACTTTGCGTCCGGCACGTGAAATCAGGCGTGTGGCCTTGCGGACGATGTCGGCGCAGGCGGCCTTTTCGGAATTTCCGATGAGGCCAACCCGCTTGATTTTGTCAGCTTGTTTTTTCAATCAGCACCAGAAATTCCTTGTTGCCGGCGGGGCCGAGCAACGGTGATTCGACCACGCCGTGCCAGTTCCAGCCGGGTTGCGCGGCGGCAAATTCGCGCAGTTCGCTCAATACGCGCTCATGCACCGCCGGATCGTGGATGACACCGTGGCCGCGGTCGGCCTCGGACTTGCCGGCTTCAAACTGCGGTTTGACCAGCGCGACAATTTTGCCGTTTGGTTTCAATAAAGCAACCGCGGCGGGCAGGATTTTTCGCAGGGAAATGAACGAACAATCAATGACGGCAAGATCGGCCGGCCGGAATGGCTGCGGGAACTGCGCGGCCGTCAGGCGACGTGCGTTGGTTTTTTCCATGACCACAACCCGGCGGTCCTGTCGTAATTTCCAGGCAAGCTGGCCCTGGCCGACGTCCACGGCAAAAATTTTCGCGGCGCCATGCTGGAGCAGGCAATCGGTAAAACCGCCGGTGGAGGCCCCGAGGTCCACCGCGACGAGCCCGGCCACCTCCAGTTGAAAGTGGCGCAGGGCGTGTTCCAGCTTGTAGCCGCCCCGGCTGGCGTATTTTTCAGCAGCCTCCAATGCCAGGGCGTCGCCGGGCCGAACGGCGTCGCTGGGTTTGTTTGCCCGCTGGGTGTTGACGCGGACCTGTCCGGCGAGGATGGCGCGTTGGGCACGTTCGCGGCTTTCGCAAAGGCCACGATCCACCAAAGCTTGGTCGAGGCGAGTCATTAAAAATACTGCGGGAAATTATCCGAACCCGGCAGTCATCACAAGTGATTGCTGGTGGCGTAAAGTCGGTTTTGGACTTCGCGGAAACTGTGGTAGAAAAGTGAATTGTCGGCCACGGCCTTTTCGACGAGCTGCTTGAGCAGGAACAGTTCGGCGCTGTTGATGACGGCATGGACGCTCTGCTTGAAGGCTTCCATGGGCATGAAGGTTTGAAACGAGTCGCCGAGCAAAATAATCGTGGCGTGACGGCGCTGATTGACGGGCATGTTTTGCAGCGCCTGCAAGGTCAGGTTTTCATCAATGTTGTTGGCGCCGAACAATTCCTCGATCACGACCACCTGATAGTGCACCTGGGTGAAGCGCACGAGAAAATCACTGTGCGTGGCGGCGGTATGGACTTTATACCCCAATTCGGTCAGGGCGGCCTTGGCGGTCTCCAACCATTCCGGCGAGGAAAAGGCAATTAAAGCCGGTTTGTCCTCCGTGCTGATAAAATCAAATGAGCCAGCCATAGGTTATTTTATTTTGAGCACCGGGGGTGCTGATTGTCCAATCGTTGCTTTCATGCGCAGCATGCCGGCGGTGGAACTCATGTCGCCGCGGGATTTTCTAATGCCATCGATGCCCCGCGCCACCGCGCTGCGTTTGGTGCAATAAAGCATGGCCGTTTCTTCATTGATCAGCCCGTGCTCATAGGATTCGAGGCAGGCCTGGTCAAAAGTGCGCCAGCCGAAGGGAGAACTGGCTTCGATGATTTCATAGAAAGTCTTGCCCTCACTTTCACCGAGGCGGATGGCCTCCTGGGTGCGGAGGTTGGCGCCCATGATTTCAATAAGCGCAAAGCGCCCGCCGCCCATTTTGGGCACGAGCCGCTGGCTGATGACCCAGCGCAGGGAATCCGCCAGGCGGATGCGGATCTGTTCCTGCTCCTCCGGGGCGAACATGCCGAGAATACGGTTGATGGTTTCACCGGCATTGATGGTGTGCAGGGTGCTGAGGACCAGATGGCCCGTTTCCGCCGCGCTCAACGCGATTTTAACGGTTTCCTGGTCGCGCATTTCACCGACGAGAATGACCTTCGGGGCCTGGCGGAGCGCGGCGCGCAGACCGTTGGCATAGCTGTCAAAATCAATGCCCAACTCCCGTTGGTTGAAAGTTGCCTTCTCGTGCTTGTGAACGTACTCGACCGGGTCCTCCAAAGTTACAATGTGCACGGGTTTGGCGCGATTGACCTCGTGGAGGATGGCGGCCAGGGTGGTTGATTTGCCGGAACCGGTCGCGCCGGTGACGAGCACCAGGCCGGTTTTTTCCTGGGGTATCTCCTTGAATATTTCCGGCAGTTTCAATTGATCGAGCGTCGGAATCTGTGCGTTTAACTGGCGGCAGACAATCGAAAAATTTCCGCGTTGCGAGAAGATGTTGATACGAAAGCGCGCCTGGTCCGAA
>DATJYM010000165.1:0-8272 GCA_035499615.1 Candidatus Acidiferrales bacterium | reverse complement strand
TCACAACGACCTTCCCGGTCATTGTGGGATGGACCGAACAGTAGTAAGGGTAGGTGCCGGAAGTTTGAAAGGTGAATGAAAACTGGTCGTCGGTGTCCAGTGCGCGTGAACCAAAGAGTCTGTCGTCGCTGGCGACCGTGTGGGGCACGTCGTCCTTGTTCACCCAGGTCACCTTCGTACCCGGACAAACCGTCAAGATGGGCGGGGCGTAACTGAAGTTGTCGATGGTCACTCGAACGGAATTTGTTGCGGCATCGCCCGCCGTCGAGCGGGCCGGCAATAACAGGCCCGTAACTGTTAAAATCAGCCCTGCGAATATTTTGGTTTTCATTTTGATCGTCATTTTCCAGCAACCAATTTTAGAAACGGTTTGCCGCCCATTTTAAATTTCGTCTTCCAGTAGGAAACGAGGCGACGAGTCTCACTTTTTTCGGATTTTGAAACCGAAGTTGGAGACTCCTCATGTCGTCTCCGGCTTTATTAACGGGCTGTCAGCCAGAGTCGAATCAATCACAGCCAGCGTGTTCTGTCCCTGGACATAGTTGATGCTCGTCAGGCCCAGCACGGAGCGCAATTTTTCCGCGGGAACTTTCATCGGGCCGGGCGAGGGCGCAGCGCCCGGGTGCGGCTGCGGAAAGGCCGTGGACAGGGCGGTGTGAAAACTGACCTTGCCCTCAATCTTCTATTGGACTTGATGAATGTGACCGTTCAAGACAGTAACCGAGCCGAAACGTTTGAGATAGGAGAGCGCCTGGCCGGCATCATCGGTGCCCCAACCCCAATCTGGATAAATGGTCCAGAGCGGCACATGCGCGAAAACGACAATCGGCGTGCTGTCGGACAAATGGGCGACGTCTTCTTCGAGCCATTCCAACTGGTCACGCCCGAGATAACCGAGGCCACCGGGCTTCAGGTTCATCACGTTGACAAGCCCGATAAAATGGACGCCTTGGTGATCGAAGCTGTACCAGCCGTCGCCTTGGCCGTCCCGGCCGAAGCGGTCGCGATACTGTTTGCCATTATCATTCAGGACATCATGCTCTCCGGGCACGTAAAAAATCCGGCCCGCCTTCGTGCCCTTAAGTAGCTGTTCGAGGGTGTCGAATTCTTCCGCTTTGGAAAGGTGTGTGAGATCGCCGGTATGCAATATGAAATCCGGCGCGGTGGGCAGGGCATTGATTTTGGCGATGGCTTCCTTGAGCGTGCCGATGACGTCGGAGTTGGCCGGCTTGTTGAAACCGATGTGGCTGTCGCTGATTTGCACAAAAGTGAAGCCGCCCATAGGATGGTCCGCCGCTGACGCATTGACCGGGCTTAAAATCCTTGACGCCAGCACACCGCCGCTGATGGTCCACAACATCCCCGTGCCGGCCCAGGCCATGCACTTCAAGAAGCCCCGCCGGTCAACGCCGTCGTTTTCCAGGTTGCGCTCAATTTGTCCGGCGACCGCTTCCGGAAAGCGAATTTCGATTTCTTCCTCATTTCTTTTCATAATGTCCGATGGATTCAGTTGTGCAGACTGCCCGGGCCGGATGATTATTCCCGGAAACAGAAAAATATTATTCGGGAATAAACTCCGCTGAAAATTGGTCTTGCCAAAAGATGGATTGGCGAACAAACAGGTCGGGTGGACGAACGCGAGCGATTGAAATCCTTTGAGCAAACGGTCTTGCCGCATCTGGACGCGGCCTACAACCTCGCCCGCTGGCTCGCCGGCAACGACCACGATGCGCAGGACGTGGTACAGGAAGCCTGCCTGCGCGCGCTCAAGTTCTTTGGCGGTTTCCGCGGCGAAAACGCCCGCGCCTGGCTGCTCACCATCGTCCGCAACACGTTCTATACCTGGCTGCGCAACAACCGCCGGCCGGATAATTTTGTTGAACTCAGCGATGAAGTCCTGGCCGTCGAAGACGTTTCTGTAAATGCGGACATTTTAAATTCACGGCTGGGCGACGCCGAAGCCGTGCGGCGCGCAGTTGAGCAATTGCCGGTTGAATTCCGGGAAATTGTCATTCTACGCGAGATGGAAGGATTCAGTTACAAAGAAATCGCCGAAGTCGCCGATGTGCCCATCGGCACGGTCATGTCGCGCCTCACCCGTGCGCGGCGGCAATTGCAGAAGCGCCTCACCGGCGAATTCAAACCCGGAGACACACCATGAATTGCCAGCAAGCCAGACTGCTCATAGATGCCTATGCCGACGGCGAATTGGACGCCACCGGGGTCCTGGAATTGGAAAAGCATCTGCACGAATGCCCCGCGTGCGAGCTCGCGTTTCGCAATGCGCAAAACCTGAAAAAATCCTTGAAGCAGGATTCCCTCTTTTTTACCGCACCGGCGGGCTTACAACAAAAACTGAAGGCCGAATTCCGTCCGCAAACCGAAATCAGGCTGCGGTCCGGGATTTGGAAGTGGTTTGCCGCGGCAACCGCCGGTGTCGCGGTAATTTGCCTGGCGCTGCTGCTGTCGCTCGCGCTCACCCGCCCCTCGGCGCAGCAGCAGCTCGCGCAGGAAATAGTTTCCAGCCATATTCGCTCGTTGATGGCAAACCACGAGATGGATGTTGCATCGTCCGACCAGCACACTGTCAAGCCGTGGTTCGACGGCAAACTCGACTTCTCGCCGCCGGTCAAGGATCTCGCGGCGCAGGGATTCCCACTCATCGGTGGCCGGCTTGATTTTCTCGACCAACGCGCCGTGGCCGCCCTGGTCTTTCACCGCGCCAAACACGTCATCAACGTGTTTATCTGGCCGACCACAGAACGCGATTCGAGACCGGCAGTACTGGCGCCGATCAACGGATACAATTTGATACATTGGTCTCGCGGTGGGATGACGTTTTGGGCCGCGTCGGACCTGAACGAAAAGGAATTGATGGAATTCGTCCAGGACTTCGGTCCCGATTGAAAGCCATTTGAAGCATATGAACAGAGACACACGCCAACGGAATAGGCAGACAAAGGAATCAGACTGAGACACGAGGCAAATCAACTCGCGCGCCACTGCCACTTGCTAACACTGGAACAAATCAAGGCGACGCTGAGTTTGGTTGAGCGCCAGGCGGATTTGTCGCGTGAACCGGCCCCGGTGTTTTGGGAGGCACCTCATTGGTCACGCTTGTTTTCCACTCTTCAAGGAATGGCTTGGCGGCTTCGGGATCAAATTCTTCCAGATCACCCACGACCCATGGCTGGTTTGGGTTCCATTTTTCAAAGAAGGGCCTTACGGCTTCGGGGTCAACTCTCCAAAGCGCGACCAAAGTGTACATTTGGCCCGGTGAATAGCCCTCCGGCCAGTCGGACTTTGATTCCAAAATGTGAAGCAGCCTGGATACGAACGGTTTGACTGCCTGAGGATCAATTTTCGGAAGCGTCAACAAAGCCGTAATTTTGAGTCCCGAATAATCGTCACCCGGCCATTCAGGCTTTGATTCCAAAATATGGACCAGCATAGGGACGAATGGTTTCCCAGCTTGAGGCTCAATTTTTGAAAGCGCAACCAAGGCTGACATTTGGGGTGACTGAACACGATACTGCCATCCAGACTTTGTTTCCACAATATGGACCAACGCCGGAACAGCCGGTTTTGCGTTCGTGCCAAAATTTCCCAGCACCTGGATCGGACCCGAAAGCCCCGGCCAATTGTTTGTTTCACGCTGCAGGTAGCGCATAATCGCCGGCACCACCAACGGCGCGTCCTCCTTAATCAACCCAAGTACACTGATAAATATAACAGCCACCTGGAAATTGGTCTCCGTTTGCAACGCATTCAGCAAGGCCGGAACCACTGTCGCGGGCGAATTGGTTCCAAACCGCCCAAGCGCAAGCGCAGCATTTTCGCGCACGAGGCTGTCTTCATCCTTCAGACACAACTCCAAGGCGGGCGCGGCGGATTTTGGGGTTGGCAAAAATTCCAAAGCGCCCGCCGCGCCTCTGCGGGCTGGAACATTGCCATTACTGAGCACCGTCACCAATGGAGCAACCGCTGCAGGACCGATGGATGACAAATCCGATATTGCCGTGTAGACCACGTCTTCATTTTTCCTGTGGAGAATTTTCATGAGTGCCGGTATTGCCGGTTCGGCGGCAGGCCCCAAAAGAGAAAAAATGCCTGTGCTTTGCTGGTGCAGATGATCTGCGGAAATAAAGCCTGATGGCTGACGGAGATCAATTCGAAACCATCTCGCCCGGCAGCATGTCAGGGCATAGGGCAACGCATTCGTTCCGAGATGTTGGATGGCGTTTGTCGCCTGCCCGTATTCCTGCGGAGTAACGTCACTATCCGAATAAAAAATCGAAGCCCACTGGGAAAGTCGTTTTCCCCCGTAACGCGGTTCAAAAGGATGAAAGGTAGCGAAGAGCAGCCAGACAAAAATTCCCACGAGAAGGACGATGAAGAAACATTTTCGAGTCGTCGCGAAAGCTTTCATGCCGGGTCAAGTCGAACTGACCCGTTTTACGTCGTTTGCCGAAATCTACCAAGATGTTTTTAAAATATTTTGAACCCGTCTTTCGTCCCTCACACACCAACGGAATGGACAGACAAAAGAACCATACTGAGGCACAAGGCAATGGTACTCGCGCGCTACTGCCAGCCGCTAACACTGGACCCGGGGCATCTGACATCAGGAGCGTTGCGACTGAACGTTGAGGAAAAGTAAAAACGTCCGCAATGAAAGGCTGGTTTTGATTCGCCCAATGCCGAAAGAAAAGGAAATGATGGAATTTGTTCAGGATTTCGGAGCGAACTGAAGGATTGGTACAGCCTGGTGGGGCGAGGCTACTGACGAGACGGCCTTGGCGTGTCAATGTGAAGTGGCAACAGCTCGCCAGTATGCTCGCTGCAATCATCCAGCCTCCCACACAAGGATAGGATACTTTCTCTGAGAGAGGTAGTTCAAAACGTTGATATGACCAGCTGGATCACTACCAATTCCCCGGAACCGAGTCACGACTGCAATTTCAGTTGCTTACCGGGAATTCATGCACCATACTCCTTGTTATCATGAGGCAGCGGCTGGAAAATCGGCACCTCGTTCAGCGGCCTCGCAGGCCCCCCCTCGACGAATATGTCGCACGCATTGTCGCGCCGCTCATTTACATTGTCGGGTATGTTGCCGCAGCTACGATGGCCCTCTGGTTGTTTGGAACGCCTGCCCAGGCGCAGCAACTGAGGACTTTGCCAAGCCACCTGCCGCCGGCGGCGGCGCACTTGCAACCAATAGACCGCGTGCCGGGATCAACGCGGCTGAATCTGGCAATCGGTCTGCCGTTGCGCAATCCAGAGACACTTACGAAGCTGCTCCAGCAGATTTATGATCCCGCCAGTCCCCAGTATCATCACTACCTTACGCCGGAGCAGTTCACGGACATGTTTGGTCCCACAGAACAGGATTACCAGTCTATCATAACATTCGCCACGGCAAACGGTTTCACCGTAACCGGCCTGCACCCCAATCGCTTGTTATTGGACGTCAATGCGGATGTGGCCGACATCGAGAAGGCCTTCCACGTGAAGATGTGCGTCTATCAGCACCCGAAGGAAGCCCGCAGGTTCTATGCGCCGGATGTCGATCCTTCTGTCGGAGTGGGTCTCCCGGTGCTCGACATCAATGGCCTCAGCGATTATACACGGCCGCATCCCGTCGATCTTAAACTGGCACCGCTTAAGGCGACGCAACGCGCCAGGCCGGCTGATGGTTCGGGAACGAGTGGCACCTACCTGGGGTACGACTTCCGCGCCGCCTACGCTCCGGGCGTCGCACTCACCGGTGCGGGACAGACGATCGGGCTGGTGCAATTTGATGGCTATTACCCCAGCGACATCACCGCCTACGAGAGCATGGCCGGACTGCCGAACGTTACTCTGACGAATATCTACATCGATGGGTTTGACGGTACTCCGGTCGATACCGATGGCAATACTGAAGTCTCGCTGGACATTGAGATGGCGATTTCCATGGCCCCGGGATTGGCAAAAGTGATCCTCTATGAGGCGCCGACCAACGGGATACCAAACGACATTTTGAACCGGATGGCCACGGACAATCAAGCCCGGCAACTCAGTTGTTCGTGGGGTTGGGGCGGTGGTCCCGATACAAACGCCGACCAGATCTTCCAGGAAATGGCGTTACAGGGTCAGTCGTTCTTCGCGGCTTCGGGCGATGACGACGCCTATTACACCTCAACGTCGACCAACTTCCCCGCCGATGACCCGTACCTTACGAGCGTTGGCGGGACCACCCTGACAACGACGGGTCCGTTGGGACCGTATGTGTCGGAGACCGTGTGGAACTGGGGTGTGGAATACGGTCAAGACGGTATGGGCAGCAGTGGCGGAATCAGCACTTCCTACCCGATTCCAATCTGGCAGCAAGGCATTGCGACGGGCGCCAACGGCGGATCGACGGCCATGCGCAACGTTCCCGATGTCGCTTTGACCGCGGACAACATTGACGTCATCGCCGGTAATGGCACCGACTACGGAGATCTGGGTGGCATCGGTGGCACCAGTTGTGCCTCGCCGTTGTGGGCGGCATTTGTTGCGCTGGTCAACGAACAAGCCGGGACCAACGGCCCGGTCGGGTTCATCAATCCGGCCATCTACCTCATCGGTACGGAACTGGATTACACCTCCGACTTTCAGGATATCACGACCGGCAATAACGAATGGCTTGCCAGCCCAACACAATTCACCGCCGTGCCCGGCTACGATCTATGCACGGGTTGGGGAACGCCGGCGGGCAGTAACCTGATCAACGCGCTCTCCCGGCCCATCGACGCTCTGAGGATCAGGCCTGTCACTGGCTTTGCGGCCAGCGGCCCGGCCGGCGGCCCGTTCAACGTGACTTCACAGAACTATGCCTTGAGCAATGCAGGAACAACCACACTGAGTTGGTCGGTGCTCAACCTGCCGTCGTGGCTCAGTGTGTCCCCGAGTAACGGCGCATTGAGCACCGGCGGAACCACAAAAACTGTTACCGTGAGTCTGAATTCCGCGGCCAACAACCTCGCAGCAGGCATCTACTCGGGGAACGTCCGGTTCGTTAATCTGAACAGCGGCGCCACACTGAACCGGCAGTATACACTACAGATAGGACAGCCACTCGTACAGAACGGTGGCTTTGAGACCGGCGATTTCTCGTTCTGGACGTTCGCGGGCGACGCTTCCGGTAACTCCAGCCTGGTCGACGACGGGTCAATAACCGGTGTCACGCCGTACGACGGAAACTATTGCGCGGACCTGAGCGAGTTCGGCTCGGTCGCCGACCTTTCCCAAACACTGCCGACGCAGGCGGGAGAGTCTTACTTGATTTCATTTTGGCTGGCAAATGTGGACGTCTTCGGTTTTGGCACGAGTCCGAATGAATTTCTGGTGTCGTGGAACGGAAACAAGATCTCCAGCCAGTTCAATCAGCCTCCCTATGATTGGACGTATGAACAGTTTGTGGTTGTCGCCACCACGAATAGTACCGTGCTCCAGTTTGGATTCCGAAACGACTACTTCTTTTTTGGCCTCGACGACGTCAGCGTGACACCCCTCCCTGAGCCGGTATTCCAATCGGTAACGCGCACCAATAACACCATCGAACTGACTTGGAGCACGGTGCCAGGATTGGTGTATCGGGTGCAGTCCACGGCCAGTTTGACCCCAACCACGTGGACCAATCTGGATGGTACAATGACCGCCACCGGCAATACTCTGTCTGCCTCCTATGACATCGGGTCGGCGACGCGACGCTTTTATCGGGCCGTACTATTGCCGTAGATGGCAGAGAGTCGAGAGGGTTTCCGCATCTTCGACCAAGTAAGCTGTGCAGGCCAGAGGACGCCCGGCCTCGGAATTTTCGCCGGTGAGGTTCCAAGTGAATTGTTCGTTCCCTGATACATGTCGCTCGCCAGATAAACAGCGTTGGGAACAACGTCCAGGGTCGGGAAATCCGCAAACCGGATGCCAGCCCGGTAAAATGCCGATGGCCACATATTTCCACTCCGGGGGCTTAACAAGGCCGAAGACATACTCTTGAATTGGAACTTGTCGATCTGCATCTTCAAGAGGTGGTAACACAATTTGCAAATTCGCTCAGGCGAGCAGCCTGTCCCGCCCTGCGGCGATCCTGGCAATCGTAATTCGGGTGGGGACGGCGCGCTGCGCGTTCGGTCGTCGCAGCGCGGTGACCCTACCATCGGCTCGTCGGCAGCCTCGCCCCACCAAACGGTAAGACTTTCATTAGCTGCCATGCGATCAAATTTTCCGTGTTTCAATCTCCCCC
>DATJYM010000164.1:0-7597 GCA_035499615.1 Candidatus Acidiferrales bacterium | reverse complement strand
CATGCAGCTCATCATGTAATGCATGCTGCGGGCGGCAATGAAATCAGGCAGATGAAAGGACACACCGGTCACGATGGCTGCCGTGCCCAGCCAGAACGCCAGCTGATGATAAACGGTGACGCGGCCGGCCGATTTCATGGGGTGCGGAGTTTAGGAATGCCGACTGCTGAAGGCAAACAGAGTTTCTCAACTTAAATTTTCAACTGATCCTCGGCTTTTCGGATGTCCGCCAACGTACCGGTTTGGAACCAGCAGCCGTGGTGCGGCAGGCAGAAGAGGCGGTTTTGCGCGAGCGCCCGGTGCCAGAGAACCTTGACGGAAAATTTCCCTTCTGGCGCGTCACGCAGAACTCGTGGATGGAAAATGCCGATGCCGGCGATGACGTACGGCGCATCGGTTTCATTCCAATCGACCGTATTTTCGCGTTTGATGAAGAGCTGGTCTTCGCCCTTGTCGTAGCCGACGGCCCGGACCTTGGATTGCGCAAGCAACAGAAAATCCATTTTCGCGTTGTCCCAATGGCGCGCCAGCCGGTCCAGGGCGCCTTCGCCACCCGCTGTGCTCGCGCCTTGTAGCGGCAGGTCGTCCGTCCAGATGATGTCGCTGTTGATGACAAAGACAGGCTCATCGCCGAGCAGCGGCAACGCCTTTTTCAAGCCGCCACCGGTTTCCAGCGGCTCGGTTTCCACCGACAAGGTGACGGCCAGGCTTTTGCGGTCAGCCAGCCATGCGACCAACTGTTCCTTGAGGTGCGAGACGTTGATGACGACCTCCTGAATGCCATAGGCCTGTAACTTTTCGAGTGCGTATTGAATCATCGGTTTGCCTGCAACCGGCACCAGCGGTTTGGGGACGCGATCCGTCAACGGTTTCAGCCGCGTCCCGTAACCGGCGGCCAGCAGCATGGCTTTCTTAATGTCAGGCATGGAGATCTGCTTCAATTGATTTGGCCACTCCTGGCGCAATCTGCGCGAGTGCATGTCCGGGAGAGCCGGCAGCTTGCCGGCGAGTCTCCAGATCAGGGCGCCACACGCCGGCAAGCTGCCGGCGCTCCCAGGATTTGGTTTGCGAATAGACAGTCGCGGTCATGCTGCAGGTTTCCCGTATTCATCAAACCAGTATTTCACGTGACTCAGCACGCGATGGCGCAACGCCCTGTGCAGCAACCGCGCCACACGCGGGGAATGAAGCTGTTTGTAGTCATGCTTGCCCTCGTGCCGGCTCAACCGTTCAAAAATGGCCAGCACGCGCGTGTGTCGCAACGCCGCCAGAATGGCCAGGGAAGTTTCAAAATCGTTCCGGTCCAGCGCCGGGAATTGCGCGAGATAACGCACCGTCATTTTTTCCGGCAACCCCTCCGGCACATCGTGCCGGGCGTCTTCGAGCAAGGACACGAGGTCGTAGGTGATCGGACCGCGATACGCGTCCTGAAAATCGAGCAACCCGGCCTGTTGGACGCCGATGCGATCAGGCAGCAGCATCAAATTGCCCACGTGATAATCGCGCAACAGCAGGGAGGCGGGCACCCGATGGGCCATCGGCAGCACTTCCCGCCAGGCGGTGGTGAATTCTTCGCGGCCCATGTCGGATACGCCCGGCGTACACCAGTCCAGAAACAATTCGATGTCTTCGAGCATTTTTTCCGGATGATAGGCGCGCAGGCCCTGGGGGATGGCTTGTGGATGCTGGTGCAGGGCAACCAGCACCTCCATCGCCGGCGTAAACAGCTTTTCCGGTTCCAAGCCGTCATCCAGCAAACGCGCAAAGGTGGCATCGCCAAAATCCTCCAGCAGCAGGAGGCCTTTGGCTTCGTCGCGGGCCAGGATGGCCGGCGCACTAAAGCCAAGCTTGAGCAGGTGTTCATCCATCCGCACAAACGGCGTGACGGACGCTATCGCCCGCGAGGCGTCCATTAAAATCACGCTTTGGCCTGCTTGACGCAGCCGGAAATATTTCCGCGCGGAGGCATCCCCGGTCAGCGGTTCGGCAACAGCGTCCCAGCCTGCGGAGTTGAGAAACGCGCGGGTCTTATCGGTTAGAGTTGTGTCGGCCACGAAACACAGGAAGTAGCACGGATGATGCCCGGAGGCGACAAAAAAGCCGGACCGGGTGAAGCGCGGTTGTCTCGGCCGCAGCGAGTGGGACATCTGCAATTTGTTGCGGCGGTTCGGGCTTTTCAACCGGGCGCGTTCGTGTTACAGGAAGGACATGCTCGAATTTGCGCTCGAAAAATATCCGATCTCACTGAAGCTGCGCGACGGCACGCCGGTTACCGTGCGTCCGCTCAACAAACGGGACGAGGCCAAACTCCACAAATTTTTTCTCAGTGTCCCCGAGGAGGAGCGGCTGTTCATCAAACAACCCATTTTTGAGCGCACCATGTTTCATGATTGGTGCCGGCACCTGGATTTCGAGCGCAACCTGCCGCTGCTGATGCTGCACGGGACCAAGATTATCGGTGAAGCCACGTTGCACCAGCGGTTCGGCGGCTGGAAGCGGCACATCGGGCTGCTCGGGGTGTTGACCCACCCCGGCTATCGCGGGCGCGATGTTGCAAAAATTCTGATCGAGGAACAGGTGCAAATCGCGCGGATTCTCGGATTGCGCAAACTGGAAACGGAACTCAACGGCGAACGCAAAGTGGCCATCCGGGCATTGGAAGACATTGGTTTCACCCGGCTCATGTGCCTGGAGGATTACGTGCTCGACATGAAGGCCGTGTCGCATGATTTGATCGTGATGGGCATGAACCTCAAGGTGGACGAGGAATACGCCGGCGTCGGCGGTTGACCACGGATTTTTTTAATCGCAACGGACGCAAAGCGCGCAGAGTCCAACCGTCAATGTTTCTGTATCAAGGCGGCGGCCGAAAGTTTTCGGGTGTCAATGGCTTTGGTCAGGACGCTGTTGAGCGCGGCCAGTTGGTCGGGCGTGAGAAAACTGCCGGCCTGTTGCAGAATCCGCTGGTTGCTCTCGTTCACCTGTTGCAGGAAAGCATCAATGTCCGCTTGCGACCCCAGAAAAGCCTGGTCCGGAGCGCCGGTGATGCCCTGTGTCAAATTATTCGGCTCGGCCTTTATCACCTGAAGCAGATGCGCGTTCTGGTCCGCCGTCAGCGGCGTGTCACCCAATTGACTGTTTAACAGGTTGATCGTGGTCCGTGCCGGAATTTCTTCGCCGTATTCTTTGAATCGGGCGAAGCCCGCATTCCCCAGTAGCGCCTGCAACTGGCTGCCCAGTTCCTGATCAGCATTGTCCGGCCCCGAAGTCGTCTGCCCCATGGCCGTGAGCTGCTCCAGGTGTTTTGAAGCGTTGTCGTTTATCAACTGGTAAAATTGATCTGCTTGTTCCGGCGTCAGTTTCAACTCCTTGACCAGATCGGCAAACATGGATTTGATTTTGTCCAGTTGCGCCTGGTGTAAGAATTCCTTCATGGCCGGATCGCCCATCATTTTGGCCAGCCCGCTGCGTGAGGCATCCGCCTGATCGGCTGCTGCCTGTTGTCGGAGCGGCCCGACTTCACCGCGCAGTTTCAGCAGTTCGGTCTCGTTCGGATTGGATTTCAACTGTGCGTTTTCGTCCAGCACCGCGGCCAGTTGGCGGTTCGCCTGGTTGCGTTCCTGCTCCAATTGCCGGATTTGCGCCGTCAACGGCGCCTGCTCCTGTTGGAGCGTTTGGATTTGGGAACTCAGTTGCGAGTTCTGGTGGACGGCATAAATCCCGGTTCCAACCGCGGCGGTGAGCGCTGCGGTAACGATGGCTTTTTGTAGTGTAGTCATGGCAATGGTTTTGGTTGCGGCGACCAGAGTGGAGGCCTGGATGGCTCCGCCGGCCACGGCGGCAGCGGAAATCGTGGCGGCAAAACCCGCGGGCGCGGCCTGGACCGCATTGGCGGCCACCACGACGGCCAGCGCCGACGCGGTCGTGGTAACGCCGCGCCGGGCCAGTTTCCCGCGCAACTTGTCCAGGGCGCGCTCCATCCGCATCCGCGCGGCGTTCTCGGTCAGATTCAACGCCACCCCCACTTCGTTGAGGGTTTTGTTTTGAAAATAGCGGAGCAGGACGGCAAGCCGGTCCTGGTCGTCCAGTTCGTACATGGCGTCTTCGAGCACCAGCCGGAGCTGGTTCCAATCCGCTGGCGGTTCGTCGTGGTGGAGGAGTTCATTCATGGTATTGGCCTCCTGCTCGCGGGCTTTGCGTCGTTGCTCCGTTCGATTGACCCGCAACGCCATTAGCCGGGTGGTGGTATAAAGCCAGCCCACCAGCGCGGGATGTCGGGCCAGCCGTTTCGCCTGCCGGGCGACTTCCGTGAAAACCTGTTGGGTGACATCCTGGGCGGAATGCACGTCGCCGTTTACCAGCCGCAGGGCGGCGGAATAGACCAGGTCCACATGCCGCCGGGTCAATTCGGCAAAGGCGGCCTCCGACCCGTCGGCGGCATAGCGGCTCATCAGTTCGGCATCTTCAGTCATGATGTTCCATAAGGTAATGCCCGCCGCCGGAAAAATCGCACAAGAAAGTTTTGAAACGAATAAGGCGGATTTGCACAAATTGAATTCTGTCTGGGGCCGCGCCTTACTGCCGCGAAGCCAAAATCTCCCGGCCGCTGACTGTGGCCATGACCAAATCACCGCGTGCCTGCTGGCTTCGGACTTCCGAATTCCGACCGCTGTCCTTCCTGTTGCCGGGTTGACAGCGCGTGGTCAGCGCGTAATGTTCCTGTGCCGTCGCATTTAAACTGTACACAGGAGAACGATATGTCCATTCGACCCATCAAACGCCTGGTCAAGGCCAAGCCCACTCTCGAAGGCGCCGGCGTGCATCTGCGCCGCGCGTTCGGTTTCGGTCACACCTCTGACTTCGACCCCTTCCTGCTCCTCGACGATTTTCGCAATGACATTCCGGATGATTATCTGGCCGGCTTTCCGTGGCATCCGCATCGCGGCATCGAGACCATCACCTATGTCCTCGCCGGCACGGTCGAGCACGGTGACAGCATGGGCAACCGTGGCGCCATCGGGCCCGGCGACCTGCAATGGATGACCGCGGGCCGGGGCATCATCCACCAGGAAATGCCCAAGGGCGATCCGCTGGGCCGCATGCACGGATTTCAGTTGTGGGCCAACCTGCCGTCGGCGCTTAAAATGACCACGCCGCGTTATCAGGAAATCAAGTCGCCGGAAATCCCCGAGGTCACCGAGGATGACGGCACGAAGGCACGGATTATCTGCGGTCAATTCTGGGGCAAACGCGGTCCGGTGGAAGGCATCGCCGCTGATCCCACATACGTTGACGTGACCGTGCCGCCCGGCAAACGCCGGCGGTTGTCCGTGGAAACCACGCGTCACGCCTTTGCCTATGTGTTTGCCGGCAGCGGCAAATTTTGCAACGCATCCAGTCCCCTGGCCGTGCCGACGGAAAGTCTTGGCTGGGCGGACACCACGCCGCCCACCGAAGCCGACAACCGTTCCCTCATCCTGTTCGACTCCGGTGATGAAGTGGAGGTCCAGGCCGGGGAGGACGGCATCCGGTTCCTGCTGGTCTCAGGCAAACCGCTGCAGGAGCCGGTGGCCTGGTACGGACCCATTGTGATGAACACACAGGAACAACTCCAGCAAGCCTTTGAGGAACTGCAAAAAGGGACCTTTCTGCAGAAAGCTTAATCCCATTTCGATTCCGGGTGGTTGACGGATTTCGGTGGGTTTGGCCTTGGCACCGGGTCCGCCCGTTTGTACTGTGCGGCACGGTCAACAATCCCGGCCGCGAATGCGCGGTATTTCAACAGGCAATCAAATGAAATTCATCCGACAACTTCTCCCGGCAGGGCACGTCACGGCCAGCGGCATCTTCCTCGCGACGCTGTCCCTCCTGCTGGCGTTCGGGAGCGGATGCGCGAGCGCCCGCCAGGCTCCGCTGAGAGTCGGGATCACCCCGGATTATCCGCCGCTGGTTTTTAAATACAACGGCCAGATTAGCGGCGCCGAAATTGATTTCGCCCGCGCCCTGGGGGGACAGCTGGGCCGGCCCGTGCAGTTGGTCACCTTGCGCTGGGAACAGTTGATACCCGCGGTGCAGAACGGGGACATTGACATCATCATGTCCGGCATGTCGATTACCCGCGACCGGCAATTGAGCATTGCGTTCAGCGACCCCTATTTGACCAACCAGTTGCGGGCCATTTTCACCCGGGCCAATGCCGACCGCTTCAAAAGTCCCGCCGACATCCAGAACGCGCCGGTGAGAATCGGCGTCATAGCCGGTACCACAGCCGACCTTTTTGTGCAGACCAATTGCCCGCAAGCGGACCGGGTGGCACTCGGTTCCCGTCAGGACGTCGCCTATTACCTGCTGCAAAATCCCACCATCGATGTTTATATTGATGACACATTTGCGCTGGCCCAGATTCTTTCGCAGCACGAAGCGGACCTGACGTTTATGCGACAACCGCTGGCCGAGAATTGCCTTGCCTGGGGCGTCCGTGCCGATAATACGGAGTTTTTGCAGCAGGTGAACCTGATTCTGGCGCGCTGGAAGGCCGACGGCACGCTGGATCAGATTCTTAACCGCTGGATTCCCTACCTGAAAAGATACGAAATGCTCCGACAAAACGAACCGTCGCGCGCTGAAACTCCGTAGGCTCTTTGCGCCGGTCGGTGGCGCAGCCATGCTCCAGAGACTGGACACGGTAACGTGTCCCAAAGTGGTGACCGGCGCTGAATCAGTTGGGAAAGAGCGCTGGCACGGAATTTGCCCCTGAGATGGCAATGATCAAACTACGCACCGGCAGGCAACGACACATTTTGGTGGTGGACGACGAGTCGCTCGTCCGCCGCAGCGTCCATATCCTGCTTCAGGGCGACGGTCATGTCGTGCAGGAGGCCAGGAGCGGCGCTGAGGCGCTGGCCCTGTTTGAGCCCGGCAAGTTCGACATGGTTTTTACCGACTATCTGATGCCGGACATGCGAGGCGATCAATTGGCCGCGGCTATCAAAGAGCGCTCACCGCAACAACCCATCGTGATGCTCACGGCCTTTCCTGAGAAATTTGAGTCTTTGGAGCGCCCGCCCGGCGGGGTCGATTCCCTCATCTGCAAACCTTTCGGACTGGAAAACCTCCGGTCAGCGCTCGCCCGGTATATTCCCGCCTGACTCCATATGCTCAGGAACTTTGGGTTAATATGCCTCTTGGCGGCTGTGGTGTTGGCCGGGGGCTGCAAACCCAGGCCAAAACCCGTATCAGTAACTCCACTACCTCCACTACCTCGTTTTCAGACTCCGTTTCAAACTGAATCGGAGTTCATCCTGGACACGATTGTGTCCGACTTGGCGGAGCAGATGTTTTACGCGAAGTTCCACCGGCTACCAGACCGGCGGTTTTTTTCAGTCGGCGCCCGGGAGAAACCCGGTTTACCCCAAGATTCTCCTGTGTTTGAATTACAGATCCGCCTGGACCCGAAGCTGAGTGACCTGCAAACGGAAGTGGCCGTCAATGACCCGATTTGGTCGCCGGCAGTTTACCAGAGCATTGCCGGGGAACTGGCTCGGACGGTCGGGTTGAGGGCGGGCAATCACAGTGGAACCGGAGACACGTCGCTATT
>DATJYM010000163.1:0-3829 GCA_035499615.1 Candidatus Acidiferrales bacterium | reverse complement strand
TACCGCCACGCCATATGTAAATGGGGGTCCCGTGGAGGCGGGCGGTCTTGCGCGCCACCAAAGCGGCTCGCCGCAATGCGCGCCCGGCACCGGCCAGCGAGTTTTTGTATTTACCGTTTCTCGTTTTCATCTTTGGGCTGTAACAACCGTGGATTATCACCGGAATTATCATACACTTTCCATGCGTCCGCCAGTGGTTTGTAGAGGGCCTGGAAATTTTTCCAACTGCGGTCAAAGCGCCGCAGCACCTGGGCGCGAGGCACATCGTGTCCGCCCTGTTTGACGCGGGCGGTAATCCGGAATTTCAAGACGGAAACATCGAACATCGAACATCGAACATCCAACATCGAACATCGAACACCGAACATCGAACACCGAACGTTCAACGAAGACAGGGAGCGGCTCGCGGGGATCACCGCAGAGCGCGACAGGCTGCTCGCCCCTCCATTTTGCGCCTTTTGCGCCTTTTTGCGGCCAACGAATATGGCGGCGCGCACGGAGTGAGGCGCCCCCCGTTAGCGTTCTCTGAGTTCTTTGGGGTAAATGAGCGGCTGGGAACAGTCTAACAAATGCTGAAGGCTGAATGCCAAAGGCTGAAGTCCGCGTAAAGCGCGAGCGCCACGCGGCAAAGATGATCAACTCAATTGCGTCATGGATTGCTCAGGCGGAAGAACAGATTCCCCGAGGATGGGGCAAGGTTCAGATAATTCGTGTCGTTGGAGGCGGTCGCATTGGTGTTGATCGACCAGCCGCCGGGCGTGGCCAGGTTGCTGTTCTGGTACAGGTTCCAGCCCGGCACATTCTGCCAATATACAGTCACCTGGCTTCCGGAGGGGGCGATGTGCAGCGCCGGCATGGCCTGGCCGACAAAGGTCACCACGCTCATGGCCGGCAGCGTGTAGGTAAAGGAAGCACCAATCACGGGAATGGGGGCCTGGTTTTGCAGTGAGAGATTACTGGTGGTCATCCAGGGCGTGACCGAAGTTGCATTGAAGTTTGCGAGCTGGAACGTCTCGCTGACATCGGTGCTGGCGTTGGTATTAATGGCCACGATGGCAAACCCGGGAGACACGGAATCCTTGTAGGCGCTGATCATGATGCCGGCGTTATCGTTGGTGGCCCCGATGCGATAGTAATTGGGCCGGATGAACCGGCTGAACTGGCCGAGCGCGAACATCCGTTTGCTGGCAATGTCGCCCGTGCCCATGAGACCTTCATTGTCCGAGGGCGTGGTGCCGGTGATGAGATACCAATAATGCCAGGCGCTGGCCTGGGCCACGGTCATAAACAGATGGATGCGCGTGGCCCAATACATCGCATTGGTGATGCTGGGATCGAAGTAATTGGTCACCGAACCGGAGCTGAGGGTGGAC
Organism: Candidatus Acidiferrales bacterium; assembly: GCA_035499615.1. GTDB lineage: Bacteria > Verrucomicrobiota > Verrucomicrobiia > Limisphaerales > UBA11358 > UBA11358. The sequence continues at coordinate 2,456 of DATJYM010000163.1, read as the reverse complement.
ACCTCGGTTTCCCACAACGGCTTGCCATAGCTGGGCAGCGCCGCCGGCGGGTTCTGGTCGCCATCCACATTGTCAGTCACATAATTGTGATTGGCGATGATCCCCACGTCGGCCGCGGCGATGGAATCGCTCATGGTGGCAAGATAAAGATTGGTCTGCCAGCTCTCATCCTCGGGCAGCATGACTTTGGTTGAAACCACGTTACTGGCCACGAAGGCGTTGTACAGGTTGGTGGCAAAATCATGAATCTCCTGCGGGGTCCAGTGACAGGAAACATAACCGACGTTGGCATCCGGTTCGTTTTGAATCGAGACGGCGTAGATATTGAGGCCATTGACGACTTGATTCGACACGACGTAATTGGCCAGTTGAGCGGCGTAGGCTTTGCTATTGGTCGCGGCAAACCAACTGCCAATGGTGGTATTGTTGCTGGTGAAGGAGGCCTGGGGACTCCACGGCGTGCTCCAAATGCGGGCTCCCAATGGCTGGACCAATTTCATGAGGCTCAGTTCGCTGGCATCCACGGCGCCACCGGGCTGGATCTGGTTGCGCAAAAAGGACAGGCCCAGGCCGTTGTTGGTGTAGGCATTGCCTGATTTGTCGAACCAAACCACGTTGTTGCTGGTGGAGAAAAAAATATTGGCCGTATAGCTCTGCCAGGTCCTTCCGGAAAACGCGCAAGACGCACCGAAGCCGTCGATCCGCTGATGCACGTCGTTCCAATTCACCGTGCAGGTTTGGGCGCCAGCTGGCAGCGCCAGGATTATCAACAACGCCAGCGCGACCAAAAAACTTCGAAGGTGGCTTCTCATAAACCTCGTTGCAGATGTGCGATTACAGGGTTAAAGGCCTTCTCCAGGACCCAGCGCGATTCCGGGGAAAAGCCGGCTGCCATGGTTGTAACGGCTAGATTCTCACAGGTTGAGGCGTAATTCAATCACAAAACCACTGGAAAAGACACATTTAACAACAAAGGAACAAAACTTCGTCCCACGCGGCAAGTAATCGGGTGTTGAGTGTCAGGCCGGCTATGACTGGATACTGCACCCGGCAACTGGAATTTCAAGACGGAAACATCGAACATGCAGCATCGAACGTTCAACGAAGGCCGGGAGCGGCTCGCGGGGACTCTCGCCCCACAGTTGCGCTCGCTCTATTCTCTACGGCTGCGCGACTCTGGCGCGGTGTGACAGGGCCCTGGGCCAGCCTGACTCATCCCGGGGGATGTGGGTTCATGGATTTCTGCTGAAATGCTGCCAAATTGTCCAAATGGGCTCGTGGCATTTCCGGTGCTTGAGGGATTCGCCGCGCGGAGCGGTTTGCTGAATGAGATGGGGTCGAGCAGGTCTTGAACTGATCTTTGTTCGCAATAACCAGAACGAAAGGATTGTATGTTTAAACATTTTAGAGCTTTGGGTATTGCCGGATTAACCACGCTCAGTGCCAGTCAACTCGCGCTCGCCGGGCCGGATAGCGTCCTGTGGTCGCAGCATAAGGAACAGAGTGAGGTCATTGTTTCAGGAATCAAAGTGGCGGCCCGCACCATCAGCCGGCTCAATCAGCAGCGCCCGCTGGTGCGATTTACCAACCATGAAGTGGGCGGCACAGCCCTGGTTCCGTTGTTGCCGTATGAGGAGGATGACCGATGCTCGCCCGATTTTGATCCGGCTCCATTCCATGCCGGAAAAGGCAACGAGGTCTGGGCGAATTTTGAATTCGTGAACATTGATGAATGTGATCGGGAGATGCTGGCGTTTGCCATCAAAGCGGACAAGCCCGGACGCAAAGACCGTTTCCGGGTGGATCGTGACATCGGCTGTGGTCACGCGGGAAATAATCCCGCCCTGTGCGCGATGATTTCCCCACCGGCGGAGGGAGACTATGGTTATTACTTCCTGGACCGGGGCATCCTGAAAACCGACGAGCTTCTGCATCGGAACCCCGGCGCGGCGATTAAGATAACCATTTCCAGCCATGCACGTGGTCCAGTGGGTTGAGGCGGGGTGGAAAAAGACCTTTTTAGCCACAAAGAGACAAAGTTGGGAGATCCGTATCCGGAGTCAGGAATGAATTCATCGCATCTTTGTTCCGTGGTGGCTTATTCTGTCGGCGTCATCCATGAAATCTGCGGTTAAAATGCGATTCAGCCCGGGCAACTTGCTTTGGGGAGAAAAAACCAGGGCGGGCCAAACGGTTTCATGGTTTCTTGACTGATTCCCACAACGTCACCATCGCTTTGCGCCGTGGACGCCAGTCGCCTTCACCCAAGAAGGTGGACATCACGTTTCCCAGATCGGTTCTCCGACAATCCATCTGCGTCTTCGCCGAGGCTACGAGGCGACAGGGAGTCGAAGGTCGAGGGCCGCGTAAAGCTGCGCCACGCGGTTAGAGACGGAGGCCGGAGAACGGAGGGTGAGAGCAAGGCTGGCAACATCGAACATCGAACACCGAAACGG
>DATJYM010000162.1:0-3567 GCA_035499615.1 Candidatus Acidiferrales bacterium | reverse complement strand
ACACCGGCCCGGCGGCCACCGCAGCCATGAAGCTGCCGTGCTGGTCTACCCACGTGCCTTCTACACCCGGACGGCCTGAAGCAGCGCCATAACTAATGAACACCGGGCGCGGTGCACAAAGGTCAATCAACTCATGCGCATCCACCGGCAAGTCCCCCGGCGTCAGCGGCCCGCCGTATTTAAGAAAATTGCCCGCCATCCAATGATATTCGCCTGAGCCGGTGAGATTTTCGACCAGCTCACCCCAGTTGCGTCGCGAAAGTTTGGCGCCGCCTTCGCCGGAGGAGCCCACGAGGGCAATGGCGAAACGCTGGTCATACGCCATCGTGACAAGTGTTGCTTTGCCGTAGCGCGAAAGCCCTTCGATGCCGACCTGTTTCGCATCCACCGCCGGGTCGGTCTCAAAATAATCCAGCGCACGGCTGGCGCCCCAAGCCCAGGCGCGCAACGCGCCCCAATCATCGGGTTTGCGCGGCTGACCCTTGTTGCACAAACCAATGATGCCGCGCGTCAATCCCGCGCCATTGTCAGCCTGGTAACTCGTCGGGACGATCACCGCATAGCCCCAGCCGTTGGATAAGACCAATTGCTGCCAGTTGTTGCCACCGCCCAGGACCCGAAAACCTCCGCCGAACCGGTTCGTTCCGCCAAAACCATTGGTTCCTCCCAGGCGATTAGTCCGGCCAAATCCGCCGAACCCCGGAAAATTCCCGAACCCAAATTCCAACATTACCGGTACCGGCCCGGGCGCATTCGCAGGCGTCGTAAGGCTTAATTGGATATTCACGCTGATGAGCGGATACGAGGAATTGTCAACGTGGCCGATGAGTTGTTTGGTGATGACCGGGACAGCGCCATTGTTCGTACGAATAACGCTCTTCACTTCCCAGTTCACTTTCGGGACATTCGCCGGGACACGGCCATAAACATCACGGTCAAAATCTTCAACGATTTCCGGCCGCCGCTGCTGCCACCACATCTCCGGGGTCGTCACTTTCTCACCATTGTTTAACATGAGCGGATCCGGCAGATTCGGATACGGATTGGCCTTGGACTCGTCGGTGTTTTGGTAATTTTTGGCTTTGGCATTCATCCCCTCCGCGCCAGGGCGCAGTGTTTTAATGCCCAACTGTTCCATCATGTTCTGGTGGTCCTGTTCGGCAGACCAATTCATCGGCGCGGGATAATTGGTGCTGGATTGTGCCACGGTATGTTGCGCCCGGCAAAGCGCGGCGCAAATCAGGAAAACGGTGATGTAACAATTTCTATTTGGCATAACGACTGTTAAACCTCACGGCCCGATTTGGAAACGATAAAATTGAGCAGGATTGGTCAAATTCGTCGTCACAAACGTAAAGGGCATGACCGGCGAATTAGTCGTGAACAATAGCTGCCAGGTGGTCAGGTTGGAGGACGTTAAAAGGGTATAATCCGGTCCTTGCGGCCCGTTGACCGTCATCCCTACCTGCCCCGGCACAAGATTTACGCTTCCAATCACCGGGTTGGTCACTGCGTTGACGATGACATTGAAAGAGCCCACCGCGCTCAAGCCGGAACCACTGTCAATTGCTCGTACTTGAATGAGGTTGGTTGAGTTAGCCTGGCTGACTTGCGGACGCCAGCTAAAGACGCCGCTGGATGAATTCAGCGCCGCATTGGCCGGGAAGGTATTGGCCGGGCTGAAGGTCAGTACAGCCGGGGGTGAATCTGTGGCCGTGGCCGTATTAGTCACCAATAATATCACGCCGGCATTGACCGTTTGATTCGGGACAGATGCGATCGTGGGCGGGATGTTGGTGTTGCCCGCGCCCACAAAGGTCACGACGCTCATGGCCGGCACAAAATAGGTAAACGAGGAATTGGTCACGGTAACCGCGGTTTGCGGAGCCAGGGAAAGCGTGGCGGTTGTAATCCATGGAGTCACAGAAGCGGCGGTGAAATTGGCGAGATTGATGGTTTGGAACACGCCGGTAGCCGCGTTGGTATTCACCACCACAATCGCAAAATTTGTTGAGACGGAATCCTTATAAGCGCTGATTAATTCCGATTGTTGGGATGACGTGGCATTGATGCGATAGTAGTTCGGGCGGACAAAGCGGCTGTATTGGCCGAAGACAAATAGCCGTTTGGTGACGGCGGCACTTGTGTCCAGCAAACCTTCGTTGCCACTGCCACTGGCAACCAACCACCAGTAATGATAAGCATTGGCATTCGCCTGGGTCATATATTGGTAAATCCGCTGCCCATAATAAACGCCGTTGGCGATGCTGCTGTCGCTGCCGGAAAGCAAAGCCACTTCCGTTTCCCATAATGCCTTTCCAGACGTTGACAGCGTTGCGGGCGATGCCTGGTCCCCGACGCCATTATTGGCAACATAATCGTGATCGGCGATGATGCTCACATCAGCGGCGGCATTGGGATCATTCAAAGTCGGCGTGTAAAGCGCAGTATCACCCGACCAGCTTTCACTTTCGGGAACGATAATTTTGATGGAACTGAGTCCCTGGGCCGCCAGTGCGCTATAAAGATTGGTGGCAAAATCATGAATTTGCGCGCCGGACCATTGGCACGCCTCGTAAGAAGTCACATTCGCGTCAGGTTCGTTTTGAATGGAAATGGCGTAGAGGTTAATGCCAAACGCGCTCTGCATACTCGCCGCATAATTGGCCAGCTGGCTGGCGTAATTAATATTGGTGATATTATTTCCACTGCCCAGGTAGCTGCCGCCATCAATGCCGCCAGCGGTAGCCACGCTACTATCGTAGATATCATTCGTGCTTTTAAATCCCGCCGCCGGGGTCCAGGGCGTGCTCCACACTCTCGCCCCGCGAGCCTGGGCCAATTTCATAATGTTGGTCTCGGAGGTATAGTCGGCGTCACTCGCCAAAGTTGAATTGGCAAAATAGATATGATTACGCAAGAGCGAGAGGCCTACCCCATAGTAAGTGCCGGATTGATACGAGATATTATTGTTGGTGGAAAAAAGCAGGTCCGCCTCGGCGGTCGTCCAACTGCTGTTCCATGCCGAAGACGCGCCGAAGCCATCAATGCGCTGGTGCACGTTGTTCCAATCCACAATGGACGTGCCGGAAATAGGCGGATTGCTGGGCATAACTCCCTGGACAAACTGAACATCGTCAATGTAGTAGGAATTGGTCGTGCTACTGGGCACTTCCGCATAGAAATTCAACGCGGTGGCAGAGCCTGAAGGATTGTACGAATACGTTCCGGACAATTGCGTCCAGGCACTGGAAGTGACCGTTCCCGAAGCAATCGAGGCATAAGCCGTCCCGCTGCCATCCGTTTTTTGCATCGTTAGCTGCATCGTCTGGCTCGTGCCGCCATTCAGTCTGACCCATGCCGAGACATTGTATGTTTGGCCGGCCTGGAGCACGCCGACCAGCGACTGGGCAATGCCCATGTAGCTGGCTGTGCGACCGGTCACTGCGCAAGCGTAACTGCCCGAGTGCACCTGGGTGCTCTCGGCCGTAAGCGTGGGCGAGCCAAACGCGAACCAGCCGGTCGTATTACCCGTCTCAAAGCCGGGATTGGTCAACAAGTTTTGCG
>DATJYM010000161.1:0-6670 GCA_035499615.1 Candidatus Acidiferrales bacterium | reverse complement strand
CGCAACCGGCGCTTGCGCTGGTCGCGCGCCAAACCTGGAAACAATAGTTTGCTCGTACGTTTGACTAAATATTCAGTCATATCCTGATAACATTAGGTTTATATCCGGCCATTCCAGCCGGTCGGTTCCGGCTCGTGGGGTTAGCAGGCTTTATGCCGGAAAAAACGTCGAACTTAATTCATACTCAGGCAGCCGATTATTCGTATGTCGTTGATTTAACGACATCACCGCGAAATTTGGTCGACGACAGATGGGTGGCGCTTCCTTCTTTTGGGAAAAAATTTGCCGGCGAATTACAGAAGCAGAAATAGAATCGCTACGGGTCCAACGGTTCAACGATTGGACAGTTCAGGGTCTCACGCCAAATTCTTATTTTTGGCGCGCGATTCCTCGGCGAGCTTCTGCTTGAAACCGGCGAGCGCCTTTTGCAGACGTTCATCGCCGACGGCCAGGATTTGCACCGCCAGCAGCCCGGCATTTCTCGCCGCGCCTATCCCGACAGTGGCCACCGGCACGCCCGGGGGCATTTGCACGATGGACAACAACGAGTCGAGCCCCTGCAACGATTTGCTTTCGATCGGCACGCCGATGACCGGCAGGGTGGTGAATGCCGCCGTTACCCCCGGCAGGTGTGCCGCGCCGCCCGCGCCGGCGATGATAATGCGCAGACCGCGTTCGCCCGCGCCGGCGGCGTAAGCTTCCAGTCCGTGCGGATCGCGATGGGCGGAAATGACCTTGGCCTCGCTGGCCACGCCGAATTCAGTCAGCGCCTCGGCGGCGGCTTTCATGGTCGGCCAGTCGGAATCACTGCCCATCAGGATGCCGACGAGCGGCCGGTTGGATTTTGAATTGCTCATGCAGGCAAAATTGAGCGAAGAAATCGCGCGTTTGGCAAGGCGCAAAATGCGGTTTTGCCCTCAGAACCGGGAACTCATCGGTCAAACGGGAACGCGCCGGGAGTGCGGGCAGCCGAGGCCGACCAGCCCAGCAGCTGTTGGACCCGGGCGGGCAGGGAGTCTTCGATTTCAGGCAAGGCGCGGGCCAATTCGTAATCGTCGAGCTCCGCGCATTTGAAGATTGTACCGTAACTGTGATCGAAATACCTGCTGTGCGCCTCGAATTCGGGGTGTGACTGTCGCAACTCATCCGGCGTCTGAAATTCCGCCGTGCAATTGTCACCGTCCGCGGGACTCCACACAATCAGGGTCTGGGGATTCGCGTCACCGCTGCGCACGTAGACATTGTCGTCCAGGCGCGCGACTTCAGGTTTTGTCAGTTTTCCGCAAAGCGCTTTCGTCTGTTCGAATCGTAAAAGCGGTTGGTGGAAATTTTCATCCGCCACGAGCAGGTTGCCGGCAAAGACGTGGCCCTCGCGCTGGTCCACACCGGGGCCGGTGCTCGGATGCCAGCCGAAGTGGTCATTGACCGCGCTGCGTTCGGTGCGCTCAACGGACGCTGGCGAGTTGATGAGGGTGTTGTGATAGATTTGAACGTTCGTGCTGTTGAGTACGCGTATGCCCCGGTCGCAGTTGACAAAGACGTTGCCGGCACAAATCGCGCGCTTGGAAATTTCAAAGAAAAATCCGTCGATGGCGTTCTCGACATGATTATCAATGAACACGCCGTCCACGTTGCCGACGTCATACCAGATGCCGTTCGAAAAGGGCTGGTCAATAACCAGGTTGTCCCGGCAGGTGGCGCGGTAGCACTGGTTGAATATTTTCACAGCCGCCGGGAAATAGCCGGTGATTTGTTGGATGTTGTTCCGCCGGAAAATATTTTTTTCCAGCAGTACGTCGGCGGAGCCGATGACATAAACACCCTCTGTGCGTGTGTCGCTGATGAGGCAATGCCGGAGGGTCAGGTGGTCGCCGCGGAAATAGCCGGCCACGCGCGAACAGAAGGAAATCGTCACATTTTCCAGTGTCGTGTTGGTGACATCCTTGCCGTAAGTGGCGGGGTCGGAAAGGCCGACAGGTTCCTTGCCTTCGATTTCGAGCGCGCGGTAGGCGTATTGGGTGAAGGTGACGCCGCGAATCACCGGCCCTTTGCCGTCGGAGATTTTCCCATGGACCTTGCCGGTTGTCCGGGTGAGCGCGCTGTCGAACGCAGTGATTTCAATCAAATGATTCGTTGGGTTCACGCCGAGGTAAATCTGGCCTGCGTCGTAATCGATGAAATACGAATTTGTTTTTACTTCTCCTTCCCAACCGACCGCCGTCAGCAGTTCGCCGTCCACGAAAACCATCTCGTTGTTAAAGCGGTAGAACGGCGTCCGGGTCCCCTCCCGTTCGCGCCGCCACCAGTCCGCGGGCTTGGAAGGGAAGAAGTGTGCCCACGATGTGCGCCAAAGCCCGTTGGTCTGGGTCACCCAGTTTGTCGCAACCAATGTTCCCTTCAACACCGGATGTTCGTCGGCGTAAGGTTGCAAGGTGATTCCCTGATTGAGCTGCAAACCGCCGGTACGATACGTTCCGCCGCGCAAGATGATGGCATCGCCGGTCACCACGCGCTCCAAGGCCGACCCTAAAGTCGTCGGCTCAGTGAGCATCGTGCCGGAGGCGTTCGATTGTCCATCGGGCGCAACATAATAAATATGCGCAGCGTCGTTTGGCAGAGCATAAGTCTGCGGCACCGGTCCGTAAGGGCCGCCGGAAGGCTGGGCGTGCCCGGAAAAAAGACCATGCGCAAACAATGAAACGCAGACAAACAGGCGGGTTGACTTCATGCTCGAATTGAGTGAAGAAATCTCTCGTTTGGCAAGGAACAAAATGTCTAGCACAGGCCGCCCGGTACGAATATTTGGGATAAAAATTCCCTTTGCGCCTTTGCATCTTTGCGCCTTTGCGTTAAATCTTTTACTCCATGACGACGGCGAACAAGATCACGATCCTGCGGGTCCTGTTGATTCCGTTTTTCGTTGTCGAACTGATTTATTATCTTCAGACGGGCAACGAAATCCACCGATTGCTGGCGTTGCTTTCATTCGCGGTGACGGCGATTCTGGACGGGGTGGACGGTTACATTGCCCGGCGTTATCATCAGAAGAGTGAGCTGGGCGCCATCCTCGATCCGCTGGCCGACAAGCTCCTGCTGGTATCGGCCATCGTCACCTTGAGCTTTAATCGCAGTCCGCACCTCGGCCAGATACCGCTTTGGCTGACGGGCACGGTCATCGGCCGCGACGTTCTGCTGCTGATTGGCATCGCGGTCATCCGGCTCACCGTCGGCCAAGTCAATGTGCGCCCCCGGGTCATCGGCAAAATAGCCACCGTGTTCCAGATGGCGGTCGTGATCTGGGTTTTGCTCGACTGGGACCGTGATTTGAATGTGCTCTGGTTTAAGATCTGGAGTCTCGGCGCAGCAATCTTTACCGGCGTCTCCGGGTTGCTCTATGTGGTCGACGGCATTCGACAACTCGGCGCCCACCCGGCCAGTTCACCGGTTTCATCACAGGCCACAGATTTGCACAGATAAAACACAGATTTGATGATGCAAGCAGCAACAGTTTTTTGGCTTTCATCTGAGTCGATCTGTGTTCATCTGTGGCTGAATTTATGGTGAAAGAAGTCCAATTGAAGCTCAAAGAAGGCGACGCGGCTCCGGAGTTTTCGGCGGCAACGAATGGTGGCGGCCGGCTTGCTCTGGCCGATCTCAAAGGCAAAAACATTATTCTCTATTTCTATCCTAGGGACGACACGCCCGGTTGCACCAGGGAGGCGTGCGCGTTCCGCGATCATTTCGGCGAATTCAAAAAGCGCGGCGCGGTCGTGCTCGGCGTCAGCACCGATCCGGTTAAGTCGCATGATAAGTTCGTGCAGAATTTCAAGCTGCCGTTCACCTTGCTGGCGGATGAGGATAAACACATCGTCACCGCTTACGGTGTGTGGGGTGAGAAGAGTTTCATGGGCCGGAAATACCTGGGCACCCACCGGGTGACCTTCCTCATTGGCCCGGACGGCCGCATCAGGAAAATCTGGCCGGCGGTTAAGCCGGACGAGCATGCGGCGGAAGTTCTCGCGGCTTTGTAGCAGCCTCCGGTCCGATCCAATTTCAGCAAGTTAGGAACAGGCGCGACACCTGTCCTACGCATGATTTCGGCTTAACGGTCTCATTATGACAAGTATTGTTGAATGCCTGCCAATATCCGGTTAGCGGCGCTTTCCCGGTATGTGCCACAGTGGCAGCATGATGACAGTCAGCCAGATCCTGCGAAACCGGGTTTCCGCCGGGGCCACGGCACGGCTGGACCGCGGGATTACGGAGCCGGAGTCCGCCGAGAGGACCCTGGAAAACTGGTTGCATCACGTCGCCGGAAAATTCCGCCTCGCCATCAGCCGGCGTATCCCCGTTGGTTTTGAGGATGAGACAGGATTTCACGTTGGCACGCAGCCAGGCCTCGAACCGGAGTGCATGGACTGGGAGCGGGCGGGCATTTTAGTCGACGACACAAATTTTTGATCCGGGCTCACAGCCGTTTTTTCCGCGGACATCCCCTGTCCCACCTCCTTGGCGGTTGTGGCCCGGATCGTATTCATTAAATCCCCGTTTGACACGCGCCGGGTAAATTCCCACACTTCGCCGCAACAAGAGAAAGTTAAACTCAAAACCAAAAACGATTATGGCAATATCCGTCGGCTCCAAGGCCCCCGATTTCACCTTGAAATCCAAACAGGCGTCCGGTCTCGTGGACGTGAAGCTCAGCAACAATCTTGGCAAGAAAAACACCGTGCTGCTGTTTTTCCCGGCAGCGTTCACCAGCGTCTGCACCAAGGAACTGTGCGACCTCAGTGCCGGACTCGGTGCTTATTCCGGCCTCAACGCCGATGTCATCGGCATCAGCGTGGACACGCCGTTCGCGCAGGAAGCCTGGGCGCAGAAGGAAAAAATCGGCATCACCCTCGCGAGCGATTTGAACAAGACGACCGTCAAGGCCTACAACGTGATCTTCCCGATGCTGGCCGGGATCGGCGACACGGCGGCGCGCGCCGCGTTTGTGATTGATAAGCAGGGGGTGGTGCAATACAGCGAACAGACGCCGACGCCGAAGGATTTGCCGAACTTCGAGGCCGTCAAGGCAACGCTGGCGAAGTTGAAGTAGCAGATTCTTTTACACAATCTCCGCGCCCTTGCCGATGAAACAAAAAAGGCGCGCCTTGCGGCGCGCCCTTGAATCATTTGCTTCGTGGTTATTTCGCCACCAGCTCGTCATCGTCCAGGTGTGGTACCGGCGGTTTTGTACTGATCCCTTCCGCCGACGGGCTGTCCACCGGGATGCGCATCGCGTAGAACGAGCGGTAGACGAACGTCAGCGCCAGCAGGAAGAACACGATGCCAATGCCCGTCTTCAGATCCCGGCTTTTCATGGTCACCGCAATTTCCGCCGCCAGCAAACCAAACAGCGTCGTGAATTTGATGATGGGGTTCATCGCCACCGAGCTGGTGTCCTTGAACGGATCGCCCACGGTGTCGCCGACGACGGTCGCCGCGTGCAGTTCCGTGCCTTTTTGTTTCAAATCCACTTCCACGATCTTCTTGCCGTTGTCCCACGCGCCGCCGGCGTTGGCCATGAAGATGGCCTGGAACAAGCCGAAAAAGGCGATGCCGACGAGATAGCCGACGAAGAAGTAGGGATCAAAGAAGGCCAGGGCCAGCGCCATCGAAAAGACCACGATAAAGATGTTGATCATGCCCTTTTGCGCGTAGATGGTGCAGATTTCGACCACACGCTTGCTGTCGGCGATCGAGGCTTCGGCCTTGTTAAGGTTGAGATGTTCCTTGATGAACACGACCGCGCGGTAGGCACCGGTGGCGACCGCTTGCGTGCTGGCGCCGGTGAACCAGTAAATCACCGCGCCACCCATGAGCAGGCCGAGGATGACCTGCGGGTGCACCAGGCTCAGCATCGAGATGATGCTGAAGTTGGGGTCCATCTGGACGCCCACATTTTGCAGCAGCATGATGATACCGAAAATCATCGTGGTCGCGCCGACGACCGCCGTGCCGATGAGCACCGGTTTGGCGGTGGCTTTGAACGTGTTGCCGGCGCCGTCGCCCTTTTCCAGTTCCAGCTTGGAATTCTCAAAGTCGGGGGTGAACCCGAAGGTCCTTTCGATTTCCGCACCGACGTTCGGCACGGATTCGATGCGGCTCAGCTCATAGATGGACTGGGCGTTGTCGGTGACCGGACCAAAGCTGTCCACGGCGATGATGACCGGCGCCATGGCGAGGAAGCCGAAGGCGACCAGGCCGAAGGCGAAGATGGGCGCGGCGAACTTGAATTGCTCCGGCATCAGGGTGAGCAGGGCCGGATTTTGCGAGAATAGATAAGCCCCGAACATGAGCGCGATGATGACCAGGCCCATCCAGAAGGCGCAGAAGTTGCCCGCGACGAACCCGGACAGGATGTTCAACGACGCGCCGCCCTGGCCGGACGCGGTAACGATTTCCTTCACGTGCCGGGACTGGGTGCTGACAAAGATTTTGGTGAATTCCATGATGAGCGGCCCGGCAAGCGTGCCGCAGGAAATGATGCCGGCGAGGACCCACCAGAGATTCGGCAGTGCATTGCCCGCCGCGTCCGTGAAATCTCCGAGCAACAGCTTGCTGGCGATGAAGGCGCCAATGATGGACACGACCGAGGTCAGCCAGACCAGATTGGTCAGCGGCT
>DATJYM010000160.1:0-5042 GCA_035499615.1 Candidatus Acidiferrales bacterium | reverse complement strand
TCGAACCTGTGACCCCTACAGTGTCAATGTAGTGCTCTACCACTGAGCTAACCGCGCACGTGCGGAACTAAGAGCCTGACAATCCGGTCGCGCGTTGGCAAGTGCGAATTCACAGGGCAACTCGCCAACCGGATTCGACTTGCGGTTTTGAGTGGCAAGGGCGTAGGTTTTAGACGATGCAACGATTTCCGAGCGCTGTTTTGAAGTACATCACCAGCCTGTTTTCGACCCGTGCGGCCGCGCCGAAAGGTCCCGTCGTTCCCGGCAAATTTCAGGAATACAAGGCCGGCGCCGAGCGAGGCGACGCCGACGCCCAATTCAATCTGGGTTGTTGCTACGATCTCGGCCGGGGCGTGGCGAAGGACGCGAAGGAGGCCGCGAAGTGGTATCGCAAGGCTGCCGAGCAAAATTACGTTCCGGCCCAATTCAATCTGGGCTACTGCTACGCCAACGGCCAGGGATTGAGAAAGGATAGGGAGGAAGCGGTAAAGTGGTATCGCCGGGCCGCCGAGCAGGGCCATGCCGAAGCCCAATCCAACCTGGGCTACTGCTACGACAATGGCCGGGGCGTGGGCAAGGACGCGGTGGAAGCGGTGAAATGGTATCGCCAGGCCGCCGAGCAGGGCCATGCCGAAGCCCAATTCAATCTGGGCTGCTGCTATGCCAATGGCCAGGGAGTGGCCAAGGACATCGTGGAGGCGTATGCGTGGTTCAGTATGGCGGCCAATTCGGACGCGGATGCCGCCGGGAGCCGCGATCTGCTGAGGAAGGGATTGACGCCGCAACAATTCACCGACGCACAAAAGCGGATGCGCCTGTTGCGCTCGCAAATTGCGGTGGCATCAAATTCAACTTTGAAGTCGCCCCGTTGAATTGTTACGTTGCGGTCATGTCACGCAAGACGTCAACGAATTCGGGGCATGGTTTTGGCGACATCATCGGTGTCGCGCTGCTTGCCGTCGCCTTGCTGCTTCTGGTGGCCCAATGGTCGTTTGATCACCGGGACATCGGATTTCTGGTTTCCAGCCCGTCCGAAAAAAGCGTCACGGTGCACAATTGGATTGGACCATTTGGCGCGTATTTGGCCTGGGCTTCGTTCATCCCGCTGGGTTTGGTGGCGTATCTCCTGCCGTTTCTGTTAGGCATGTTCGGCCTGGCTTACCTGGTGAATTTTCCCGGCCATTTGCGGGAGCGTTTGGGCTGGTCTTTAACCTGGTCGATCGTGCTGTTGATCTCAATTACCGGCTTGCTTTGCATCCTGTCCAACGCCGGCTGGTTCCGAAAACCGAGCGAAGATATCGGCTCACTCACCGGGGCGGGCGGCTTTCTTGGATATTTGACTTTCGGCCAGACACCCCGTTATGAGTATGGTCTGTCGCTGCTGGGCAGCATTGGAGCCACTATTGTTTATCTGGCGCTTTGTCTCATCAGCCTGCTGTTCTTGACCCATTTCAAGCTGGGCGAATGGATTCGCCGGCTTCTGGAAAAAGTGCCCACCCGAGCCGATGCCGAATCGGAGCCGGTACCCGCCGAGGAAGGCGCGTTGGAACACCGGGCGCGTGAACTGGAAAAGCAGGCCAAAAGATTGCAGGAAGAAGTCGCGCGCACCGGCCTGGGCGCGGACATGCAGCCGGTGCCCGAACCCACCGTCCGTGATTTGAGCGTGCCCCAGGCCAAACCCGTGTCCACCCCGACCGCGCGCATCCGCAAAACCACCCTGCCCGGTGGCGTGGTCAAGGAACCGGCCAACCTGACTGAAAGCCCGATGGCGTTGTCGGCCCCCAAAGCCGGGCCGGGCGCCGAAGCGGAGGCCGTTCCCGGGCGCGAAGTGTCGGCGGCCACCACGGAGGAGGTTCTCGGCAGAAAGCCGGAACCGGACAAAGCCGCCGAAACCAAAAATGCCGAACCGGAGAAAATCGAACCGGAAAAGGAAAAGCCCGCCGAACCGCTGGTCCATATCGCCGATGGCTCCGTGCCGGCCAAACCCAAAACCACATCCAGAAGACCGAAGCCGGTGACGGTTGCCGCCACGCCCATCATCGGCAATTACCAGTTGCCGCCGCTGGATTTCCTTCAGCACCCGGACCTGACTGTAAAACCCACCGAGTCCAAGGATGAACTCATGGCCAACGCGCGGCTCATGCAGCAGACGCTCGCGCAGTTCGATATCGAGGTTTCGCTCGGCGACATCACCAAGGGACCGACCATTACCCGCTACGAACTGCACCCGGCGCCGGGGGTGAAACTGGAAAAAATCACCGCGTTGTCCAACAATATCGCCGCCGCGCTCAAGGCCGAGCGCATCCACATCCTCGCCCCGGTACCCGGCAAAAGCTCCGTCGGCGTCGAAGTGCCCAATCCGGTCAAGACCAAGGTCATCGTGCGCGACCTGTTCGAATCCGACGAATGGCGCAACAGCCGGGCGAAGATTCCCATCGCCTTGGGCAAGGACGTTTATGGCCACCCGATTGTTGCTGACCTGGTGGAGATGCCGCACGTGCTCATCGCCGGCAGCACGGGTTCCGGCAAATCGGTGTGCATCAATTCCATCATCGCCTCGTTGCTCTATCGCTTCTCGCCCGATCAGCTCCGGTTCGTGATGATCGACCCGAAGGTCGTCGAGTTGCAGCAATACAACGCCCTGCCGCACCTCGTCGTGCCGGTGGTCACCGACCCCAAAAAAGTCATCCTCGCGTTGCGCTGGGTCGTGAACGAGATGGAAAAACGCTACCAGATCTTCGCCCGGGTCGGCGTCCGCAACATTGCCACGTTCAACTCGCGGCCGAAAAACAAGCCGTTGCCGCAGCCGGAACTCGAACTGCCGCTCAAAGCCAAAAAGGAAAAGGTCGAGCCGGGCGCCGAAGGCTTCGCCGTCGAAGTGGACGAGGAAATCGTTGTGCCGCGCGACGACGACATCGTTATTCCGGAAAAGTTGAGTTACATCGTCGTCATTATTGACGAGCTGGCGGACCTGATGCTCGTGGCGCCGGCCGACGTGGAAATGGCCATCGCGCGCATCACCCAGATGGCGCGCGCGGCCGGCATCCATTGCATCGTCGCCACCCAACGGCCGAGCGTGGACGTCATTACCGGCGTCATCAAGGCGAACATCACCGCGCGGATTGCGTTCCAATGCGCGTCGCGCGTGGATTCGCGTACCATTCTCGATGCGATGGGCGCGGACAAATTGCTGGGCAAGGGCGACATGCTTTATCTGCCACCCGGCTCGGCCAAACTGATCCGCGCCCAGGGCGCGCTCATCACCGACCAGGAAATCAACAGCATCGTCGAGTTTATTGCCAAACAAGGCAAACCGAACTACGACACGGAAATCCACAAGCAGCTTTCCCAACCCACCGCCAGTTTCGGGAACGAAAACGGCATAGACGAGGACGAGGATCTCATCCAGCAGTGCATCGAAGTCATTCGCAGCGAACAAAAGGCGAGTGTATCGCTCTTGCAACGACGGCTGCGCCTCGGCTACACCCGCGCCGCACGCATCATGGACGAACTGGAGAACCGCGGCATCGTCGGCCCCAGCAAAGGCGCGGAGCCACGCGACATTCTGATCGATCTCGACGGCACGGGTATGGATGGCGCAGGGCAACAGGCGGTTTGATGGGACAACAGGTTTCCGAGCCGGCGTGTCCGGGAGGAAACATTCAACATTCAACGCCCAACACCGAACATCCAATGTGCGCCCATTGCACGCCTCCGAGAAATTGGACGTTGAATGTTGAATGTTGAGCGCTGAATGTTCTGTTTGTGAAACGGTTTTTTTCAACGTTGGCGTGCAACCTCCTCGGTTGTTTCAAAGGCTGGAAGCTCGTCTGGCATCTCGTCGCCATTCTGCTCACGGTCATCCTCGTCCTGTCCGGCTTCGATTGGCGTTACTTCCTGGCCACGCGGAGTCCTGAGTTGCGTTCCTGGATGTTTCCGGCCGTTATCATCGGGGGGTTACTGCCCCTCTACCTGCCGTTATTGCTTCTCGCCCTCGGCTTCCTGGCCAGAAATACCAGAACCATCCTGACCGGTTGGGCCATCGCTCAGGCTGAACTTCTCGGCGCACTGATCGTGATCGCGTACAAGTCATTTACCGGCCGCGCCCACCCTATGCACAGCGTTGGCGCGGACCTCAGTCATGTCTTCCGGTTCGGTTTTTTGCGGGGCGGAGTTTTCTGGGGCTGGCCGTCGTCACACACCACCATCGCCTTCGCCATGGCTCTGACGGTGTTCACACTTTTCCCCAAACATCGTTGGCTGGGCACCACGGCGTTGCTCTACGCACTTTATATCGGATTGGGCGTCTCGATGACCATCCACTGGTTCTCGGATTTTGTGGCGGGAGCGATTATTGGTTCGGTTATCGGGGTGGTGGTCGGGAAAAGCTTTCGGCAAAACATCGAACACTGAACGCCGGACATCGAACGCCGGACAAACAGCAGGCGAGCGCTGCTGACCAATTCGATGTTGGATGTTCGATGTTCCCGATTCATTTTGCCGGATACTGCCAGACCCAGTCGCCCTTTTCCCGGTCAACCGAACCGTTCTTTGTCAGAACGACTTGTCCGCCATCATCTTTTTCATTCCAACCGACAGAATAGAGCATGAAATTCCCATTGACTGTGCGGCGATAATGCAACGGCTGGCCGTTAATGATGTCGTGCGGCAATTTCCCGATGAATTGCGGTGCGAGCGCGTCAAGCACCTCCGGATATTGGCCATGTGCGAGCCGATAGCGCTCCAGCGCACAAGCAACCCGCGCCAAATCAATGGTAACCTGGGCTCTGGCAAATATCTTGACCGCGCTCGCAAGCGCGGGAAATGTCATCAGCGCCTGAGCCTTGTAAGGCGAATAATGTTTCATTTCCGCGTGAACTGCGGCATCCACGTGCTGCAAAGCTTCTGGCGAGACGACGCGCGAATTTGTATCCACCAGCGGCAGAATCCATTGCTGGCTCATCCGGGCAAAGGCCAGTTCGTTCTGATAAAAAAAGGCGCTGGGCGCGAGAGTCAGTTTATTGGTGGCATAACCAGTCCCG
>DATJYM010000159.1:0-11525 GCA_035499615.1 Candidatus Acidiferrales bacterium | reverse complement strand
GGTCATTATGTTCGTGGAGGGGAAAATGCTACCCATGTCAGCAACGAAATCGGCATCATTTACCCAGACAATGAATAGAGCATTTGAGGTATCTGGCGGTGTGGCGAAGACATTGAGATTCGCTATCACATTGGAGCTGGCATCACCGTAATACGACCAATTGTTGCTGGAATAGGACCAGTTGGTACTCGAAGCGGAAAGATTGGTGTACGACAGGTGGTTTGCGATGTTGTTGGAATACCAGAAGTTGTTGGTCAAACCCAGTTGCTGCGCCAACAGCTCAACCCACACCCGGCCATTGGACTTACGCAGGCCGTAAAAAGGCAACAGGCCGGCTGTCGAATTCGTGGTGGTAGTGGAAACACCGTCTCCAAAAATGTAGAGCGACGTGAACGAAGCCTGGGCTGGAATCACAACGAGTCCGAACAGGAAAATGAACCATGTGAATCGGATAAGGGCTATCACACGCGGTCACGCTAACTGAAACCGGCTGGAGAAGCAAAGGGAATTGACCGCGCCCTGTCCCTTCGGGAATTTACTCGCATGACACAAAGCGGCAGGTAATCTGCTGCCGCAGGCGTATCACCCAGGCATTTCTCAGGTGCCCGTTCCGGAAGTTGGACCGACAAACATGAACCGACGCAACGCATCCAGGCTGCTGCCCATAATCCTGTGGGGCGTCTCGGTCTTGAACGTTTCCGCGAACGGCTTCGGGCTGGCGAGCCAGGATGCCTTTGCGAGCGCGCGCGGCGAAGCGTTTGCTGCGACGGCGAACAATGCCTCCGCCATCTATTATAATCCCGCCGGCATCACCCAGCTCCAGGGCAACAATGTCCGCGGCGGCATTTATGGCATCTATCTGAACCAGACGTTTGTACCAACGAACGGCGCCCCCAACAGCGGCAATACCTACCACAATTCGGACAATCTTGCCGCCGTTCCCCAATTTTTTTATGTTTATACTCCTCGGAATTCTCCCATGAGTTTCGGGCTGGGTCTTTATGCGCCGTACGGGGGGCGTATCAGTTGGCCCGAGGACACAGGCTTCCAGACGGTAGCCACGTCCGGCACGTTGCAATACTTGAGGTTCAATCCCGTCATCGCGTTTCAGTTCACACACAATCTTTCCATAGCCGGTGGAGCAATGGCGGATTACGGGAACATTAATTTGGCCTCGGAACTTTCCAGCTTCCCGTCTCCATTTGCCAATTTTTATCGGTTCAAAGGAGACGGTTGGACGGTGGGATACAATCTGGGCGTACTCTGGCAGCCTCTGGAACAGCTCTCTTTCGGCGCCACCTTCCGCAGTTCCACCACGATCAACATGCAGGGCCAGACCGAATTCGAGTGGTTGACGGCAGGAGTACCGTATACCACCCTGCCGGCCCATGCAGATTTTACGTTTCCGCTGACGGCGGTTTTTGGCGTTTCCTACCGGCCCACGCCAAAATGGAACCTGGAATTTGACGCCGACTACACGGACTGGACCAGCTTTGGAACCGTGATAATCAATCAACAAGGCACACCGCCACCCGGTTTCACTCAGAATCCGAATCTGACCCTCAACTGGCAGGCCAGTTGGATGTATGAATTGGGCGTAACCCGATATTTTGACGACGGCTGGCATGCCAGCGCCGGTTACGTTTACAACCAGAACTCCGTGCCGGACGCCTATTACTCTCCGCTGGCGGCGGACATGAACCGGCATTTCTTCAGCCTTGGGCTGGGACGCAAGGGCCGGCGATTCGACTTCGATGTCACTTATCAATTTGGTTATGGCCCCGAGCGTACGGTCATCGGGAGCACCCCGTCATCGGTCTCTGGTTTGATTGCCGGTCAAAGCGCCGACGGGACGTACAAGTTTTTGAGTCAGGCGGTATTGATGACGGTGGGCATGCATTTCTAGGCCGGGTCACTAATCGCTTTATTTTGGCCTGGAAAATGTTCTACTCCCGTCCCGAAGCAAACCCGGACTGGTGGACATTCGTACGGCCGGAAACATTCATTTATGAAAATCCAAAAGGGAGACACGGTGTTGTTGACCGGCGCGTCGGGCGGACTCGGCCGGTTCATTGCGCACGCCCTGGTGGATCTCCAGGTCCGGCAGGTTCTGGTGGCCCATCCGGGAACCAACCTGGAAGAACTGCGGAAGGAGATCGAACATCGCGGCGGGAGCGTCCTGGTCCTCATCTCCGATTTGCGGGATGCGGCCCAGCGCCAGCAATTGCTTCTGGAAACCAGAAAACAAGTGGGCCCGGTGGACATTCTCATCAACAACGCCGGCGTGGAGTTCACCGCGGCGTACCATGAACTGGCCGAGGAAAGCATCTACGACACGCTGCGCGTGAACCTGGAAGCGCCCATGATTTTGAGCCGGCGGTTGTTGTCGGACATGCTGGAACGGAAACGCGGCCATATCGTAAATATTTCGTCCCTGGCGGGAACGTATGGCCCGGCCTTCCAGGAACCCTACGCGGCGACGAAAGCCGGATTGATCAAATTCACCGAATCCTTGCGCGCCACCTATCGCGGATCGGGCGTCAGCGCATCGGTAATCATTCCGGGTTTTGTGGAAGCCGGCATCTACGCCAAATTGAAGGCCAAATCGGGCTGCTCGGCACCGGCGCTCCTGGGCACTTCGCCGCCCGAGCTGATCCCCCGCGCGGTGATTCGCGCCATTGAAAAGGACCTGCCGGAAATCATCATCAACCCCATGCCGGTGCGTCCCTTGCTGGCGCTCATCGCGCTGTTCCCCTCCTGGGGCGAATGGATTGCGAGGAAGCTGGGAAGCAACAAATTCTTCCGCGATGTCGCTGAGGCCCAAAAACAAGCCGGCCAGGGATAAAATCAATCCCGTGCCCAAAACGGCAAGGGATTTGCTTAGTCGGAGACACCGTTTGCCGCTTCTTGCAAACCGGTGGTGTTGATCGAAAAACAGGCAACCACGTCAATTTATGAGAATAAACGTACATGACGGATTTCAATTCGCCGTGTTCACCCTGTGCGTCGGCTGGACTCTGTCCGTCCGCGCCACCGGATTTCGTCTGCCCGATCAGGATGCATTTGCCACCGGCCGGGGTGAGGCCTTTGTCGCGACAGCCGACAATCCGTCCGCCATTTATTACAACCCGGCGGGCATCTCCCAACTGGAAGGCAACAACCTCCGCGCGGGGGTTTATGGCATTGATCTCGACCCGCAGTTTCAACCGCCGGGCGGCGCGCCCAATGCCGGCCAGACCTATGACAACCAGTTAAAGTATCACGCCATCCCGCAATTTTATTATACGTACACGCCCAAAGACTGGATTGCCAGTTTTGGCCTGGGCGTTTATACACCGTTCGGCCTGGGTGTGATCTGGCCGCAGGACACCGGGTTCAATACCGTAGCCACAGAAGGGAAACTGTTCAGCGATACCATCAACCCCGTGGTCTCTTTCAAATTGCTTCCGTCCCTGTCCTTCGGCGGCGGGATCATGGTGAACTATGCGCAGATCAAATTGCAGCAGGGCATCGCGCCCATACCGCCCGCAGCGTCGGGTGCGAGTATGTTCTCATTCGACGGTGATGGCTGGAACGTGGGCTTCAACCTCGGTGCCCTCTGGCAACCGATCCAGCAACTTTCCTTCGGCGCCACTGTGCGGAGCGGCACCACGATGAATTTTAAAGGCCAGACGGAGACCATCCTTCCCCCGTTTTACCCCAACACCAGCCCGAATTTCAGTTCCGCCAACTCCAAGTGGTCATTCCCCCTGGACGTGGCCGGTGGTGTCTCCTACCGCCCTACGGAAAAATGGAATCTGGAGTTTGACGCGGATTACACGGATTGGGGTACGTTGGGAACGGTCAACCTGAACCAGTCAACGCCACCGTTTTTTATGGGCTCAACCACGCCCATTCCCCTGAACTGGTCGTCCAGCTGGTATTTTGAATGGGGGGCCACGCGATATCTTGACCATGGCTGGCATGTGAATGCCGGTTATATCTTTAATCAGAATTCGGTGCCCAATCCGAATTACACACCGTTCGTGGCCGACATGAACCGGCATTTCCTCAGCGTCGGGCTCGGACGCAAAGGCAAGAACCTCGATTTTGATATCGCCTATCAATTCGGCTACGGCCCCAACCACACCGTTTCGGGCAGCACCGTCGATCTGGCCGGGCAATCGGCCAATGGCACTTACAGTTTCATCAGCCACGCCATTTCGGCCTCGGTCGGGTGGCACTTTTAAAGGCGGGCCGTCGGGACAAACAGTTTTAATCGACTTAAGCTGCGTGATGGCAGCGAAATGCGACCCGAAACGGGGATAATAATCCCGTTGTTTTGGCGCGAAAAATGGTTCATTCTGCCCTAGAATGAGTAAGGTTTCTGAAGGCAACGGAAGTGGAAATGGGGTCGGCGGTTTGTTGCAGCAATCCAGAAAACGGGGCGCGCAACTGCCGCCTGCGGCGCCCGCCTCCGGAACAAGGGACAGCCGCATTAATTTTCAAGCCTCCGATGGCCTGGAACTTCATGGATTGCCGGTGCAGGTCACCCGTCACCATGTCGTCTTTGAGTTATCCAACCCGACGGTCGTCCCCCGGCTCTCCGAGGCCCTGCAAAAATTCGAAATTGTTCTGCGGGGGCTGCTGGTCTATTCCGGACCGGCAGTGGTGCGCAACCTGGTGGATGCCAGCAGCCAGGTCGTCTGCGAAGCGACGCTCGACGAAGCGCAGTGGACAGACTTGAATCAGGTCCTGGCTTTGCAACAGGAAGGCCGGATCCTCAAGGAGTTCGAGTCGTTCCTCCAGGATTGGCAGAAGTTTTATACCGTCTCGCCCGAGTTCAAAATCGTCATCGCTGACATGCAGACGTTTTTGTATGACCTGCGCCTGTGGCTGGGGCAGGTGGAATTGGGAATTCAGGCCCTGCCGGCGGATGAGCAAAAGAAACGGGAACAGCAAATCCTCGAAGAAATCGGCCGGTTGTTCGTTCCCGCTTTTGACATCTTGCACGAAAAACTGGAAGCCGCTTCGGGGAAGATCAGCCACGATCTTCGTCCGGCTCACCGCCTTTTTGCCCAGAGGCAACTGCACCCTTTGACGCTGGGCTCGCCCTTTGGACGCCGCGCCTATGAGAAACCGCTCGGTTACGCGGGCGATTACGAGATGGTCAATATGATCGCGTTGAACCCGTATCAGGGCAAAACGCTGTTCGATAAAATCGTCAATCTGTGGTTTCTAAGCCAGTGGCCGTCCCGGGCCCATCGCAACCGGCTGCTGTATTTGAAGGAGCGCCTGGAAGACGAAACCCGTCGCGCCCTTCGCAACCACCAAAAAGCGCGCATTTACAACTTCGCTTGCGGGCCGGCCATCGAGGTTCAGCGCTTTCTCGCCGATTTTCAATTCAACGAAGAGGCCGAATTGACCCTGGCTGATTTCAACCAGGAAACCCTCGATTACGTCACGCGCGCCGTCCGGAAAATCAAGGATCGACTTTCCCTGGGAACTTCCGTCAAGTTTCAGCGAAAGAGCGTCTACCAAATACTCAAGGAAAACCAGACGAAGCCCGACACCCGGCCGGAATATGATTTCATTTACTGCGCCGGGCTTTTTGATTATCTCCCGGACACCACTTGCCGGCAATTGATGGAGGCTTTTTACGGCTGGCTGGCCCCCGGCGGATTATTGGTGGTCACGAACGTCATGGACAACAGACCGTTTCGCCACATGCTCGAATTTGTGCTCGATTGGTATTTGATATATCGTAACGTCGAACAGGGTGCGGGCGTCATTCCCGAATCCATTCCCGCAGACGCGAGAAACATCAAAGTCGACTCAACCGGGGTCAATATCTTCATCGAAGTGAGGAAACCACGTGAATAGCGGTTCGGAATATAACAGCCCGGAAATCCGGCAGGCGTTTGCCGAACACGATCGCCTGTTGACGGTCAGCAATTTTAAGATTGCCTGCGTGATCGGCATGCTACTGATGCCGGCGGGATTCATTCTGGACCGGTTTGTGTACCCGAAAGAGGCGGTGTATTTTCTCGAGCTGCGGCTGCTTTGTTCGGCCTTGATTGCCATTTTTTTAACGACCCTGCTCACGCAGTTTGGACGGCAGCATTACCGCATCTTCGGCATCATCCTGTTCATGCTCCCCGCCTCCTTCATCAGTTGGATGATTTATTACACGGACGGAGCTCGGTCGCCTTATTACGCCGGATTGAACCTGGTCCTGCTGGTCATGGCCTTCGTGCTGCACTGGACCTTCTGGGAAAGTCTTATCGCTTCGGTGCTGATCATCCTGGTTTATCTGGCGGCTTCCTTTACCCGCATTTCGGCTCCCACCGCGGCGCTGGGCCAGTTTGTCAACAACCTCTATTTCCTGGCCCTGACAGGGATCATCGTCGTCACCGGCAGTTATTTCCACACCAAATCGCGGTTCCGGGAATTTGCGTTCCGGTACCAATTGGACGAGAACCGCAAGGAGCTGGAGGAAACCAACCGGAAACTGGTCGAACTGGATCGCCTCAAGAGCCGGTTCTTCGCCAACATCAGCCATGAATTGCGCACGCCGCTCACCCTGCTGTTGTCCCCGTTGGAAAGCCTGCTCCAGCGTTTCGCCGGCCAGGCGGACAACGGCGTGCATGAACTGCTCCTCACGATGCACTCCAATGGCATGCGGTTGTTGAAATTGATCAATGACCTGCTCGACCTCATCCGCCTGGAAGCCGGCCGGATGGAAATCAAAAGCGAGCCGGTGGAGGTGGCGGATTTCATCAAAGGCCTGGCCAGTGCGGCGCGGCAGGTGGCGGAGGACAAGAAAATCAAGCTGGAAACCTATACGGACCTGCGGCTGGGGGTGGTGGCGGCCGACCCGGACAAGTTGGAAAAGGTCGTGCTCAATCTCCTTTTCAACGCCTTGAAATTCACGCCGGCCGACGGGCGCGTGGAATTGCGCGCGGAAAAACAGGGCGAGGAACTCGTTTTTGTTGTCAGCGACACCGGCATCGGCATCGCCGAAAAAAATCTGGCGTTTGTGTTCGACCGTTTCTGGCAGGCGGACAGCTCGGCCCAACGCAAATATCAGGGCGTGGGCATCGGGCTGGCGCTGGTCAAGGAATTGACCGAGATGATGCATGGCAGCGTGTTGGTGGAAAGCCAGGAAGGCAAGGGCACCACTTTTACCGTGCGGCTGCCGTATCATAAAGCCGAGCTGGCGAGCCGGGAATCGAAGGGTGAAGCGCCGGCGGCCGGAACCGAAACCGGCGTGGTGGCCAAGGAGGAGTGGCTGGCCAATTTGTACCGCCGGGCGGAATTGTTCCCGGCCATGGTGTCCTTGCGGGGTGCGGCCAAGCCCGTGGAACTGGGCAAACGCGGCCGGCGACCCGTGGTCCTCGTGGCCGACGACGAGCCGGACATGCGCCGTTTCCTGCGGTCCCAACTGGATGAGGATTACGACGTGCTGGAGGCGGCGGATGGCATCCAGGCCTTGGAGAAAGCGACACAATTCCTGCCCGACATCATTTTGCTGGACATGATGATGCCGGAGATGGATGGTCTGGCGGTGTGCCGGGAATTGCGCAAGCACGAGGAGACGTCCGTCGTTCCGATCATTTTGCTGACGGCGCGGGCGGACGAGGAAACCAAGTTTAACGCCCTGGAATTGGGGGCCAATGACTTTCTGGCCAAGCCCTTTTCATCCACGGAACTTCACGCGCGCATCAAAAACCTGATCGAATCCCACGATTTCCAGCGTAATCTCTCCCAGCAAAACCGGGCGTTGTCCAACACCATCGATCAGCTCAAGGAAACCGAATCGCAACTGGTGCAGTCGGAGAAGCTCGCCTCGCTCGGACGCATGAGCGCGGGCATCATCCACGAAATCAACAATCCCCTGAACTTTGCGACGACCGGCCTCTTTGCCCTGCGCAACAAGTGCAAACAATTTGCGCCGGAGCAACGCCGCGAGTACGAGGAAATCCTGAGTGACATCGAGGAAGGCATGAAGCGCGTGCGCAATATCGTGTCCGACCTGCGCATGTTTACGCACCCGGAAGCCGGCCCGTCCGAGCCGGTGGACGTGACCGAGGCCGTGAATACGTCGCTGCGGTTCCTGGCCGGGGAGTGGAAGGACAAGGTGCGGGTGGAACTGAAAATCGTTCCGGGGCAGACCGTGCTGGCCAACCGCAACAAATTGATTCACGTGCTGGTGAATTTGTTGCAGAATTCGCTCGACGCGATGCGGGAGAAGAAATTTGAAAACGAGGCGCCGGCCATTTCGATTCAAGGCCGGACGGAAGGCGACCGGAGCCTCGTGCTCATCCGGGACAACGGGCCCGGCATCGAGCGAAAGCACCTGGACAAGATTTTCGATCCGTTTTTCACCACCAAGGACGTGGGGGAGGGCATGGGCCTGGGTCTGAGCATCTGCCACCGCATCGTGAAAGGATTCGAAGGGCACATCTCGGTGAACACCCAGGTGGGCCAGTTTTGTGAATTCACCCTGGATTTCCCGGTGAAGGTCAAACCGACGGTTGAACCCGAAATTGAACATGGAGAACCTGTACGACTATAAAGAATTTGCGGTCCTTTACGTGGACGATGAAGAGAAGTCGCTGACCAACTTCACGCGCGCCTTTGGGGAACAGTTCCGCATCATGACGGCCACGACCGCGCAGGGCGGTCTCAAATTGCTGGAGGAACATGCCGATGAAATCGGACTGTTAATGACCGACCAGCGGATGCCCGGCGAAAAGGGGGTATGGCTGCTGGAACGCGCGCGGCAATTTCGCCCGCGGGTCATCCGCGTGCTGGTCACGGCCTTTGCGGACATGGACGCCGCGATCGCCGCGGTCAACAGCGGGGCGATTTACAAGTATGTTTCCAAACCGTGGGACCCGCCCCAGCTGGAGCAAACCCTGAAACGCGGGCTGGAGTTTTTCATCGTGCAGTCCGAACGCGACCAGTTGCTGCGTGAAAAAATGTCCGTCCTGCACAACATGCTGATCGCCGACCGCATTGTCAGCCTGGGCCTCCTGGCTGCCGGATTGAGCCATCACATCCGCAATTCCCTCGTAGCCGTGAAAACCTTTCTGGATCTCGCCCCGGTGAAAATGACCGAAGAAAAGACGGATTTGCAGGGCCTGCGCAATCCCGATTTCTGGAAGGATTACCACCAAAATGTCCAGTCGCAGATCGAAAAAATCAACGCCCTGCTCAAGGACCTTTGGACGGCGTCGTCCAATCCCTCCGCGCCCTTTACCGATCAGGTTTCGCTGCACCAGATCGTCGGCGAGGCCATTCGATCATACAAGGAGGCGTTCGCCGCCCGGCGGCTGGAAGTGGAAAACCGGATTTCCGACACGCTTCCCTTGTTGCGGGTGGACAAACCGAAATTCAGCCGGCTGTTCGAATTGTTGTTAAAGGAAGAACTGGCCATGCTGCCGGCCGGCAGCCGGATAACGCTGACTGCGGAATTGTCGAATGGCGCTTCACCGGAAATCGTCCTGCAAATCAATGACAATGGTCCGGGACTGCCGGAAGAAGCGCTGCGAGCGGTCTTCGACCCGTTTGTGGTACGGAGCCAGACGCCTTCCGAATACGGCATCCACTTGATGGCTTGCTTCTTCATTGTGCACCATCACGGCGGCAAAATCGAAGCCCGGACCCAGCCCGGCCAGGGCACGACCTTCACCCTCCACCTGCCGCTTCAGGCCGAACCGGTGGCGGCCTCGACCAGCGACACGGATTTTCTGAGGAAGGCCCTGCTTAATGAGAATTTGTGGGAAAAACTGCTCAGTTCCGCCTGATTTTCGGCCGGGCCGCACGGGATTTTTCCTTTCTCCCGCAAGATTAGATTGACCTTTGGGCTCAATTTGTAGAATATCCTGCCAGTGACTGGAATTGAGCGTCGCCGTCACTGGCTCAGAGTACAATGAAAACCATTTTGGTGTTGTCTCCTCATCCAGACTTCGCCGAAGTGATTCAGGCGGGTCTGAACCCGGAAGAT
The DNA here is from genome assembly GCA_035499615.1 of Candidatus Acidiferrales bacterium. Classification (GTDB taxonomy): domain Bacteria; phylum Verrucomicrobiota; class Verrucomicrobiia; order Limisphaerales; family UBA11358; genus UBA11358. Next base: position 1,534 of record DATJYM010000159.1, on the reverse strand, counting down.
TATCGCATTGTTCATCGCATAGGAGTGGAGGAAGCCGAGCCCCTGTTGACGCATGGACTGGTGAGGGCCTGCATTCTGGATGTAGATCTTATTGGCGTTCAAGGGGTCTGGGTAATTGAGCGGCTTCGCCGTCGTGACGCCAAATGTCCCATCATCGCCTACACCGCGACCAGCCAGTCCGAATGGGAAGAGGAGGCCTTTCTGAACGGTGTCACTCATGTGCTCACCAAACCCGTTCGCGCCCGGTTGCTCAACTCGCTGCTGGATCGCCTCTGGTCGGCACCCTCCTACCTGCAACCGCGCACCGCGCAGCCGCCCACACCGACGTCCGTGCTGCCGCCCGCCGCCTTCTTCCGTGCGACGGAGCCGATTTCAAACCATTTTGCCAATGCGTCACAGACATTGAACGTCCTGCGTGATTTTTCCTCCATCCTCACGCATTCCCTGAATGCCGAGGCCATGCTGAAGCAATTCCTGCTGTTCCTGCGCGAAATTTTCTGCGTCAATCGCGCCGCCATTTTTCTAAACCGCCCGGTCCTGCCGCTGGGCGAAGCGGTTTCCGCGGGCCGGAATCACGGTCTGCGCGCCACCGCCGCCATCGGGCTTTCTTCGGGATTGCTGGATAATTTTGAACTGTCGCTCGAAGCCGGCATCGGCGGGCAACTGGTCCGGCTGGGCCGGATTCTCCGCCATGACAGTGATGAAGCCCGGGCCGACGCCGAGGCGCAGAAGGAATTCGAGCTGCTCGGCACCCAGGTCGCCGTTCCCGTGCTCGACCGCGAAACGGTTGTGGGTGTGGCCGTGTTCGACGGCCGGGTTACCGGCGAACCCCTGATCAATACCGAACTGGAACTGATTTTCCACCTCCTCGAACAGGTCGGTCTGGCCCTGCGTAATATCTGGTTGCACGACCAATTGGCCGGCAATCACGAGATGATGACGAATGTGTTGCGCGAACTCAGCAGTGCGTGCGTCGTCGTGGGGCGCGACCTCCGGGTGCTTCACGCCAACAAGGCCGCCCGCCGCCATTTTGGCCACAAAAACCGGCGCACCGGTGAGTTGGAATTCAGCGATCTGCCTCAGGTGCTCGGCGCGAAAATTTATCAGGTCCTGCACACCGGGGCGGCGATGGGACCGTTCCGTTATGAACCGGAGAGTTCGCCGGGCACCGTTTACAGCGTTAATGTGGTGCCGTTTCAAAGGGGGAATTCCTCCGTGCCGGTTTCCGCCCTGCTGACGGCGGAAGACCTCACTCAGACCGAACAGTTGCGCCATTTGGAGGTGGAAGCGGCCAACCTTCGTCTTATCAAGGCCATGGCGGACCGCCTGGCCCACGAAATTGGCAACGCCATGGTGCCGCTCTCCACCCATCAACAACTGCTCGGTGAAAAATTTCGGGACGCAGAGTTCCGCAAGTCACTCGACTTTGCGCTGGCCGACGGCGTCAAACGCGTCTCCCGTCTGCTCAATCAAATGCGTTTCCTGGCGAGGGAGAGCGAGCCGGAACCGCAAGCCTTTCCGGTGACACAACTCA
>DATJYM010000158.1:0-5137 GCA_035499615.1 Candidatus Acidiferrales bacterium | reverse complement strand
CGAATTCGATTACCGGTACGCTCTTAGGTCAGTCACAGTCTGTGCTTATACCCACTGGAGGGTTTGCACAACCAGTTAATTTCCTATTTACAACTCCGGTTTCTGTCACCTCCGGCGTAACTTACTATTTCCAGCCCATTGCAAACAATAACACATTGGCGGTTGCAGGAGATCTCGGTGGGGCGGATTACAGCTATCTTGGCGGAACAGCCTTTTTTAACGGTGCACCCGTAGCAAATGAAGATTTGTGGTTCCGCGAAGGCATTTACACTACACCTGAGCCGTCGGCTTTGTGGCTGGTTTTGCTGGGCGGCGGGTTTTGGCTTTCACTTCGCAGCAAGAACTCTTTGAGGTTTCCCTTCCGAAGAAAAGCCGCCGCGAAAAATTTTTCACTGCTACATCAAACTGATCCGTTTCCGCCGCGCTTCGGCGTGATATGACACCCAAATGCCTTGCCTGCTTTGTGACGCTGTCCAGGTTAGAAAAAAAGCAAGTGGAACAGACTTGCGGTCAGGTAATCGCCGCCAGTTTTTCGTTGGCCCGGGCAATGACGGCGAGCGTGCTTTTGTCGGTGTCGAATACGGAATTCAATCCCTGCGGTTCGCTGAAGGGGTCGCCCATAAGTGTGGCCGCGGTGTCCATTGTGCCCGCACTTGCGCGGCCTTCACCAGCCCACGTCCAGAAGTTTGCGCCTTGCAACGCCCGGCCCGCTTTGCAGGAATTCGCCACTTGATCGAACATGCGCCGGTAATATTCATCCCGCGCCAGGGTGGGACTGTCGGGCGAATACTTTTCGTGGTCGCGCGGGATGCCGAATTCCTCCAGGACCAAAGGTCTGTGGAGGATATCGGTAGCCAGGACAGTGTGTTGTTCCACATGATCCTTGGCCTTGGCGGCAGCCTTCTCAAAGTCTGGTCCCAGTTGCGGGTCTTTCAGCCAGCCCCAGTTCTTCAGCCACATGTGCACCGTCACATAATCCACCGCCGGACTTTTATGGCAGGTCACAAAATCGTCGGTTTTGTCCAGGCAACCATGAATGCCTTCGGAACCGGTGCAGACCAGATGGTTCGGGTCCTGGTCGTGGATGAATCGGGCGGTTTCATCCACCCATTGGGCAAAAATAGGAACGGAGTTGTTGCCTTCATTGACGCCCGGGCGCGGTTCATTGGCCAGTTCCCAGGTCATGACGGCGGGGTCGTCGCGATAGAGCCGGCCGTTGACGGTGTTGCGGCGTTGGATGATTTTCGTGACATAACCGCGATACAGCTCATTTGCGGCCGGAGTCGTGTACAAGCGCGCGGAGAATTTCATGAAACCGCTCCAATCGCCTTTCGCGATGACCGGGCGGTCCGGGTCGGGAATGGTTTCGCCGGTAATCCAGCGGACGTATTGCGCGAAACCGCCGGACCATTGCCAGTAGTTGGACAGGAATAGGATTCCACGCATGTCCCGTTTGGCCATTTCCGCCAGGCAGAAATCCAGCCCCTCCAGCAGCGCTTCATCGTAATCCTGCGGCGCGCGGGTGATGCCGCGGGGAATGGAGCCGGCCAGCGGTGAGGTTTCCGAACCGGCCAGGAGGCGGATGTTCTTCACGCCGATGCTCTGGAGGTTGTCCAGTTCGCGAACCATGCGCTCGCGTCCGCCCGGCAATCCTGAGTCGCTGAGATAGCAGCAGCACCAGAAATTCGTGCCCACGTAGAAATACGGCCGGCCGCGCAATTCAAAGCGTCGATTGCGAATGGCGACAAAATCGCCGCCGGCATTCCGGCGATCGGCGGTACCGGTCGCAGTGCCGGCACAGCCGGTGACGACAAGCGGCAGCGCCAGGGCCGTGGTTTTGATGAAGTCTCGGCGCGAGATGGGGTTTCTCATAAATCTTCAGTTTTTTGGTTTAAGGGTGCGAAGGTCTGGCCCTCGCCGTGAAGGCTGTCACGATTTGCTCGGTTCGTCCGGGACATGGGATGATTTTAGCAAACTCACGGTCGGAGCGCTGTAGCCATTTTAAGTGACATGACCAGCCCTTGCCGGCATCATAATCTTTCCGCCAAAAAAACCACGACCGATGACTAAAAAGTCCTTCCAACAAAAGCTTAAACAATTGCAGCGACAACACCAGAAGCTCCTGAAGCGGCCAAACCGCAAGCAGAAGCAAGGCAATGGCATATTTGACCGCTATGAATTCCCGGTTTTGACCGCCGAACACACGCCGTTGTTCTGGCGTTATGATTTCAATTACGCCGACAATCCACATTTGATGACCCGGCTGGGCATCAATTGTGCCTTCAACGTCGGCGCCATCGAATGGAACGGCAACATCGTGTTGATGACGCGCACGGAAGGCTGGGACCGCAAATCATTTTTCGCCGTGGCCGAGAGCCGGAACGGTGTGGATGGCTTCCGATACTGGGATTATCCGGTGCAAATGCCGGAGCAGGAGCCGCAGGAAACGAACCTGTACGACATGCGCCTCGTCCGCCACGAGGATGGGTGGATTTACGGCCTTTTCTGCGCCGAACGGCATGACGACGCGAAACCGGGCGACCTTTCCGCCGCGGTCGCGCGATGCGGGATTGCCCGGACCCGGGACCTGGTGAAGTGGCAGCGGCTGGCTGATTTGAAAACGGCGGGATCGCTGCACCAGCGCAATTGCGTGCTGCACCCCGAGCTGGTGAACGGCCGGTATGCGTTCTATACGCGACCGATGGCCGATTTCGCCGCCACCGGCACCGGCGACGGCATCGGCTGGGGGTTGTGCGACGACATCGAGCATGCGGTCATTGAAAAGGAGGAAATCATGGATCGGCGCTTCTACCACACCATCAAGGAAGGCAAGAACGGCCTCGGTCCAGCGCCCATCAAGACCGAAAAAGGCTGGCTGCACCTGGCGCATGGAGTGCGCAACACCGCCGCCGGGATGCGCTATGTGCTTTATATGTTCCTGTGTGATTTGAAGAACCCGGCCAGGGTCATCAAAGCGCCCGGTGGTTATTTTATGGCGCCGGAGGGCGAGGAACGGGTGGGGGACGTTTCCAACGTGGTTTTTGCCAATGGCTGGGTGGCGCGCGCCAACGGCGACGTGTTTATTTATTACGGTTCGTCGGACACGCGCACGCACGTGGCGACCAGCACGGTGGACAAGCTGCTGGATTACATTCTGAACACGCCGCCGGACGGCCTGCGCTCAAAGATTTGCGTCGAGCAACGTTGCCGGTTGATCAAGAGAAATCTGTCACTTTGAGCTCCCTGCGGCGTATCCGGGCGGTGCATTGTCCATTAGGAAACGGATCCCCAACCCGCTGTTTCTGCCATTCCCTGTGCAATCAGCTGACACGAGATAAACGCTGTTTCTCTCAGACTCTCAACAGGTTGTCAGTGCTCCGAGGATTCAGGCTTGTCGGCCGATGCGCGGTGTCATTGCGGAGCTCCGTGAGAGCCGGGATGGTGATGCCTGCGTGTCCCTTATTTTGGGGACATGCATTTCTATCTCATTGAGTTTAGTATAAAGAATAAGCCTTTGACCTGAACGTGTGAGTGAGTGTTGCGACATGCCAATGCGACTGGAATGGAGCAAAGCAGTGAGCGACTCTGTCTCGAAGTTTAATGAGAGAACATGTGGTAAATTCCTGTGATACTATGAAATTGAAGGACAAAGCCGTATTCCATAACAATTTGAATCCGCACATGTCCGAAATACTGCACTGCAAGCGGCGTGGCACTGCCGCGTCGAGCGGTTTTACATTGATTGAGCTTTTGGTGGTCATCGCCATTATTGCCATTCTGGCGGCGATGCTTCTACCGGCGTTGACGGCGGCCAAACAAAGGGCCCAAGGCGCCGGTTGCATGAATAATACCCATCAAATACTGCTGGGGTGGATGCAGTATCCAATCGACAACCAGGACCAACTGACGGGCAACGATTATTATTCTGGTAATGGTGCTCCTCCCAATTTTTATGATCCGATTCGCAACCACACCAGCCCCTGTTGGGTTGGTGGCGGCATGGATGCGTTGAACAACAACACCCAGGCGACCAACAGCATCTACCTTCGCACTCCCTACGCGGCGCTTGGCCTGTACATTCCCGATACAAGGGTTTATCACTGCCCCGCCGACCATAGCTCCATTCAGGGACAAGGGCCGCGCGTCCGCAGTTATTCCATGAATGCTGCTGTCGGCACGGTGCAATATCATCCTGGGAGCGGTTATCCGGCTGGGAGCCCTGTCGGCCCCACGTGGTTAAACGGCAACTGGGCTACTGGAGTCAATAATTCCCCTTGGCGGACCTACGGCTTGTTAGGATCTTTTGTGCGCCCAGGCGCTTCCAGGACGTGGGTTATCATAGACGAACATCCCAACAGCATAAATGATCCTGCATTTTGCGTTGGCATGGGAGCCCCTGATGCAAGCGGCAATCCCACCTATAACCAGGTGGTCGATACGCCCGGTGATACTCATGCGGGCGCGTGCGGTATTTCTTACGCAGACGGTCATTCGGAAATTCATAAATGGATTGGCGGTGCGATCCAAAAGCCAATAAGGTGGGCTCTCGACGGTCAAAGCAGGCCGATCAACGACTTTACCCTGGCTGGAACCGACAGCTTGGGCGACTTGAGATGGCTGCAAATGCGGACCACGGCATTGAAATAAGCAACTGCTCACGGCGACGGATTCCAGAGTTTGAACAAGGCGGTTGGCCCGAAAGGTGAATTGGTGTTCAGCACAGAGTTTCCATTATTGACTGAGATCTGGCTGACGACGGTCCACAAATTGGTGCCTCCAAATGCGGGGATGGATTCCAGAACCCACCCGGCCCCACCCGCGGGCCAGCTCAGCAGCACGCTATTATTGGCATAAAGCGTTATCGTGAGAACCGGGACATCTCCGTTCATCGTGTCGCCCAGGAGCGCGGTATAAACGATTGCAGCCATTACGGCGGTACCCTGGGAATTCGGGTGGACAAAGTCGGGTAACCATTCGCCGTGACCTGCCAATAACTGTTGCAGGTCTATCACCTGCAGGTCCAGGTTTGTTCCCAGTTCCCGAATCAATGGTGAGATGTTGGTGGCGACGATCCCGGGATTAATATTGTAGTTACCGTTACTGAAGACCGGCGGAGGTGTACAAATCAAAACCCGCG
>DATJYM010000157.1:0-3365 GCA_035499615.1 Candidatus Acidiferrales bacterium | reverse complement strand
ATCCATGATGTCGTCGTCCAAGTTGCTTGGTATTATTGCAAACGAGAGCCAATGTTTGAGACATATTACTCCCGCGCCGCAACCCCCGGGAATGTCCTGTCATGACTGCCCCGCGCCGGCTTCCCATCTCGGTCTGCCTGATCGCCGGCAACGAGGCGCAACGCATCCGCCGCGCCCTCGAAAGCATCGCCGCTTGGACGAGTGAGATCGTGGTCGTGCTGAACGATGACGTGAACGACGGGACGGATAAAATCGCCGGTTCCTTCGGGGCGAAGATCTTCCGCGAACCCTGGGCCGGGTTCATTGCGCAAAAAAATTCCGTGGCGGCCAAGGCCGGCCAGCCATGGATTCTCAATCTCGATGCGGACGAAGCGGTTTCCCCGGAATTGCGCGATGAAATTTTTCGCGGTTTTGCTGCCCACTCCGGTTCCTGCGCCGCGTTCAGTTTTCCGCGTTGCACCTTTTACCTGGGTCGCTGGATCCGCCATGGGGACTGGTATCCCGACCGTTGCGTCCGGCTCTGGCAGCGCGGGCGGGGACAATGGGCCGGGGTCGATCCCCACGCCAAACTCGTCATCGATGGCCGTATTCTCCGGTTGCAAAACGATCTGCAACATTTCAGCAATGATTCGGTGAACGCGCACATCCAAAAGATCATCCCCTTTACCGATGAATTTGTCCGCCAACATGCCCATGGCCATCCGGGCTTGCAGATAAGTGGGCTGGCGATTCGCCCGGTCTGGCGGTTTGTCCGCGCTTATTTTTTTCGCCTGGGATTTTTGGATGGCTGGCAGGGTTGTTACATCGCCTGGCTGAATGCGTTTTCCACTGCCAGTAAATATGCCAAGTTGCGTGAAGCCGGGCTCAAGGAACACCGTGGCCCATGAAACTTTCCCTGCTGATCAGCACTTATAACCGTCCCGAGGCGCTGGCCAAATCGCTCGCCGGCGTCACGCTCCAGAGCCGGGCGCCGGCGGAAGTGCTCATCGCGGATGACGGCTCAAAACAGCCCACCCGCGACCTGATCCGGACCTGGGCCCGGTCACAATCTTTTCCGGTAAAACACGTCTGGCACGAGGATGACGGCTTCCGCAAAACGGTCATCCTGAACCAGGCTGTCCTCAAGGCCACCGGTGATTATCTGGTCTTCACCGACGGAGATTGTGTGCCCCATGCCAAATTTATTTCCGACCATGTGGCGCTGGCCGAAAAGGGCTTTTGGGTCCAGGGCCGGCGCTGCTTCGTCGGTGAAAGGTTCGTGCCGGAATTTGAACCGGGCCGGACTCCGGTCTGGCAATGGATGTTGACCGTGAAAATCACCGGCGCCGCCAAGGGGATCCGCTGGCCCATTCCCATCATTCGCCGCGACACCCGGCAACGTGGCATCATCGGTTGCAACATGGCGTTCTGGCGCGACGACCTCGTGTCCGTCAACGGCTTCGACGAGGATTATTCCGGCTGGGGGGTCGGCGAGGATTCCGACATCGGCACGCGGCTTTATCATTTGGGCCGCCGTCGCAAGTTTGTCCATGGGCGCGCCATCACGTTTCATTTAAACCACCCCCAGCTCCCGCGCGAGCACCATGCCGCCAGCCTCGCGCGCCTGGCGGAAACCATCGCCGCCAAAAAAATCCGTTGCGAACACGGCCTCAGCCGGCATGCCGCCGCTCCCGTTGAAAAATGAAAAAAATCCGCATCGATTTCTGCGATTTCCACCACAACTTCAGCAAGACGGATAATTTCTTCTTTAAGCTGCTGGCGGAACGGTTTGACGTGGAATTATGCGACCAGCCGGATTTTCTGATCTACCATTGTTACGGGCACGAACATCGCCTGCACTCGGGCGTGCGGATCTTCTACTCCGGCGAGTCGGACCTTCCGGATTATCGCGAGTGCGATTATTCCATTGCGTCGATCAAGCTGGACGACCCGCGCCATCTGCAACTGCCGCTTTATGCCGTCTGGAGTGAACCGGAGGAAATCATCAAACGGAACGATGACCCGGAAAATATCATGGCGGCCAAGACAAAATTCTGCAGTTTTGTCATCAGCGGCTATCATCCGCGCAAAAATCACAACCGGGTTGACTTTTTCCAGAAACTTTCGAAATACAAGCGTGTGGATTCCGGAGGAAAAAAATTCAACAATATTGGTGGCCCCATACCCGGCGGTCCCCGCGGCAAAATCGAGTTCCTGCGCCAGTACAAATTCAATATCGCCTATGAAAATCGGTCGCTGCCCGGTTACACCACGGAGAAAATCATCGAGCCGATGATGGCCCGTTGCCTGCCAATTTACTGGGGCGACCCCGACATCAACGAGCACTTCAACCCGCGCAGCTTCCTGAATCGGGCGGATTTTCCGGGCGACGAGGCGCTGATCGAGAAGATCATTGAACTCGACCGGGACGACGCCAAATATTTGGAATACCTCCGCCAACCTTACTTTTACGACGACAAACCGAATCTGTATTTCAACCGGCAGCGGATTCTGGATTTCTTTGAAAAAATTTTCTCGCAGAAAATCACGCCGGTGGCGCAGGCGGGGCGAAAAACCTTTTCATTCGGCCGCCTTTTCGGCCGTTGGAAACTGGTGAAGCGCCACCATTGGCACCCCATGCAACCGCCAACCTGGGGCTGAAGGCTCGGCTATGTCACAAATTTCCACCCAGGTCCTGCTGAACCTCCTTGATCCGCGCGTAGAGAGCCTCCCGCCGCCCCCGCCGCCGGAAAAGGATTTCCGCAACCGGCTGGACGGGGTGGTGATTCCTGTCTGGGCCGGAGATGTTTATCTGGCAAAAGCCTGTTGCGCCAGCGTGCGTCAATCCATGGGTGACATTCCTATCACGCTGCTGGTTGATGGGCGGGCGACCGACACGCGCGAGTTGGAGCGTCTGGCGGGTGTCCGGCGGATGGTGGTGCAGGACGTTGTCAGTGAAGAAGAGGCCCGTCTATGCGCCGGCACCCCCTGGACCAAGATGCTGTTGTTTTGGATAAGTCCTTATGAGCGCTTTCTGTGTCTGGATGCGGACCTGCTGGTTTGGGGCGATCTGCGGGCATACGCCGAATTTGATAAATACGATTTTATGGTGACCCACCGTTTCCACAATTCCGTCAAATTCGAGAGACCGGAACAACTTCTGGGGTGCGTCTCCAATGTGGATATTTTCAAGCAATTGGATCCAGCCCTGGATTGGCGTGGACAGGAGGAAGATAATACCGGGGTTTTCTTTGCCCGACGCGGAATATTTTCAAAAGAAAACCTGATGGCGTTACGGCGGATGGACTGTTGGACGTGTTTTGAGAGCGGAGTGTTTCGTTATCTGCACTGGAAAGCATTACACGAAGGGAACCCGCGGACAATTG
>DATJYM010000156.1:0-5354 GCA_035499615.1 Candidatus Acidiferrales bacterium | reverse complement strand
GCCGACCGGACCCTGGCGACGTGGTTGAAGTTACGGGTATAACTTATGCCGGCGCTTTCGCCCCGACGGTGACCGGGCCGCGTGTGCGTAAGATTGGCACCGCACCCTTGCCGTCCGCAAAACCGGTTTCGGTCGAAGAGTTGATGTCGGGCTCCGAAGACAGCCAGCGGATCGAGATTTCGGGCACAGTTCGCGATGCGCACACCGATGGTTCGCGGTTGACGATGGATCTGGTCACGGGCGGATACCGGTTTCGGGCCTATCTACCCGTTGCCCGCGATTTTCAACCTGAACAACTGATTGGCGCGCAAGTGCGGGTGCGCGGCACGGCCGCCGAAGCTCATAACCGTTCGCTGCGCCAGCTGGTAGCTGTGGAGGTTTACATTCCAAATCCGGCGGATTTGGTGGTCGAGAAATCGGAGTCGCTCAACCCCTTTGACAGTCCGGCGATTCCGATCGACAAACTCGCGCAATTCCGACGGGGCAATTCTCTTACGCAAAGGGTTCGTGTCCGTGGCGTGGTTACCCTGCAGAAGCAGGGTGAGTATGTGTTTTTGGAAGACCGGACATTTGGCCTGCGAGTTCAGAGCCGGCAGCGAACAGAGCTGATCCCGGGAGAAGTCGTTGACGCAGTCGGCTTTTTGAGTTTTGAAAATTACCTTCCCGTTTTGCAGGATGCCGTTTTCCGGGATGCGGGCGAAGCCCTGGTTCCAGTAAAACCCCACCCCGTGACTATCGAAGAGTTGCGGAGCGGCCTTTACCATGCAGATTACATTTCGCTTTCGGGCAAGTTGATTGAACTTGCCGCCAATCGCGGGCGGCCCGGGACTGGCCTTACCGCAACGACCACCATGGTTTTGCAGACCAGCAATGTTGCGTTCACCGCGATGGTCAATCATCTGCCGGGTCAGACGACCCTGGGGGCAATTCCCGTCGGAAGTGTTCTGAAAGTGAGTGGGATTTGTCTCACGCAAATTGACAGCGACGGCAAGCTGGAATCCTTTCAAATCCTCGTCGGGAATCCAAACGATGTGATAATCATCGAGCGCCCCGGCTGGTTAACGCCGCAGCGTCTCTGGGTTGGGTTTGTGATTGTCTGCTCCCTGCTGCTCGTGATTGTGAGCTGGAGCGTTATGCTTTCGCGGAAAAATTCCGCCTTGAATTTCCTCGTGGCCGAAAGGGAAAAGGCGCAACGGGCGTTGCAACAGGCCAACGACCAGCTTGAAGAACGCGTCAAGGAGCGAACGGCGCAACTAAAGTTTGAAATTACCGCTCGCAAGGAATCGGAAGTCCAGTTCAAAGCCGTCCTGACGGAGAGAACGCGCCTGGCGCAGGAACTTCACGATACGGTCGAGCAAACTCTCACGGGCATCGCCTTGCAGTTGGATGCCGCGGCTAAGCTGCATGACCGGAGTCCTGAGAATTCGCTTCACCATCTCGAATTGGCTCGTAGTCTGATGGCCAAAAGCCAGGTGGAGGTCCGCCAGTCTGTTTGGGATTTACGCAGCCGGGAGCTGGAGCAATTTGATCTGTCCACCGCCCTGGCCGAAGGCGCGCGACAGCTCACTTCCGGAACAAATGTTCAAGTGCGTTTTGAAACCAGAGGCGAGCCGCAACCCTTGCCGGAAGTCGTTGAAGAAAACCTTTTGCGCATTGGACAGGAAGCGCTGGCCAACATTATTAAACATTCCGGGGCCACCCATGCGAATATCGAGCTGCAATTCAGACGCCAACAGGTCAGCTTGCAGGTCAAGGACGACGGGGCCGGATTCGACCCCGAAAAGGCCGGGGGCCCGGGCGAAGGGCACTTTGGCCTGCTCGGCATGTCCGAGCGTGCCAAACGGCTCGGTGGAGAGTTCATCCTTTCCAGCAAACCGGAAGCCGGCACATCGGTTCGCGTTGAAATCCCGTTAAATTCGCCGCTGGAATTTCAGTCTCCATCGGCTACCGACAGCGTCGTTGCGACATGAAAAAAACCGAGAAGATTCGCATCTTAATCGCCGACGACCATTACATTGTTCGGATGGGCCTGGTGGCGCTGGTAAACACGGAGCCGGATATGGAAGTGGTGGCGGAAGCCAGCGACGGCAATCAGGCGCTCGAACTCTTCGCCAAACATCATCCCGATCTCGCATTGCTGGATTTAAGGATGCCGGGCAAAAGCGGGATACAGACCACGATGGAGATCCGAAATAAATTTCCTTCGGCGCGCATTCTCGTATTGAGCGCTTTCAATGGCGATGAAGATATTTACCAGGCGCTCCACGCCGGGGCGCAAGGATATGTGCTCAAAAATACCACCGGCGACAAACTCGTCCCCGCGTTGCGGGCCGTGGCGGCTGGACAGAATTGGATTCCCAGGGAAGTTGCCAGCCAGCTTGCCTCACGCAAATTATTGGAAGAATTAACGTCCCGCGAAGTGGAAGTATTGAACCAATTGGCCAAGGGTCTGGCCAACAAGGAAATCGCCGACGCCTTGAACATCACTGAACATACCGTAAAGGACCACTTGAAAAGCATCCTGGCAAAACTTCGGGTGGCCGATCGGACCGAAGCCGTCACGACAGCGCTTCAACGAGGCATCATCCATTTGTAAAGCCGTTGGTGGCCTCTTCTCGGGCATTCTTGCAGTTTGAAGGCCGCTTCATCACCCCTCGAAAGAGGGATGAGTCGGGATTCCCGGGATCTCTATACTCTTTGCATTCAAGTATCATCTGATGTCCTCGGCCGCTTGGCTGAGGCTAAAGGTGAACGGCAAAATTTCTGCCAACAACGTTGAAATGAATCGAACATCTGTTTGTCGTTCTCTTACTGCCGCAGCCGCGTCTTGGTTAAGACGCGCGCCTTCGATCTGGCTGCTGATTTTTTGCACGGGGTATTCGCCGGCAGCCCAGAGATACACTCCTCCCGCCAATCACCGGCTGGATCTGATTGTGGATGCCAACTGGCGGTTCATCCGGCAGGACATCCCCGGCGCAGCGGGCGCGGGATTCGATGACTCATCCTGGACAAATGTGAACCTGCCGCACACCTGGAACAATCTGGACGGACAAGCCGGCGTGAAAAATTACTATCGGGGCATGGGCTGGTACCGCAAGCATTACACGCCGGACAAGAGCCTCGCGGACCGGCATTGCTTCCTGAAATTTGACGGCGCATTTTCCGTAACCGATGTGTATGTCAACGGCGGCTTCGTCGGCGAACATCGGGGCGGATTCGCCGCCTTTGTCTTTGACATTACTCCTTATCTCAACCTCGGGGCGGACAACGTGATTGCAGTGAAGGTCAATAACGCCATGAACGCTGATATTCCACCATTGTCCGCCGACTTCACCTTTTTTGGCGGATTGTATCGTGACGTCCACCTGCTGGTGACCGACCCGGTGCAAATCTCGCCATTGGATCACAGCTCGCCGGGAATTTATTTGCGGACGACCGGGGTCAGTTCCAATTCGGCAAACCTCCAGGTGACCGCGCTTATTTCAAATGCCACGGCGACGGTACAAACCGTCACGGTTCGCACGGTTCTCACCGATGCGGCGACCAATATCGTGACCGTGCTCACCAATATCGTGGCGCTGCAACCGGCGACGGCAACCAACATTGCGGCCAATACCACAATTGCCAAACCCCATTTGTGGAACGGGCGTTCCGACCCGTATTTATACCGGACCTTTACCGAGGTATGGAAAGGCTCAAAGGTGGTTGACGTGGTCTCGCAGCCGCTTGGCTTTCGCTGCTTCAGCGTGGACCCGAACCTGGGCTTTTTTCTTAACGGAAGGCATTATGACCTACACGGGGTGAGTATGCATCAGGACTGGCAGGATCGCGGGTGGGCCATCACCGACGCGCAGCGGAATACAAATTTCACGCTGCTGAAGGAGATTGGCGCCACGGCCGTCCGCCTGTCGCACTACGAGCAGGATGATTATATTTATCAACTCGCGGATCAAAACGGGATCGTAGTTTGGAGCGAGATTCCGCTGGTGAACCGCATCACCGAATCGCCTGCCTTCTACGCCAATGCCGAACAGCAACTGGTCGAACTTATCCGGCAGCGATACAATCATCCATCGGTCGTCTGCTGGGGAGTGTTCAACGAGATTACCATGCATCCCGGACCCCGGCCCGTCAATCTCGTCCGCCACCTGACTCAGCTCGCTGCTGAGGAAGACCCCACCCGTCCTTCCACTTCCGCCGCCAACGCGCGGGACGACGAACCATCCACTTGGTGTACCAAATTGAACGCCCTCAACCGGTATTTTGGTTGGTATGACGGCACGCTCGGAGAATTTGGCCCCTGGGCTGACAACATCCACGGCCATTATCCGGATCGGTGCATTGGCGTGAGTGAGTATGGCGCCGGGGCCAGCATCTATCAGCACAGTGAAGACCCGGTGCTCGAACCGGAAAATTCCGGCCATTACCATCCTGAAGAGTACGAGAACCGTTTTCACGAGACGTATTGGCAGGAGATGCAAGCGCGGCCATTTCTCTGGTGCAAGTTTGTGTGGAACATGTTCGATTTTGCGGTTGCCGGTCGCAGCGAAGGTGACACGCCGGGACGCAATGACAAGGGGCTGGTCACCTACGACCGGCAGGTGCGCAAGGACGCCTTTTACTACTACAAAGCCAACTGGACGACCGATCCGATGGTCTATATCACCGGACACACTTTCACCAACCGGCTGACCAATACCATCACCGCCAAGGTCTATGCCAATTGCGATTCGGTCGAACTGTTCTTGAATGGCATTTCGCAGGGCGCCCGCACCAGCACCAATTGCATTTTCACCTGGCCAGTGACTTTGTCTGGCGGCGCGAATTATGTTAAAGCGATCGGCAGCAAGGACACTGTCCAAACGACTGATTCACTGGTTTGGTCCGCCCCGGCTTTATTGCCGGCGTCAGGGCGGAGAGTGGACGCGGAAGCGCCTGATGGGCCCGTCGCCAATTCCCTCCGTTGAATTTCATCAACACCCGCGGGACATCGGATTTACTTTCTGGCGGATTCGGTTTGTGGTTGCCGTGGCCGGTCGTGCCCAAATGCCAGTGGCCGCCGGTTCATTACAAAGAAAAGCGGGCGATACCCCGGGCTACCCGCAGTTGCGGCCAATCGCGAAGTCACCGATCCGAACAACGCCGACAACTGGACCGGGTTTCGTTGTGTGAGGGGGCGTTAATTTTTGGCCTTTTACCCTTTAGCCCTTTTGGGTTGGTGTTAAACCATCAGATGCGGGTCATCAGACGGATACGTTCTAACAAGGAAGTCGGTAATGAATTGAAAATCAGCGAGGGCACGGTGCGTATTCATCTAGCGCATATTTACTGGAAACTACACGTCCATTGCCGGA
>DATJYM010000155.1:0-2481 GCA_035499615.1 Candidatus Acidiferrales bacterium | reverse complement strand
CTTGACGTGGATTCCCGCTGCGGCGGATACCTGCTCCGTCACGGTTTCCGTGCCGCGGCCTCCGGTCACCGGCGGCTTCAACATGGGCGAAGCGCCCAGTCCCGACGGCACCGCGTTGACGCTGGATAGCCGCAGCCTGTTGCTCAACGGGAAACCGTGGACGCCCGTCATGGGTGAATTCCATTTCACACGCTATCCGGAGAGTGAATGGCGCGAAGAGTTGCTCAAAATGAAGGCGGGCGGCATTGACATAGTGTCCACCTACGTTTTCTGGATTCACCACGAGGAAATCGAAGGGCAATTTGATTGGTCGGGATCACGGAACCTGCGCCACTTTATTCAAACCTGCCAGGCAGCAGGTCTGAAAGTGTTTGTGCGTTGTGGACCGTGGGACCACGGCGAAGTCCGAAACGGCGGTTTCCCGGATTGGCTTCTGAAAAAGGGCTGGAAGTTGCGCTCCAACGATACGAACTACCTTGACCGGGTAAAAATTTTCTATACCGAAATTTCCCAACAGCTTGACGGGCTGTTCTGGAAAGACGGCGGGCCTGTCATTGGCATCCAGTTTGAAAATGAATACAAAGGACCGGCGGAACATTTATTGACGCTCAAACAGCTGGGCCGGGAAGCTGGACTTGACGCGCCAATCTACACCCGGACCGGTTGGGACAAGCCGGCGGGGCACATGCCTTTTGGTGAATTGGTCCCGCTCTATGGCGTCTATGCGGAAGGGTTTTGGGATCGGACACTCTCGCCCATGCCGGCCGGTTATTGGAAAGGGTTTCAATTCTCTAACTTCCGGGTGGACGATGCTACATTCAGCGAAGTGCCCGGCAAAGGAGGCACTACGGATCCATCGGACGTTGCACAATACCCGTATCTCACCTGTGAAATTGGCGGCGGAATGATGAACAGCTACCACCGGCGCATCCTTATCAATCCCGAGGATGTTGAGTCCACCACACTCGTCAAACTCGGTTCCGGCAGCGATCTGCATGGCTATTACATGTACCACGGCGGCGTGAATCCCGAAGGCAAGTTGACCACATTAATGGAATCCCAGGCCACGGGGTATTGGAACGATATGCCGGTTAAAAATTACGATTTTCAGGCGCCCCTGGGGCAATACGGCCAAATCCGCCCGCAATACCATCTCCTGCGAAAACTCCATCTTTTTCTGCATGAATGGGGTTCGACCCTGGCCGGAATGCCGGCCACGATGCCGGATCAACGACCATGCGGGAAAAACGATTCCGACACTTTGCGCTGGTGTGTCCGTTCCGATGGACAAAGCGGATTCGTTTTCGTGAATAACCACCAACGCCTGCAGCGCTTGCCTCCGAAAAAGGACGTACAATTTGTGCTGAATCTTCCTTCCGGACCGCTCAACTTTCCGCAGAAACCAGTCATCATTCCGTCCGACGCCTGCTTCATCTGGCCGTTCAACCTTGAGCTTGGCCAGGGCGCTCGATTGGTTTGGGCCACGGCGCAGCCGCTGACTGCCATTGATGATCGCAACGTGCGCACGGTCTTTTTCGCCGAAACCGAAGGCGTTCCCGCGCAATTTGCGTTTGCAACAACCGGGCCCGCTCTTGCAGCCCTCGCCGGGCACCTTACGCGCAACGGAGGCATGAACATTCTTCGCGGTATTAAGCCCGGCACAAGGGCCGCGGCTGAAATACGGTTGGCTGACGGCGGTTCCGTTCGAATGGTTGTTCTTGACGCCAAAAGTTCACTGGCTTTGTGGAAAGGAAACTGGCAGGGGCGCAACCGGGTATTTCTCACCCGGGCCAGCCTCGAAATTGATGGCACCAACCTGTGTCTGGCCGCCACTGCTCCCGCTGATCTGGACGTGGCCATTTACCCTGCGCCGGCGTCGCTCATCTACAACGGCCGCGCCGTCGCCCACAAAACGGACGGCATTTTCGAACGATTTACCCCTCCAATGCCGCGGGTAGTTAAAGTGAAAGCCACCTTCAAAACCGTTCAGGCTGCCGGACCGCCGAGGGAAATTCCCATCGGCAAGATCGAGCAGCCGGTTGCGACTGCCCCTTTGGATTCGGACTTTGAAAATGCGGCGGTCTGGCATGTCAACGTCCCGCATAACATTGACCTTGGCACCGCCCCCATTCTTCGCCTCCATTACGTCGGCGATGTCGCCCGCGTCATCTTGGACGGCAAATTTATCACCGACGACTTTTACAACGGCCAGCCGCTCGACATCGGCTTGTGTCGCCACGCACCGGAGATTCTGACCGGCGATTTGCGCGTTGCAATCCTCCCCCTGCGCAAGGATGCCCCGATTTATCTGGCGAAAGAGGCGCAGCCGGAATTTGGCAATCGTTCGAGCGTTGTGTCACTGAACAACATTGAAATTATTCCCCACTACCAGATTGAACTTGAAGCAGGACAACCTTGATTCCAGGTCGTATGTTTGTCCAATTCATGAAATGAGAATGCGAGTAGTGCTCGTCGGGTTGG
>DATJYM010000154.1:0-9090 GCA_035499615.1 Candidatus Acidiferrales bacterium | reverse complement strand
ATTCAGCGTCCTTGATGACCAGCCGCTTGTCCCGTTCTTCCCAGCGCGTGACTTTCACTGTGACTTGCTGGAATTCCGGCAGTTTAGGAAACACGACAACGTTTACGCCGTCGCCGTCAACCTTCACTTTGCCGTCCTTTGGATCGTGGAACGCTTCCCACACTGCCAAGCCAGGTTGCAGGGCGAGCTCGTTTCGCACGATGACGAATACGCCAGAGCCATCCTTACGCCTGTGCGTAGTGGCGGTGCTGGACATAACCACGCCCCGGACGAACATGCCGTTTAGCTTGTCGGCTTGAGCAGTTGATTTTGCATTTTCAGCCATACTGTTAATCCCTCCCTTCTAGGTACAATGATTTCGCCGCCGCCTTTATAGCGACCATCCATTGCGGCAGGCAGTACCAGATGGTCGAAAAGTTCACGGTATGGCATCCGAAATCGTACCACCCGCGCCGTGCCCCTTTGCCGAATCACAGCCTGGCACGCCCAAACCCAAAACCGCTCCTCCATTGTGTACGATGCACGTTCACGTCCTCCCGTCAGACAAATGCGTTCAAGTTTGGGAGGCTCGGGCTTTAGGAAGCCCTTCGTGGTCTGAAATACCCGCAGCCGTTTCCTTTTCAATACCCATCGCGGCAAATCGTCCGGCTTAGTTACGTATTTTAGCAGATAGTGAAAATCTGCGTTGGTGATCCGCTGAACCTTCACCCAACCCAGCCCCCACAACTCGGCGAGCAGTTCTTTGGGTAGGAAACGGCGAGTCAGGAAGATTGCGTGATAGTGCACCCAGCCCGATTCATGAAACTCAACCTTGATGCAGTAAGGTGCATCTATGACATAGGTTTTGCCCTCGTGCTCGACCCCATGTCGCAGGTAGTAGAACACCTTGCGCAGCCACCGGCGGCTGTCTTCAAACGCGCTTTCCTCGTTCGCATAGTTTTTTGGATCAACTGTGAACGTCAGAAACAGCTTGCCGCCGACATCCGGTAACCGATGCCAGATACGGGCCAGCACCTTGTAGATGCCGACGGGATGAAACCAGGAGGCCGGGATGAACTCTTTGATCGTCTGTTGACTAAAATGGGCGTTTCGGCTCGCTTCACTCGTCCCCACCGAAACGCGAAGGTTGGGGTCCCCACCTCCTTGGCTTACGGTTTCTTTTCGGGTTTCCCCAGGATGATTCTTCATGTCGCCTCCTTCCCGATAACGACGTTCTTTGCCGGGGTGAACTTCAGATGCGGCTTCAGGAAATACTCAATGAACTCTGTCGGTGTCGGGTCAATCGACTTTTGCTCAGTCAAATCCTTGCCGGCCCTGCGTGCCTCGACCTGTGCTAGAAATTCCTCTCCCGTCAACCACAACCGCTGTTTGCTCAACACATGTCGTATGCAATTCTGGATTTTTTCAGAATCGGGAACGCCCGTTTGCTCCAGTGGCAGCCAGACTGGACAGCCCACACAGGTTTCAGGCTTTCGTCCCTTTATCGGCCTCATGGCGACACTCCCTTCCGATGTGGAACTTTGTGTTCCTGGGAAAATTCACCCGCCATTGCACGCCGCTGAAATTCGTCAATCCCCTCCTGTGTGAGATATTGTCGCCCGGCAATGTTGACCGTTTTGAGCCAACCCCGCTTACGCCAGCGCCAGGCCGTAATGGGCGTAACGCCGACTTGAGCCAGCCATTTGCTTAAGCTGACAACCGCTCCGGCACTGTTTGAGTTGATGCAACTTTCTTGCACAACTCAATTTTGAGTCATGCGGTCGGACTTACAATTTTGAATGGCTGTTTTAGAAGGTTTTATACATACTTGGTATGTTATGCCGCGCAAGCCTCGTTTCATTCATCCGGTACGCCAGGTCAGAACCTGCCTTGGCCACTCACAACCATCATTTGCCAAGCTTGTTGGTTGTTCCGCTGTCGCCATTCAGCGCATCGAAAATGGCACCCTGCCATTAAGTCCTAAACGAGCGAACAGTATCATGGAGGCAACTGGAGCAGACCCTGTTTCGCTCCGAGCCGGCCGTGATGCTAAAGCAATGGACATGATGGGCCACGAATACACGAAGCAATCTTACAATTTCGCCAGAAACGTTTTGCCGTGTGATGACAAGGAACTGAAGTCTTTATTGATGTCGATTTTCCACCAAATTGAGTTGCTCTTTATCGCATCAGCCAGAGGTGGGAAGTACAAAACGTACGCAGTCAATGAGGCTCTTCAACGCGTATTATTCAACTTAGCCGACGATTTCGATCTGACAAATACCATCCACAATTTTCTTATTGAGAAAGGCAGTGTGGCCAAAAGAATTTATCGCGTCAGCGATTTACGGAAGTTTTCCGAATACGCTCGCATCTTGGGATTCAAAGACAGCAAGCGATATAAACCCGACAAGTTGATTTCGTTCATCCGTCCGCATGGCTGGCTGAAGAGCTATTATCTGGCTGAAAAGCCAGTGCTACCGCATGGGGCAAACATGAAACTACGTGATGCACTTTATATAATCGATGACGAACGCTATATTCCGCCAGAAATAAAAGAGGCAGTTGCCCAAGCGCTTTATTGGGAAATTATAGAATTCCAGGCTGATTTCTCAGAGAAGCCAGTCCGCTGATCAAGCCGAAGCCGCGTTGTCCAATGCGACCGGACCAAGATTGACGCGCTCTGCCATTGCCTTTCTATGCTCATTTGCTAGGTGCCCGTAAACCTTGCCAATCAGCACCCCGCCGTCTCGATGCCCGACCCATGCGGCAATCGTCATGAAATCCACACCCGACATAACGCACATCGAAATAAAATGGTGTCTGCAATCGTGAAATGTGAAGTTCGGCATTTTCGCCTGTGCCCTTGCCATCAGAAGCGATTCTTTGAAAGTCTTCGCGGGAATATCTTTCTCGCCCCGCTGCGGTGATGGAAACAGCCATTGCGAGTCAGGTGCACGACGCTTTTTCATGGCCAACAGATGCGCCTTCAGTTTTGGATTGAAATCCACCACCCGCGCACTGCGGTTTTTCGTGTCGCCCTCCGCCCCGACCGTCAATTGACCCTGACCGAAATCCACGTCTTGCCACCGGATGCCGAGTGCTTCACTGCGCCGTGTGCCGGAGAAGGCCATGAATTTGATGTAATCGGTGAATTGCTGCGCGTTCTCCGTCACCGGTACCATTGACTCGTTTTTGCCTTCACGCTCGCCATGTGCCGCCTCGCAAAGCTTTTCTAAATCATCCGACGTGAACAGAGGACGTTTGCGCGTATTGGTCTTGAGCGGCCGTAAGCCCTCAGTGGGCAGACGCTGAATCAAACCATCCTCCAAAGCACGTTTCAGCACTACCCGCAGTGCAATCACATCTAGGTTGATAGTGCGCGGCGAGACCTCTTCCTTTAGTCGGCTTTCGATAAATCGGTTAACGTGAACCCGCTTGATCTGGTCTATCCGCAGTTGCCCCAGGACATCTGTCCAACGAGCCAGAATCGCCTTTTCCTTTTGGATGGTCCCAGGCTTTTTCGTCCCTTGACCGCTAGAAACGAAATCCAGGTAGTGCAGCACATAGTCTGCAAGTTTCGGGGTCCGCCCCAGCACCGGCAGTTGATTATCGGCGCGCTGGGTATGCAGCCGCTTTAGTTCGGCTATCGCTTGCGCGGCTGTCTGCACCGGATCCCCCTCAGAGTCGTTTAAGGGCACGCGCCGGGTCTTTTTCAAGCCCGTGATGGGATTCTCGACTTTGAGCTGGGCATAGTAACGCCCATTGCGCACCCACAGCCCGCGAATCGGTTGCTTGCGCCCGTCCAGAACTTTTGAGAAGTTTGCTACATGCGATTGCTGACGACTAACCGGGCTGTTTTTGGTGCTACTTGCGGTTGCTTCTGCTTTCATAAAACATCAGTAGCACAAAAGGTAGCACAGGCACTTTTTGGGGTCAATATAAATCGCATAAGTGTTTATATATAAACGATTGCCGGTGTGGCGAAATGGCAGACGCACAGGACTTAAAATCCTGGGACCGTAAAAAGTCGTGTGAGTTCGAGTCTCACCACCGGCACCAGCCTTCGCCCCCTGCGAAGCAAGGGCGAAGGCTGCCTCGGCGTAGCGTGCCGGGGCGAAGACAGGAATTCCACGACAACGTTACCGCTCCAAGCAACAGTGGGCAGGCCAGCGTTTACTCATCCTAGTACCGGAGGCGATAGGGTTGCCCGACTTTTGGCAGTTCGCTGGCAACCCACCCCCCTCTTTGGCATTTGTTATGCTGACGATTCGATAGAGTAGTTAGGTAGTATTGTGAACACGACGAATCCTTTTCAGTTGCCGGCCTGGTCGGAGATAAATCGCGAACAGCGCCGTCGGGCCCGATTCAAAAGAACGGTCATTTCCATTATCGCCGCCATCGTGCTTTTGTTGATTGGCCTGTTGATTGAAGGCTGCAAAAGCGAGCGCGCGGCCCTGGCGACGCCCGCCCCACCGTCAGGCCAGGTCCAAGCTGTCCCGACCATACCTCAAACCGAAGCTGCTTCCTCGGAGATACAAAAACCCGCGGCTGCTCCGCAGTCCGAACCGGCTGCCACTGCACCAGCCGCACCAGCGGTTGCGAAAGAAAACCCGGTCCCGTATGCCAGCCAGTCCGGAGCAGTTTATGTGGTCAAATCCGGAGACACTCTGACCCGGATTGCCCGGACACACCGGACAACCATTCAGGCCATCGAAACGGCCAACGGTTTGACCGGCGATCACATTCTGGTCGGGGCGAAACTGAAAATACCCGAAGCCTGAACCTGCGTTCCCAGTGTTCCGACAGTTCCGTTGAAACCCAAGAAACGGCCCACAAGGACTCTACAGCTTGGGCCTTTTGAAGTGAAATATGCCCTGGTTTTCACCGACAAATATCCATCCACGTTTGCCCAGGGCATTCAAAAACAGATCCCGGAAATCATTTGGGTGGGCGGAAGTATTGGCCGGGGCTATGCCGATTTTATATTCCCAGGCCGGCACTTGAGCAGCCGCACAATGAATGCGCTGGACCCGGGTTGGGCCAACGGGTGCGTCTGGAATCGGTGCCGGTCTCATTTCATCCTTTATGACGACGGGGGTGACCCTGATGTTACACAATTTGAGTCGAAGTGCCGGCGCTGTCCAACCTCCGCAGTGTTGCCACGGAGGACGGGTGCGCCGATCCATTCGAGCCGCCCGCCAGCACCGGGTTTCGGCGCGGCAAGCAAGCTCGAGGCTGCCGGAACCGAAGCCCGGCTTAATTCCTTGTCAGAATCCCAAGGCGGGAGTATTTCGCCGGGAACGCCGTCCAATTGGAAACATGCCTTTTTTGGCCCCAACAAAATTATGAAAAATCTGACTCCGATTCTTTTGATCGCCGGCGCCTTGACGCCGCTTCTGGTGACCGCCCAGCCGGCCCTGACCATTTACAACCAGAACTTCGCCGTCGTCCGCGATACCGTGCCGCTCGACCTCAAGTCCGGCGTCAACGACGTGCGTTACGCCGATGCCACAGCGCAAGTGGAGCCGGATTCAGTGATTCTGCGTGATCCGGCCGGCAAACATTCGCTCCAGATTTTGGAACAGAATTACCGCAACGACCCGGTCACGCAGGAGTTGCTGTTGTCGTTGTTCGAAGGCAAGACGATTAATTTTGAAAAGATGCGGCTGAAGGATAACACCCAGACGCCCGAGCTCATTCCAGGCAAAATCATCCGCAGCGGCTACGTGCCCGGCGGCGAGGCGCAACAGCCCATAATCGAGGTGAACGGCAAGATGCAATTCAGCCTGCCCGGCCAGCCACTGTTTCCCGACCTCGGCGATGATACGGTGCTGAAACCCGCGTTCAACTGGCTGCTGCAATCCGACAAGGCCGGCAAGTTCGACGCGGAAATCGGCTATATCACCGAAGGTTTGGACTGGAGCGCCAGCTATAATCTGGTCTCGCCGGAGAAAGGCAACCTGGTGGATTTGGTCGGCTGGATCACGATGAACAACAACTGCGGTAAAACCTTCGAGGGTGCCAAAATCAAGTTGATGGCCGGCAACGTGAATAAAATCCAAACTGGCGGAGGAGGCGGTGGGATGCGAATGAAAGCATTTAATATGGAAATGGCTGGAGCTGTCCCCGCCGTTGTCGAAAAAGCTTTTGACGAATTTCATCTCTACTCAATTGCGCGATCCACGACGTTGCATGACCACGAGACGAAACAGGTGGAATTCGTCCATGCCGAAAACGTCGTCGCGCCGACGATTTATGTTTATGACGGCGCCAGCGATTACCGTTTTTATGGCGGGTTGAACACCGACCAAGGTTACGGAACTCAATCGAACAAGAAAATCCGGGTCATGCGCGAGTTTGTGAACGCGGAGACGAACCATCTGGGCATTGCGTTGCCGGCGGGCAAAATGCGGTTTTATCGGCGGGACACCGACGGCCAGTTGCAATTTGTCGGTGAGGATCAGATTGACCACACCCCGCGCAACGAGACCATCCGCGTTACCACGGGCAACGCCTTTGACCTCGTCGGTGAGCGCAAGCAAACGGATTTCAAGATTGACCTCATCAACGGCCATGCCCAGATAGATCCAAACACTGGCATGCCTGTTGCCACATCTAGCGCCACAAATGTTCCCCCTCCACCGTGGATTAATGAATCTTTTGAAATCAAATTGCGCAACCGCAAGCAGGAGCCGGTCGAAATTCGCGTGGTCGAGCATCTCTATCGCTGGAACAATTGGGACATCACGCAGAAGTCGGATGAGTTCACGAAGAAAGACTCGCAGACGATTGAATTTCGCGTCCCGGTCAAACCGGACGAAGAAAAGACCATCACCTACACCGTGCATTATTCCTGGTGATTTACCGGGACCGCCGGCTTCCAGCCGGCGAGTCTCAAAGATACCGAACCACACGCCGGCAGGATGCCGGTGCTCCCGGTTTGAAACATTCCTTCTGGAAACAAACAGGCTCTCTTCTGCTTGACAAGCGGGTCGGGCCGTCGAACATGGGCAAAATCATCAACCTCCATATCCCATGAAAAAATACCTATTATTCGGCGCACTGGCTTTGCTGGCGGGTCCCCTCTTCGCAGCGGACTCCGGCTCCAAGGATGACGTCACCAACGCGGCCAAAAAACTCGGCGACAGCGCCAATTACTCGTGGCACGCCACCGTAGTGGTTCCGGAAGACGCCCAATTCAAGCCCGGCCCGACGGACGGCCAGACCGAAAAAGGCGGCTTCACTTACGTCAAGCTTTCGTTTGGCGACAACACCACCGAATTCGTGAAAAAGGGTGAAGACGCGGCGGTTACCGATCAGGACGGCGACTGGCAGTCTCTCTAACCAATCTGGAGAATAACAGCGAAGGTCCGGGGCGTTTCATGGTCGGCATGGTCAGGAACTTCAAGACGCCGGACGCGCAGGCCGTGCAGTTGGTCGCCGCCGCCAAGGAAATCACAAAAGACGGCGACGTTTATTCCAGCGACCTCACCGAAGACGGCGCCAAGTCGATGATGACATTCGGCCGGCGCCGCGGCGGCGGCCCCACGATCACCAACCCTTCGGGTTCGGTGAAGTTCTGGCTGAAAGACGGTGTCCTGACAAAATACGAATTCAAGGTGAAGGGCACCATGAGCTTCAACGGCAACGACATTGACGTGGACCGCGATACCACCGTTGAAATCAAGGACGTCGGCTCTACCAAAGTGGCCGTGCCGGACAACGCGAAGAAAAAATTGTAGTCCTGACGGCTGGTAGCCGGTTGATTTGAAGACAGGGACGGCTCAGGGACGGCTGGCCGAGCCTTCCGGACGTGTCGGCGCCGCGGCATCCCTGCCAGTGAAATTTGTCCTCGGACAGACGGGCCGACAATTGAACGCCGCGGAATTCCCTCCTGTCTCATTTGCGTTCCGGCCATGGAACTGCGAACGAGGATAACCGGGTTTTTTTGCAGGGTATTTTCCGCCGGCGACGAACCGAAATTATGGACCAGACATCCGAAATCAAATCCGCCAGCCCCGCGCCCGCCCCTCTGCCGCTACACGAACAATTGATGCGCCAGCATTTGCAGGAGGAAAACCTGCCGCAGGCGGTCATTCCCTCCTGTCCCATCAACAAGATTCTGAAGGGCCAGAAGGCGCTGGTGACCGGCGCCAATTCGGGCATTGGCCAGGCGGTTGCCGTGGCGCTGGCCCAGGCGGGAGCGGATGTGGTGGTCAATTATGTCTCCCATCCCGAGGCGGCCGACGCGACGGTAAAGGAAATCTCGAGCCAGGGCGTAAACGCCTATGCCCATCAGGCCGACGTCAGCCGCGAAGACCAGGTGCAGGCGATGTTCCGGAAAATGATCCAGGAGTTCGGCACCATTGATATTCTGGTCAGCAACGCCGGTCTGCAAAAGGACTCGCCGATTGATGACATGACGCTGGCTGACTGGCAGTTGGTCATCAACGTGAATCTCACCGGCCAATTTCTTTGCGCGCGCGAGGCCATCCGGGAGTTCAAGCGCCGTGGAATCCGGCCGGAAATTTCGGTTGCCGCCGGCAAAATCATTTGCATGAGTTCGGTGCACGAGGTTATTCCCTGGGCCGGCCACGTCAATTATGCCACCAGCAAGGGCGGGGTCATGATGATGATGAAAAGTATTGCGCAGGAGGTCGCGCCCTGGCGCATCCGCGTGAACTCCATCTGTCCCGGTGCCATCCGCACGCCCATCAACACCCAGGCCTGGAGCACGCCCGAGGCCTATCGCAAATTGATGAAGTTGATTCCTTACAAACGTATCGGCGAACCCAACGACATCGGGCACACGGCCATCTGGCTGGCGTCGGATTATTCGGATTACATCCATGGCGCGAGTATTTTTGTGGATGGCGGCATGACGTTGTATCCCGGATTCGAGACCGGCGGTTGAAACAATAATGAATTCAGAGCAGGAACGTCTGGCGGCGGCTCATGCCGGCACGGCACCCTGGCGGCTTTGGGGACCCTATCTCTCCGAACGCCAGTGGGGCACAGTCCGCGAGGATTACAGCCCCGGCGGCACGGCCTGGGAATATTTTCCCCATGATCACGCCCGCAGCCGGGCTTACCGGTGGGGTGAAGACG
>DATJYM010000153.1:0-11633 GCA_035499615.1 Candidatus Acidiferrales bacterium | reverse complement strand
ACCTTCAGTTTACCCGACAGGCGGCGAAAGCCAAGAGTGAAATGAGGCGATGCCCCTTGAATCGTCGGGGCGAAAATGTAACTCTTTGCCCATGTGCGCCCCGCCCGCGGCAGTCATAGCCGTTTTTCAACGTTACCGCTTGAGGTTTTTGCAGTTGGTCGCCGTCCTTTCCACACTGGCCGCGCCGGGACGCGCCATGGATTTTTCCACGCCCGCCCGCGAATTGAAGGTGCAGTTGGCCGGGAAAATCCTGCCGTACTGGTACGATACCGGGCAGGACACCCGGCGCGGGGGCTATCTGCTGGCCGATGATGCCGTAAAAGGCCGCAGCACGCCCGACGAAAAACAAATCGTGACCCAAAGCCGCATGGTCTGGGCCTTTTCGCTCGCCCAGCTTGAGGGTTACAGCGATGCGAAACGGAATTATTTGCCGGCGGCGACGCAGGGATATCACTTTCTGCTGGACCATTTTCTCGACCGGCAGAACGGCGGTTACTTCTGGACCACCGACCTCAACGGCAAGCCAGTGAACGATTGCAAATTGCTCTACGGCCAGGCCTTCACGATTTACGCCTTTGTCGAGTACTACCGCGCCAGCGGCGATAAGGGGGCGCTGGCCCACGCGTTGGACCTTTATCACACGGTCCAGACGCACATGCATGATGCCAAAAATGGCGGCTGGTTTGAGCACGCAGATCGAACCTGGAAACCGCTCGCTCCGGGCGACCCGCGCAATCAAGTCGAGGTGATTGGCTTCAAAAGCGCCAACACGCACCTGCACTGGATGGAGGCGCTGACGGAATTGTATGCCGCCACACACGCTCCGGACGTGAAGAAGTCACTGGCGGAAGCGCTGCACATCAATGCGACGTATTTCTATCCGGACGACCCGTCAAAGTGCGCTTTTCACCGGCAACTCGATTGGCAGCCGGTGACGCTGGCCAGCAGCGCGGGACTTTCCTACGGCCACAACGTTGAATTTGCCTGGCTGATGATTCGCGCCGAAAACGTTCTGGGCGAAAAACCGTCGTGGGATCATTTTTACGCGCTGCTGAACCACGTGCTCAAGAACGGTTATGACCACCAACGCGGCGGGCTTTATTATCGCGGCTTCGACGATCAACCGGCGGCCGACACGGAAAAAATCTGGTGGGTGCAGGCGGAGATGTTGTCCGCCTTGACCACAGCGCTGAAACATCAGGACAAAAATCCCATTCCGAAAGAAGGTCCACGTTATGAAACCGCCTTGAGTCAGGAATTGCAGTTCATCCAGACTTATCAGGTCAATCGCGCCACCGGCATCTGGCTTTACACGGTGGCCGCCAACGGCCGACCCGTGGACACGACACTGGCGAACAGTTGGAAGGCGAACTACCACGACGTGCGCGCGATGATGAAATTCGTTGACGCGTTCGCCGGAGATTGAGGCGATGAGTCAATTTCATTGGCAGGCACGCAGCGCCGAGACTGCCTCAAAACTCAGTGTCTGCCTCCTCGCCCCGGCCCACTCCTCCATTTTATGGAAGAGAAGGAGATGAATACGGCGTTCCTCAGTTTTGAAACAGCCTGCGCCGCGGCGGCCGAACGGCTCGCCGAGCCGTCCCTGACTTTCAGAATAGCCCGCCGCCGGAATTGACGATTGATTCATTTTCTGAGAGAGAAAAAGGCATGTGTTTCATCAAACCGATGGTAAGACTGCTTCTGGTGGCAGGCATTGGCCTGCCGATGATCTGGTGCGGCGTGGCGGCGCCGACCAATCCGCCGGTCGCAACGATCGAGAATGTCACAAATGTTTATTACGGTACGGCGGTCGTTGATCCGTACCAGTACATGGAAGATTTGTCGAATTCCAACGTGGTGGCATGGCTCAAGGCGCAGAATGATTACACTCATTTCCTGCTGGACCGCATTCCCGGACGGGCGGCGCTGCTCGCCCGGATTCAGGTACTCGACAATGCCGTTACTGCGCGGGTGGAAGATGTCCGCCGGATGCCGGATGGGCGGTACTTTTATCTCAAACGATTGCCGCAGGACAACACTTTCAAACTATATGTGCGCCAGGGGTTGGCCGGCACGGAAACACTGCTGTTCGACCCCGAAAAATTTGCCAAAGCCGCCGGCAAGCCGTTCGCCATCAATTATTACGAGCCATCGTTGGATGGTGACTATGTCGCCTGCGGACTTTCCGCCGCCGGCTCGGAGGACGCCGTGATTCATCTGCTGGAAACGGCCACCGGCCGGGAAGTGGATAAACCCATTGATCGCGCCCAGTTCGGCGGAGTCAGTTGGCGTCCGGACGGGAAATCCTATTTCTACAATCGCCTGCAAAAAATGGAGCCCGGCATGCCGGAGACCGAGCGTTACCAGAAGAGTCGCGTGTTTTTGCACGTGATCGGCGCCGATGCCGACCGGGAACCGCCGGCCTTTGGCTACGAAGTCTCGCCGCGGGTGAAAATGGATCCGGCGGACGACCCGTTTGTCAGTGTCTTTCCCGGCTCGAAGTATGCCATCGGTTCAATCGAACACGGAACGCAAAATGAGGTGACGCTGTACGCCGCTCCACTGGCGTTACTGGGCAAACCCAACACGCCGTGGCGAAAAATTTGCGATGTGGATGCCGACGTCACGGATTTTGCCGTGAAAGAAAAGGAAATTTTTCTGCTGACGCACAAGGACGCACCGCGGTTCAAAGTGATTGCGACTTCCGTGACCGAACCCGACCTGGCGGCGGCCCGGACGGTTGTCCCCACCGGCAACGCCGTCGTCACCGCCCTGGCGGTGGCCCGGGACGCACTGTACGTACAACTGCGCGACGGCGGTATCGGCCGTCTCTGGCGCGTGCCGTTCCACGGAAAGATAGAGCCGGTCCAACTGCCGTTTGATGGGTCGGTGTCCATGGTCGCGGTGGACCCGCGGCTGGCCGGTACCTGGCTCGAATTGGGTACCTGGACGAAGGCTGACCAGATTTACGCCTATGATCCGGAGACGAAAAAAATCACCAACACCGGCCTGCAACCGTTGGGCGAGTTTGATGCGCCGGACAACCTGGAATCGGTCGAGGTGAAGGCCCGGAGTTACGACGGCGAAATGATTCCGCTGTCCATCGTTTACCGGCGCGGGATTAAATTGGACGGTTCGAATCCCACGTTGCTGTGGGGGTATGGCGCGTACGGCATTTCGCAGGACCCGGTGTACGGGCCGGTGTTGCTGGCGTGGTACGAAAAGGGCGGTGTATTTGCCCTGGCTCACGTGCGCGGCGGCGGCGAGTACGGCGAGGATTGGTACAAGGGGGGTTACAAACAAACCAAGCCGAACACGTGGAAGGATTTCATCGCCTGTGCCGAATATCTGGTGGAGCACAAATACACGTCGCCGGACAGGCTGGCCGGCACGGGTGGCAGCGCCGGCGGCATCCTGATTGGCCGGGCCATCACCGAACGCCCGGATCTTTTCGGCGCAGCCATCATTCAGGTCGGCTGCCTGGACATGCTGCGCATCGAGACGACGCCGAACGGCGTGCCGAACATTCCGGAATTCGGCAGCGTGAAAACCGCGGAGGGCTTCAAGGAATTATATGAAATGAGTTCGTATGCCCACGTTCAGGACGGCACGAAATATCCTGCCGTGATGCTGACGACGGGCATCAACGATCCGCGGGTGGAGCCATGGCAATCGGCGAAAATGGCGGCGCGCCTGCAGGCCGCCACGACGAGCGGCAAACCCGTCCTGTTGCGCGTGGATTACGAAGCCGGCCACGGGATCGGTTCAACCAAAAAGCAAAATGAAGTGCTGCGGGCGGATATCTGGTCATTTCTTCTGTGGCAATTTGGCCTGCCGGGCTTTCAACCGCCGGCCACGAACTGGAATTTGCTGTAGCGGCAGTCTATGACCGCCGCCATTTCCAAAAAATAGAAAAATAGAAAGAATGTGGCGCTTACAAGCGCCTCAACCGGGTGCACCTTGGAATGATCCCCGGTAGGGACGGCGCGCTGCGTCCAGCGGCGCATCTCCCCGCGAGCGTATTGAGCTCCCGTTCCGCCTTCGCCCACACATCACTTCCCATGCCACCACGTCCGGATGTCATCCGCGGCCTGATGGACGAAAGCAGGAAAACTGTGAATCGCGTCGTGCAGCTCCGGAGAATAACGCGCGGCCAGCCACAGGAGGGCCACGATCACGACGAACCAGACGACCCCATCCATGAAAAACACGAAGGACCAGGCCCACCGCGGCCGGCCCAGACTGTAAAAGCACGCGCGCCGCGCGAATTTCAGCGGCCCCACGAGAATGCCGTAGGCGATGAGCAACAGCAGCGCCGCCACCCATGCCGGCACATTCGCCGGCAGCGCCAGCCCGAACACCGCACCGGTCGCCAGCAGCGAAATAATGGCGCAAATCCACACGACCGTCGCTGCGCCTTGCAGCAACGAGAGGAAGGGCAGCACGAAGCCCATGCCGGGATGTATGGGAGCGTGTTCCGCCCAATAACTGTGCCAGTTAAACCGCCATTGATCCGCGTGCGCGCGCATTTCCCGCTTGAACTGGCGTTTCCATTCGCGGCGCGCCTTGCGATCCGGGAAGCCCTTCATCGCTTCATAATATCCTTCCTTCGCGCGGCGGATGAATTCCTGCGCCGTCGCCGGGAAACCGGACGCCGCCGCCTTTTCCTCAGGCGATCGGGCCTCGGGCACCACAATCGCCATCACCACATAGACAAGCAAACCGGTGCCCCAAAAAATCGTCAAAAGAACAAAAGCCAGTCGTACGAGAGTGGGATCAATATTCATATGAGCGGCAATTCCATTGCAGACGCCAGCAATCATCGCGCCCTCTTGAATCCGATAGAGCCGCCTTGGCGATCCACTGCTTTCCGCCGCTTTTCCGCCCGTCGTCTTCTGCCCGCCCGTGCCGCTGGTGGCGCCGGCAGCCCTGGCACCAGGGCTCGCCGCTTCGCCCGGCTCTGCCTCAATCGGGCCCATCTCCGCCAGGACCGCGGCGACCTCCTTGGTCTCGACCACCGTTTTGTGACTCGCCAGAAGCGCGCGGAACTTTTCCGCGATTGCCAATTCGATGTCCGAGAGGATTTCATCCCGGTCCGGATTGCCGAGCAGTTTGACGGCGGCGGTTTCCAGATAGGCGCGCAAAGCGTCATAACCGCCTTCTTCGAGTTGATACGCGTTGCCGCCCAGATTGATGGTAATGACCTTGTTCATAGGTTGTTTTCTTTCTATTTGAGCCCTAGTTTTTTCACCGTTCCGTTGATCTGCCCCCAATACTCCAACGTTTCGCGCAGTTGTTCCCGGCCCTTTGCCGTCAGTTCATAATACTTGCGAGGCGGTCCGGCCTCGGACTCCTTCCATTCGTAATCCAGCAGCCCTTCGCGGCGCATCCGGCTCAATAGCGGATAGAGCGTCCCTTCCTGGGTGGCGAATTCGGTCGCGCTGAGCTGCTTCAGGATATCCGCCACATAGACCTTCTCCGCCGAGATGATCTGGAGCACGAGGAACTCGAGCAGTCCCTTCCGGATCGCCGAAAATTTTTCATTCACACTCATCGTCCAATATCGAGCAAGCTACCTTTTTAAAGAAAGGTAGCTGTTCCCGTAAATGGAGTCAAGGGGAAATTTCGGTGAAAATGTAAACCCAGCTTGAGTTTGTCGAAGATGGCCGAAGATTAGCTGAGAATGCCGAATATCAGCCGTTTACAAAGGATGAGACTACGGCTGTTGTCCACGACCGATTTCCTGGTCCCAACCATAAGTCACTGTAAATCAGCAATTTGAACTCAAGACCCGACAAAATCTACATTGACGTATCCCGGTCGAACCGGGGAGCGGTTAATGTTGCAATACAGCCGCCTTAAAAGGCCATTAAGTGCCTTCCAAAAGCTCGCGATCAGGGGCCAGGAATCCTTTTATGCCGGTGGCATCGGCACTGAGCCAGGACTTGCATCGATCCAGATCCAATGACTGACTAGGATCTCGTTCCCGTCCTCATCCGTCCACCCCGATTTTTCCAGCTCGGCACCGGGGCCACCCCAATACCAGATTCCCTTGCGGACGACATTACCACGTGCCGTCCAAACAACATAGTCCTCCGGTGGGAATTCCAGATGGGCATCCCTCCACCTCATGGGTGAATCAGCCATCGTTACAACACCTCCTTGTAACTCAAATATACGGAGTCAACGACCACAAGGCAAACCCCGATCCCTTAGAATAAGATCAGGTTTTAACCAAAGGGAATGAATGGGGCTGCCGGTTGCCCACACGAGCTTGAGTTTGGTGTAACCTTCGCAAAGCATTTGAATGGAAGTCAAGACTGGTACGCGCGGCGGGGGTTGAACCCACAACCTTCGGCTCCGGAGGCCGACGCTCTATCCAATTGAGCTACGCGCGCAAGGCAACCGCCATATTAACGCCGTACCCGGCTTGGCTCAAATGGAATCTGCAAGGGCGCCGGGTGAGGATCGTTGCACAGATTGCCAATCGGCGGTATCGCTGAATGACAGTCGGCAAACGCCTGCGGATTGCCAATCCGCGATACAGCAGGCTGCCAGCCTGCGCTAAGGAAATTGTAATCGTAGCGGCGGCTCGGCAGAGCGCCGCAAATATTGGAAAATGGCAGAGTCCGGCTTTCTGCCGAAAGCCGCTACGTCAGTTAGTAGCACCGGAAATTCCCATCAGATAATGTTTACCGCCCCGGTTCCGATTCCGGCGCAGGAAAGAAGCGCCGGTTTTCCTGTTGCATCCGTTCAAATTGGGCCTCCTGTTCGGGTGTCAGGAGGGCCGAAATCTGCGCCTCGGTGTTGGTGAACACCGCGACAACCTGGGGACGATATTCCTTGCGTAAATCCCGCAACTGAACGCGCGTATTGGTCAAGATCCGGTGCACCTCCACCCGCTGCCGGGGCTCGAGGTGAAGCTGCCAGCGTAGTTTTCGCTCCAGGAGGATCTGGAAATTTTCGGGGCGTTGAATGGCCGTGTTCACCCAGTGGCGGATGGCGACGCGGGTGCCGACCACGCCGGCGGCCACGCCGGCCAGAAACACCAGCGCCACCAGCACCATCAGTTTGAATGTTTTCATAATCAAAGCCCGGTCGGCGTCAACAGCCACTGTGCGGAAAGCTGCGACACGCCATCGCCCAAACCCGGGACTCCCGCCGCCGTCAGGCCGTAATCCGCAGCCACACACAGGACAATGACCGCCGACGCGGCCAGCGCCAGGCGGGGAAACCACAGGTTCACCAGTTCAAAAAGTGACATGGTTTCCGGCGCGGCCACCGGCGGCTCACGGTGAATCGCCCGCAGCACGTCCCCGGCAAAGTCCTCCGGCGGCGCCGGCGCGGTTTCCCGGCGTGCCGCCGCAAACAATTTTTTCAATTTCCGGTTGTTCATATTTTTTCTTTCGTAATTTTTTCCAGCGCCCGCTTCAGTTTCGATCGCGCCCGCAAGGCCCGCACCCGGACCGCCACGCCGGACACGCCGATGGCAGCGGCGATTTCCTTCACGCTGCGGCCTTCCAGTTCCTGCATCGTGATGACGACGCGGTCGGCCGGTGACAGTTCGCGCATCCCCAGTTCCAGCAGTTCCGCCGCGCCGCGCGCGTCCAATTCGTTTTTCTCGTCGCCGCTGCGCAACCAGTCCAGCGCATCCTCACCGAGTTCGGGCAGCCCGATTTCATTCTGCCGGCGTTTCTCTCTTCTCAAATGGTCCAGCGCCACCCGCGTGGTGATGCTGGAAAGCCAGTGTTCAAAGGGTGCGCGGCTGTCAAATTGCCCCAGCGCGCGCCAGGCCTTGACAAAAGCTTCCTGCGCGAGGTCTTCGATCTTGTGGGCGTCGCGTTCATATCGGTGCAAAATGGCGAACACGCGCGACTGGTGCCGACGGACGAGTTCGGCGAAATCGTCCGTGGCGCCGTTCCGGATGCGTTCCAGCAATTCGGCATCGTCGCTCACGTTTTAGTCGCCCAACCCGTCCCCCGCCCGGGCGATGGCCCGGTCCGCAAAATCGTCGGCGCGTTGTTGGAACTCGCTGATTTGCTGGCGTTGTTCATCGGTCAGGATGGGCGCGATTTTGCCGAAAATCTTCATTCGTTCAACCGCCAAATCGGCCTCGACGGCGGCAACCCTGGCCGACGCGACGCGCACGGCGGCTTCGTTGGCGTCACTGGCCTGAATCGCCGCCCGCAGGTTTTGCCGCGCGGTGTGCAGTTGTTCCAGCATCGGCTTCAGCGTGTCCCTCTCCGATCGCAGGACGGTTTTGATCTGCGCTTTTTGGTCGTCGGTCAGGTTCAGTTGTTGGGCGATGCGCTGGAAAAATCGTCCGTGCCCGGGTGCGGTTGTGTCCGCGGCCAGCGACGGGGCTGTGGTTAATCCGCCGAGGTTCAACGCGACGGCCAGGGTGAGGGGAAGCCATTTGTTCGTTTTCATACTGATTTTTATACGAAAACAGCCGCGGAAATGTTACAGCCGAAAAGCAGAAGGGACGGCTCGAAGCCGTCCCTTCGTCATTGTATGTCCCCACAAATCAGGCTTGCGGCGGTGCGCTGGCCGGCGCATTGGTGCCACCTTCACCCGGAGGCGGGCCACCCGGAGGGCGGTCGCGCGGACCACGCATTCTGGATTCCATTTTTTGCCATTGCTCGAACTGATCCGCGGTAAGAACAGCCTTCAGTTTGGCATCGGTGTCTTCACGGATGGATTTCATCTGGGCCATGCGATCGTCCCGGGAGAGATCCTGGTTCTGCCACAAATCGCGCATTTTTTGCCGTTGATCGTCGAGGATCGTCTTGATCTTGGGTTTTTGGTCGTCGGTCAAGTTGAGCTGTTGCGCGATCATGTCAAAGTTCGGTCCCCGGCCCCGCATGCCGGGTCCGGGCGGGCTACCGGGAGGCGGTGTGGAGTTGGTGGCATCCTGCGCAAGTCCTGCAGGGTTCAACAGCAACCATCCGCCCAGGGCCAACGTCGCGATCAGCGTCAATCTGTTGACTTTCATAATTTTGTCTTAGTTGGGTTTGTTTGTTCTACGCCGCGCCAGCAGGACTCAGCATCATAGCCAGTGAGACGGATGCGGAACGGAAAGGTTACAGCCGGCGCAATATCTTCGCCGCCGCGGTCACGGTCTGGTCAATGTCCGACGTCGTGTGCGCGGTGGAAATGAAGCCGGCTTCGAATTGTGATGGTGCCAGGTAAACGCCTTGCGCCAGCAGGCAGTGGAAAAATTTGGCGAACCGTGCGCGGTCGCTTTTCATCGCATCCGCCAGGTTATTCACCGGCTCGCCCGTGAAATAAGTGCAGAACATCGAGCCGCAGCGGTTGAATCGCACGGGAATTTTCGCAGTTTTCGCAGCGTCTTTCAGGCCGGCTTCCAGTTGTGCGCCCAGATGTTCGAGCTGTGAATAGGCGTCCGCGGACCGTTTGTTTGCAGGAGACGACGTAAGGAGTCTCTGATTTTCCTTGTGGTATGATGCGTGATGCGTGATGCGTGACCTGGAATGAGCCTCCTCACGTCGGCTCCTGCTCAATTCCTCGAGCGCGGCGATGCCCGCGGCCATCGCCAGTGGATTGCCACTCAACGTGCCCGCCTGATAAACCGGCCCGAGCGGTGCCAGCAAGTCCATGATCTCGGCGCGCCCGCCGAAAGCGCCGACTGGCAGGCCGCCGCCGATGATTTTGCCGAAACAGGTCAAATCCGGTGTGATTTTAAACCGTTCCTGGGCGCCGCCGGGCGCGAGACGGAAACCGGTCATGACCTCGTCGAATATCAGCAGCGCATCGTTGGTCTGCGTGATTTCGCGCAGAAACTCCAGGTAACCCGGTTTCGGGAGATAGACTCCGGCATTGCCCGGCACCGGCTCGACGATGATGCCGGCAATTTGATTTTGATTCGCGTCGAACGCGGTTTTCAGGGCATAAACGTCGTTGAACGGAACCACGATAGTGTGTTGGGTGAATGCCGGGGGCACACCCGCGCTGTCCGGATTGCCGAACGTGAGCGCGCCGCTGCCAGCCTTGACCAGCAACGAGTCTGCGTGGCCATGATAGCAGCCGTCGAACTTGATGATTTTGTCGCGCTTCGTGAAACCGCGCGCGAGGCGGATGGCGCTCATGCATGCTTCGGTGCCGGAATTGGTCATGCGCACCTTTTGCACGCTCGGCACGAGCGAACCAATCAGTTTCGCCATCGTCACTTCATACGAATTGGGAATGCCAAAGCTTGTGCCATGGTCGGCCGCGGTTTTGACGGCAGAAATGATTTTCGGGTGCGCGTGGCCGAGAATGGCCGGTCCCCAGGTGCAGACGTAATCAATGTATTTGTTGCCGTCCACGTCCCAAATGTGCGCGCCTTGGGCCCGGTTGACGAAGAACGGCTGGCTGCCGACAGCGCGGAACGCGCGCACCGGCGAGTTCACGCCGCCCGGAATGAATTTCAAGGCTTCGGCAAATAGTGTCTTGGATTTGTCACAAATCATGTGTTGCAAACAGCGCATGTGGAGCTTAGTAATTTAGGCAGACGGCGGCCAGAACTTTGAGTTTCCAAGTTGGTTTGTGAAGACACTACCGGAGATCGGTCTTAGCCTCATGCTGGGTTGTGTGGGTGTCAATTTAGCCACGTTTGACGCCCAAGCTTTTTCGCTGCTTGGCCCCTATGAAACCTGGATGACGCCCAGCAACGGCTTTCAATTCGAGGGAGACACCGGTGGGCCGATGAATATCGGGGAAGGATACCGCTGGAATGTGCCGGCGATAACCTACGCATTCGACATATCATTTGTAGATTTTTTCGGCTCCAACGGTGTCGCGGCCGTCGAAAGCGCAATTCAAATCCTGAATAGTCTGCCATCAGCCTCGCAAATGGATCCGAACACTTACCCGTTGAATACCATGAGCGTGAATTATGCGGCGAACGCCGAAGGGCTCGTGGACCTCAAATCGGAGACTTTGTTTTTACTGCTCCAGCAACTGGGCCTGGCCCAACCCACGCGCTACATGTTTTGTGTCCACGATTTCTCCATCACCGGCGGAAATACGAACGTCAATGTGATCATGAGGAATTTTGATCCTTTCACCTACACGGCGACGAACGTGCTCAACAGCTCGCTCTATACGAGCAATCTGGTTTGGCGCATCAACCAGGGCTTTTGGCCGGAGAGCGTTTTCATCTATGCCATTCCGGTCAGCCTGTTCAGTCAGAACACTGCCGTCGCCGATGGCCTGGTTGCATCGTCCCCCGGCTTCTTTTACACCGGCCTGACTCGCGATGATGTCGGCGGCCTGCGCTATCTGTTGCAGACCAACAATCTCAACTTCGAGACTCTTCTGCCGGACGTTCATGGCGTCGACGTCAATTCGAACAGTTACGTTAACCTCGCTTCCAGAGGCGGGGTCGACAAAATTACGTTCGTGGAGGAGACCAGGAATTTCGATTTGCTAACGGGCGAGTTTTACACGCCAGTCACCAATCAATATACCGACACTTACGTCACCAACGGTGCCCGGATGCAGCAGCAAGTGGAGCGAGTAAGTTCCCGGCCCGATATTATTTTCAGCGCCTATGCGGTTGAGTCCAACCAGGTTCCGGCGATCGTTGAATGCACCGGTACCAGCAATTGGTTGAACGATGCGGGGCTGAA
>DATJYM010000152.1:0-4965 GCA_035499615.1 Candidatus Acidiferrales bacterium | reverse complement strand
CAAGGCCAAAACCGAACGGGCGAAAAGCAATCTGCTGATTTTGTGGGCGGACGAGGCCCAGCGATTCATGACGGCCAGCGAAGACGGCACAAGTGATTACAACTGCGTGGACGTGATTCGCGAGGCGGGTGCAACGATCGTCGCCGCAGCGCAAAGCACAACTTCACTTGTGCCGCCATTGGGCAACGACAAGTCAAAAGTGCTGACGCTCAATCTTCGCAACCGCCTGATTTTCCGTGCCGCCGATGAAGCAGATGCCGTTCAAGCTGCTGATTTCATTGGCAAAAAGCGCGTGGTATATGAGGAGCACATTCTGCAAATCTGTGAGGCTTTTGCGGGGCTGAATCCGGGTCGAGCCGACGTATTACGCCGGGCGTTGAACAAACAGAAACGCGCCGTCATTGCCGAGATTCAAAAGGAGTTCTTCGCGTCGGCGCGGGCGCGCGGTCACACGCCACAGAAAATTGCGGAAGTGTGGGAACTCGTCGCGGGCTTCGCCGGCTATGCTTTCTGCAAAGCGCATTCGACCGCTTACGGTGTCGAGGCATATCAGGCCGCTTGGCTAAAACTGAATTATCCGGCAGAATTCATGGCAGCCGTTTTGACGAACGGCAAGGGGTTCTACGACCCGTTGGTTTATGTGCTCGAATGTCGCCGGCTCGGCTTGAAATTCCTGCCGCCGACGGTGAACGAGCCAGGGCCGCAATTCATGGCGAATGGCGACACAATCCGCGTTCCCCTGACGCGGCCAAAAGGACTGACGGAGCGCACGGCGAAACGATTGCTGGCCGAGCGCGAACGGGGCGCGTTCATTTCACTCGTGGACTTTCATCGCCGCGTGAAGCCGCAGCCAGAAGAAATCGAAACGCTCATTCGCGCAGGAGGCTTTGATGAATTTGGCGAAACGCGCACACGGCAGTTTTGGGAAGCGCAACGGCTGGCTAAATCGGAAATTGAAACGCGGAACATGGAATTCAATTTTGAAGCGGGCAGAAATCCAGTTTCCGATTTCTTCACGCAGAATCCGGCGTTGCTCCGCGAGCCGACGAGGCGTGAAAGGCTGGAAGCCGAGACGGAATTGTTCGGCTACGCCGTGAGCGGGCATCCGCTGGAATTGTTTGATGACGTGGCCTGGGACACCTATTGCCCCGTCGAGCGGTTGGGCGAGCATGTTGGCGAAGCGGTGGTGACGTGCGGGCTTGTGGTGGAACAACGCACCCATCACCAAATCACCGGCGAGCCGATGAAATTCCTGACTCTGGCGGACTGGACCGGCATGGTGGAGACGGAATTGTTCGCGCAGACCTACAAAAGCTACGGACTCGCAACCGTGCGTTATCCGGTGCTTGAAATCACCGCCACGGTCGAGCCGTTCGACAATGGGCGCGGATTTTCTTTGCGAGTGTTGCGGGCCGGACAACCGCGCAAGCCGGCAGCAAAGCCATAAAAAGCTAGTGCTTCCGACTCACAATGCCTACTGTAACCGTGCTCGGAAGAATTCCATTTTCTCGCTAGCATTGATACCGTTCGTGAGCGTCATTGTGGAACCGCTGGCGCTATTCGTTTCGACCGGAGTCCAAGTTCGTAAGTCAGTAGAAACCTCAATGATAACTGATTGTCCAGTGGAGAGTCCGGACAAAGTTGTCTGCAAATTACCACCGCTGACGGAGGAGCCTCCAAAAGTCGGTTGTGAAGAAGAACCTGACGAAGCGCCCCATTGGCCAAAGTCCGTAGTATATGCTTCATCAAGGTCAACGGTAATTCCAACGCCACTTAGCGTAATACCATCTTGGGTCTGCGCAAGATTTGCCGACGAATACGCATAACCAAATGGTTCTGCAACCCAACTATACGAAGCGCCTACACTTGAGTCGTTCATTATTGTCGGCAGCAGATTTCCAGGTGCATACACACCTATTTTATAGTTAATGCCAGGATGTGCGTTAAAGTATGTATTGAAATCCAGTCGAATCTCCCGGAAATAACTGTCAATCGCAGAAAAGTCGGGGGTCAAAACTGAATAATCAACCGTGAAATATATTGCTGATCCAGATGGTTGACCTGCTTCAATCGCAGCATTTATTGCAACTGTGGCGTCATAGTCCGCATTTGCTAATGTGAAATACGATACCGAAGTAGGACTTCTTTCAAAAATGGAAACAATTTGCAATCCTTGATTCGTTAACGCTATTACGTCGGCTGGTCGTAAATAGCCATCGTTGTCCGCTGTTCCAATGTATTCGCAGACGAATTGTTTGCCCGCAGCCGTAATGGCGGGAATGTTTACTCCTGTCGTCGCAGTGGCCCCGTAGTCGCGATAATCGATGCCGAATTTAGTACCCGGCGCTGCCGTATCGCCGTTGACAATAGTAAAGTTATCGGTTGCCAAATAGCTGCTGACTGGATCGGTTGGATTTTGCTGAACGATAAAGCGGAAAACCTCACTACCGGAACTCAAGCCGACATCATTAATCGTCACAGACACTTGTGCCGTGCTCTGAGCAGCCGAAAAACTGACCGGTTGATTGACGATACCTTCGTAATACAGCCCATTGTTGTTAAAACCTTGGTCTTGCACAGTGCTGGCGTAAACCGTCACGGCGCCGGTAGTGCTGGAACGACTGATTGTAAATGTCAGGTGCCCGTCGTTCTCATTCACTGAGGCCGGGTTTGGCGTAATCGAGTAGGTAACGTCGTTGTTGTTGATGGTGAAATTGTCAGTCGCCAAATATGTGCTCACTGGGTCGGTTGAATTCTGCTGCACGATGAAGCGGAAAACCTCACTGCCCGAGGTCAATCCCAAGTCGTTAATCGTCACCGTGACCTGAGCCGTGCTCTGGCCCACGGAGAAATTGACCACCTGGTTCGCGATGCCAAGGTAATAATAATTGCCGCCGGGATTGCTGTAGCCCTGATCGGTGACTGTGCTAGCGTAAACCGTCGCGGCGCTGGTAGTGCTGGAACGACTGATTGTAAATGTCAGGTGCCCGCCGTTCTCGTTCACCGAAGCGGGATTAGGCGTGATTGAGTAAGTGACCGCAGCGCACGTCGTAGCGAACGACACGCACAAAATTGCGCCCAGAAAGAGCGAGGAAAGCGATCTCTTGAGATTGAAAAACGTTCGGCAAATTCTCTGCTGTTTGCCGCAAATAACTGCATTTGCAACCACTGGTTCAAAAGTCCGTGATATGTTGGTTGAATTTCGCGGCGCGAGTTTCATGGTTTCTGCCTTTGAAAAGGGTCAGCGCGGATCTTCTGCTCTATCGGCGTGAGTAGTCAAGCACTGGCACGTGAAAATTATGTGACATCATGCCCCAGTCAAATGTCGCCGCTTTGCCTAAAATGTGGCAAGATATGTCCAGTGCTTTCTGTTGCAGCGCCGCCTGTGGAATCAAAATGGGCTCGTATCAGGAAGAATTTCGTTGGTGGTCCGACAAATGGCGTGCGATTCCAAGCTGAATTCGCTTATTACGCACCGATGCCATGAAACGGCCTGTGCGACGGGCAATTTCTACATCGGACACTCGGCCAAGTAAACGAAGTTCTGACGGGGTCCAGTGCTTCGGCGTGCGGATGAAACGCACATTCGTTTTCTCCAATCTTCTTGTGCGCACCGACAAAGTGCTTCGCTTCAATTTCCGAGCAAGCTGACCATCGCGCATCGTGCCAAGAAGCCGCTCCTCTGCCTTCGTCCACGGGCGGGAGTTTTCCCAGCATTGCGGAATTCCGAGCGAATGCCGTTTCAGTTGAACTGCATACCGCGTCCGGTCCAACATTCGTGCCACAACTGGATCGGGCCGGGTGCCGAGGACTTCGATTTCGCGCTTTGACCAAAGAGTCCGCTGTGGCGCGAAAATCGAGATGCCCAATGATTCACGCTTCGCCGCGATTGCGGCGGGACTGCGACGCACCCACTTCGCCAGTTCTTCATCCCGTATCCGGCCAAGCAAACGGAGTTCGTAATCCATCCACCGCTCCGGGTGCAAAACAGTCGAGCGATGTCGGCGATGCAAATTCAACACCCGGTAAGACTGCCGCAGAATTCGCGCGATTTCGCGGTCGGATTTTGCGCGAATCAATTCGCGAACGGCAATCTTCTCGGCAATTGACAGCGACTTCGACGGCATTGCCTTTCTTCATACCCGAAACCCGTTCGTCATTCAACGCAAGGCTGGTCAGTTGTTCCGCAATGCGGCGTTGATTTCTGACGTGTTCAGCCGCCAGCTTTCCGCGCTTCTGGTTGCTCTGCTGCAATTTCGCGCCACGAGGCAAATCACAATTTGGGTTTGTGCCTCGTGTCACTACATTGCTGACGCTCCGCTGCCCGTCAGCGCGTAAAGCCGGCTCTTTGCGTTTCGTTCGGAGCGGCCCTTCTCTCTCTTGGTTGTGAGGCGAAGAGAGCAGTTCCGCTCCTTCAAAAACGAAACGCAAAATATGAACACGACAGAAAACATCATCTCAACGCCTCAAGTGCAGAACAACATCGTCAAGCCAGTCAAGTTCCCACCGCAACCACAGGAATGGAAAATTGTTTCATTGCGGGAATGTCCGACACCCGCTGATATTCAATTGTGTGACACACCGGAGCAGGCAGCCGCCTATTGGAACTTGCACATCACAAATCATCCGTATTTCAATCCTGAAAATGAATGCCTGGTGGTTTTAATCCTCAACGTGCGCCGTAAAATCAAAGGTCACTACTTCGTATCGGTCG
Source organism: Candidatus Acidiferrales bacterium (assembly GCA_035499615.1). Lineage (GTDB taxonomy): Bacteria > Verrucomicrobiota > Verrucomicrobiia > Limisphaerales > UBA11358 > UBA11358. The sequence goes on along the minus strand of DATJYM010000152.1, from coordinate 251 downwards.
GAACGATGGATACGATTTTGGTTCATCCGAGGGAGGTGTTCAGGCTGGCAATCATGGCAAGCGCACACGCCATTGTTGTTATGCACAATTTATGTGTCGCAGCACATAAGTTGTGTTATGTGACGTTCCGAGTTATGTGCAGTGCCCGATTGATGGGGCTGGCATCACCGCGGTTTTCAAGAAGGAGGACATGCAATGGATTCGCATGAGTCACCCAAGGCGAACAATACCGGTCAGGTGGTTCGCACGTT